>JABDKO010000227.1 GCA_013002165.1 Rhodothermales bacterium | reverse complement strand
TACGACAACAACGTCTACGGGTTAAGCCTCCCCATCAACCGGGGAAATGGAATCGCTTCCCGCAGATGCGGTAGCTTGCAGATCCATGTAATCGTTCTCTCAAGCCCTATTCCGAATCCGCTATGCGGCACCGAACCGAACCGTCGTAGATCGAAGTACCACTGGAAGACTTCCGCCGGGAGATTGTGATCGCGTACCTGGCGCATCAGAAAATCAATGTCGGTCGCCCTCTCGCCACCGCCGACGATTTCTCCGTACCCCTCGGGCGCCAGAACATCAATCCCCAGAGCAAGTCGGTCATCAGATTCATCCCGTTTCATGTAAAACGCCTTGATATCCGCCGGAAATCTGTGCACAATGATAGGCTTGTCGAAGTGCCAGGTAAGGACCGTCTCATCACTGCCACCAAAATCTCCTCCCCACTCGAACTCCGTTGCAGATTGTTTCCAGTTTGGCAGATTACGCCGGTCTTCCTCGATATCCGAGAGCCTCTTGGTAATCTCAATTTCACGCGCATCAAACTTGCGCTTTTCCCATTTCTTAGCCTGACCGTATCGCGACTTGTTCTCAGACAGCTCTTCATTTAATGCTTTCTCTTCGTCGGCAAGATCGTTTTCCATCTTGTCAAACATCCCGGCCGTCTTGTCGGAACGCAGCAGATCTACAGCTTCCGTATAGGATATTCGAGGGAAACCTTTTGTCACGCGCTCCAGAGGCTCGCGATCGCGTTCAAGGACGTCGAGTTCAACCGAACAATTCTTCAGGACATCTGAGACAATTCGAACAATCAGATCTTCCGCCAGGTCCATGTTCATGTCGAGATCGTAGAAAGCCATCTCTGGTTCGATCATCCAGAACTCGGTAAGGTGACGGCGCGTCTTGGACTTCTCCGCACGAAACGTCGGGCCAAATGTGTAGATCTTGCCCATGGCCATGGCCATGGCCTCACCATACAACTGGCCGGACTGTGTCAGGTATGCCTTTTCGTCGAAGTAATCCATCTCGAACAATGTCGAGGTTCCTTCAACAGCATTCCCGGTCAGAACAGGGGCATCCATCTGTACGAAACCCTGCTCCTGGAATAGATTATGGATCGACATAATCACCTGATTCCGGATCCTCATGATGGCCCACTGCCGCCGACTACGCAGCCACAGGTGCCGATTGTTCATCAGGAAATCAACTCCATGCTCCTTTGGGGTGATGGGGTAGTCTTCAGACATCCCGACGATCTCAAGACCTGCGACTTGAACCTCGACACCTCCAATCTGTCGCTCATCTTCCGCGACTGTTCCAGTGACTGTCAGAGATGTCTCCTGAGTCAGAAGCTGACTTGACGTCCAGACATCCTGATCAACCTCTGCTTCGGAAACAACACACTGGACGAGACCGCTTCCATCCCTTAGTTCAATAAAGGCAAGACCCTTGGAGTCGCGCTTATTGTACACCCAACCCTTTAAAACTACTTGTTCGCCGACATGAGTATGTAAGCTTGAAACGTAGACGTGCTTCACGTGCGCAACCGAATCCATTACACCCTAATTGACGGTAACGAAATTGCGCAATTTGCAAGGATGATACAAACCATGCGCAGAAATTTCAGGAACGGGCTACTTGAGAAGCTCCGTCTGCCAGTTTGAAAGGCGTCTCTCACCCGTTACGGTCGAATGGATCAGCTCAAACTCGCCAAAGCCAGACCTGTCAGCAAAGACGAAAATCGCCTGGCCTTCTCCCGGGATGTTATTGTACTCCCAGATCTCGTGAGGAACCTTGTCCCGGTCATACAAATGCGGCTCGACGTTCCCCGGAACACCATGTTTAACGATTATTCGACCTCGATCAGTCTGCCAGCCTTCCGAAAAGCCCGTTGAGTATCGTTCATTTGCGAACTGGATCCGCTGATAGAACTCATCTCTGAATTCGTTTGACAGCGTGCCGGGGTTCGGATCCCGTTTGTGCCAGAAGTCCATCAAATACCTGCGTCGGCCATCGAGATCCTTCGTTGCCCTTGCACGACGACGCTCCTGCTGGGTTGTAATTATGTCGATTCGGTCATACGCCAGATCGACTTCCTCTTCTGACATGCTGGCAAATTCGCTCGTTTCGAACGTGACCTCAGCTGCTAACGGCAGCTCGCGCTGAACCGACGGGTTGTAGACAAAAAACTTCCGGCCCTGCTCGACCAGCGCCTCGTTATCCATGTTCAACAGTGCAACCTTCAGGAAGTATGAACCACTCGGAAGCGTGGAGATATCAAACGAGCCAACAATTACATCTGGCGACTGTGCCGGCCGCTGGCTTCGCTTCTGCAGTCCACCCTCCGGGGAGGCTGTGTTCGCCTCCGAGATGTATACCAGAGATACATAATCATCACCTCCGGTAGCAGCAGCGAGGTTATATGCTTCCACGTAGTAGAAAATATTTTTGAGGGTGTTACCGAAAAGCTGATTCGCGTTCGGCCGAACCGAAAGTCCGTTTTTGTAGAACTGGCTTTCGCGATCGTCGCTTCTTTCTATACTCGTCGCGAGCGTCAGGTCAGAGAGACCCACCAGGGACTGGTCAGAAAAATCCGGGACGACAAGATCCCGTTGCAGCAGAAGCGGTGCGCGCATCTCATCGTCGTTTGCCGGAACTTCGACTTCAATCCGGTACTCACCCGGAGGAACAGTCGATCGAATCTGATGCACGAAGTATTGTCCCTCCTGCAGCCCCGACGTGTCGCTCAGAACGAAGTCGAGTGACAGCGAATCCTGCCAGACTGAATCAACGGTTGTACCCTCGAGATCTACATCTGTACCTCTTGTGATCGCAACATTCAGTGGCAGTGATGCTCGAAGTAAATTTTCAGACTGCGCAAACTCAAGCGACGCCGCATCGACAGCCAGGTACAACTCGACAAGCGAGTTGCTACCATCGTATGCGAACGATGCGAAATCAAGGTCAACTTTAACAGGCTCGGGAGTGACCTGCGCATTAATAGTGTCTACAGGTGCTGCCGACAGAGCGACGAGAATTAGTGCTAGAAATCGTACCACGTTTGGAGATACCGGAATTATTTTACATCAATTAAATCTAGGAATCCTTGTTCATAAACGAACGAAGGGCATTCGTTAGTGCCCGAGACCGGTTGTACTTCGGTCGAAGATAGAATGATTCGGGGCTGCGCCTTTTATGCATTTCAAACAAAAACCAGTATCAGCGGCCATATTAGTGCACAATCGAGGAAAAACCTCTTTCGTTCGCCGGTAACCTCGTTGCCTACGAATGGTAGGTAGATCAGCATTCCTGCAGCATCGAGTACAACGATTGCCGGGAGCACTCCAAATGATAGTCCTGAGAGCAGTATACCGACTGCACATATGATGCTGACGAGAACCACCGCCTTAACCTGTGGAATCGTCAGTGTCGTAGCTACGGTTTCGTATCCAACGTCGCGATCGCCCGGTGCATCAAGCAGATCCGAGATCATGGTGTTCGGGACCAGATAGGCAAAACGATACGCGAGAAGTAGCAGTACGCTGCCGCGATTGATACCTGCGTCAAGTCCGGCCAGCCCTACCACGGCAATTGTCCATGCTCCGGCGATGAGGAATGGCTTGAGTCGCCTGAGATCTCGCAATGGCCGCGGCGGAACGACGTACCCTAATCCGATGCTTGCCAGGATTGCAGCCAACAAGATCTGGAGCGGATTCAACATCCACACAAGTGGCACACAGGCCACTGCAAGCAGACGTGATAGCCACCAGATATGAGACCGATGGGCCTCGAACCATCTGGTGCGTGAAGGGTGATTCGCCTCGTCGGCCCCGTCATGGACGAGCCGGTCGAAAACGTACACGACGGTTGCACCACAGAAACAGAGTAGAACTACTACCTCATTTCTTTGAGATTCGAGCAGACTGTATGATGCACTGCAAAGCGCAATCGCCACCAGACCTATATGCAGTTGACTGTACTCCAGCCAACCCTTGATGTCGAGGGCCTTCCCTTGCTGTCCGGTGGCCCTCTTATCTGTCACGATGCGTTTCTTGGATGCGTAGAAATGCGCTCACGCTCGTATTGCCGGATTGATGCAACAAACCTGCGCTCTTCAATTTGAAATGACGCCTTGTCGACATCTATCATATTATAGTGGTTCTCATAGTGCACACGTGGACGGCCCCTGTCGCTTGTTGCTGTACCCGCACTTGCTACGACCAGCGGCGCTGCATCCGCTCGTTCGAATACTTCTACATGCGAGCGGTGAAGGTGCCCCGACAAGACAAGGTTCACTCCTGCATCGGAGATGAGTGAAAATGCGTTCCGACCGAAAAGACTTACGTCATGCCTTCCAAATTCAGGCATCCCCACAAGGTGATGATGTACAACGAGAATTTTGAACCGTGTATCGTCCCGCTTGAAGAACTCCTCGATGTGCTGACGATCTCGCTTCCGGACAAGCCCGGACTTTATCGTCCACCCGTGCACGGATGAAATACCAAGCAGCGCAAGATCCGGCATCTCCACTACGGGAGATAGATCATCTGATATGTATTTTCGATAACGTCTAACCGGGACCGCGAGGCGGTGAAAGGGATACCACCAGGCGTAGGCATCGTGGTTTCCCGGGACAACGACGACGGGTGGGCTAAACGAATCAAGCATCTTTTTCGCCGACCTCAGCTGCCACCTGCGGGCTCTCTGTGTCAGATCACCCGACGCGACCACAAGATCGACGTCAGAATCGTTTATCTCCTCCACCAGGGCATCGACAATTCCATCAGCGGAGATCCGCCCGAAGTGTATATCAGAAATATGCGCTATTCGCACTGCTGCCCGGTTGCCTACAGTATCATCTGGACGGGATTCTCAAGCAACATTCTTACTGTCTCAAGGAACTGAGCACCGGAGGCACCATCCACCGACCGGTGATCACAAGACATGGTCAGTTTCATCTGCTTTCCTGGAACGACTTCTCCATCCTTTACGACAGGAATATCGCGTATCGTCCCGATTGCCAGGATACAGGAGTTGGGAGGATTGATAATTGCGGTGAACTCATCGATACCAAACATTCCCAGATTACTGGTGGTGAACGTCGAACCTTCGTATTCCTCCGGCTGCAATTTCTTTGTTCGTGCCTTGGCGGCAAGCTCCCGCGTTTCAACAGCTATCTGTCGAAGTGACTTATGACTTGCGTGACGAACAACAGGAGTGATAAGTCCGTCGTCAATCGCGACCGCAACCGCGACATGTGCATTCTTGTGATACGCGATATGGCCTTTTTGCTCATCGAAGGACGAGTTGACACCAGGATGCCTCAACAACGCCATTCCACAGGCCTTCGTAATCAAGTCGTTGAAAGAGATCTTGGGATCGCCGGACTCTTCTACATTTGCGTTGGCCTGCTCACGGAATGAAATCGCGTTGACCATGTCCACGTCTATCGTCAGGTAGAAGTGTGGTGACGAGAATTTGCTTGATGCCAGGCGGCGAGCGATTGCCTTCCGCATCTGCGAAAGCTTGACTATCTCAGGAGGACTGTCGTCCGGAAGCGCTTGTGTGGAAATACCTGAAACGCCCGAGGCGAGTGCCGCTTCGACATCTTTCTTAATAATACGACCTTGCGGGCCCGATCCGGATATCCTTGTTAAACTAAGATTGTTCTCGTTCGCCAGGCGTCTAGCCAAAGGTGAGGACAAAATACGTCCACCGGTTCCCGATGGTGTTGTAACCGCTTCAACCGTTTCCATGACCGAGCCATCACCCGACGGCTCGGCGATATCTATCGACTCACTGTCAACATCTGGTTCATTGTCTACTTCGGTTGCACTATCTGTTGGCTGTGCTGCCGGTGCTCCGTCCTGATACTTGCCAAGAATCGCAGAAATGTCATCTCCTTCGTTTCCAAGAACGGCTATCAAACCACCGATGGGAATAGCCTCTCCTTCTGCAACCACCTTTTTCAGAAGCACACCGTCGTCGTAAACTTCCAGGTCCATCGTAGCCTTATCCGTTTCGACTTGTGCGATAATGTCGCCGGCTGAAACTGCAGTTCCTTCTTCTACCTGCCATTCTACCAGGACACCCTCTTCCATGGTGTCACTCATCTTCGGCATTTCAACAGCTATTGCCATCGCTTTTAATTTGTGTTTGTTAGGTGGGTCTATAATGGACTAGACATACATTACTTGCTTGCAGGCCGCTACTGCGTCTGAGACCTGTGGCATGTAATACTCCATCAGGTTCTTGGCATACGGTGCCGGTGTGTCCTTTGATGTAATTCTCAGGATTGGTGCATCCAGATAATCAAATATTTTGGACTGAAGCTGATAAACCATCTCGGAAGAGATGCTTGCAAATGGGCTGCTTTCATCGATGATGACACAGCGATTTGTTTTCTTGACTGATTCAGCGATTGTATCGATATCCAAAGGCCGAATGGTCCGGGGATCGATCACCTCGGCGTCGTAGCCTTCTTTCGCCAGCGCATCGGCGGTTTCGAGAGCCAACCAGTAGCTCTTGCTGTGCCCCACAATAGTTACGTCTTTTCCCTCCCGGGCAATCCTGGCTTTGCCAATCGGAATCGTGTAATCTTCCTCATCGGACACCTCACCCTTGAGACCGAACATGACTTCGCTCTCCATGAAGAGAACCGGATTATCATCTCGAATAGCCGTTTTCAGCAAACCCTTTGCATCGTCTGGGTTCGAAGGTGCAACGACAATTAGCCCGGGGGTTGTCGCGTAGATAGACTCTGTCGAGGTGTTGTGTGTGGCAGCTAGCTGGCCGGCCGCACCATTCGCACCCCTGAATACAATGGGCACACTGAATTGTCCGCCTGACATGTACCGAATCTTCGCAGCATTATTAATGATCTGATCGATTGCGACAAAAGAAAAATTGAAGGTCATGAACTCCACGATCGGCCTGAGTCCATTCATCGCTGCACCGATGCTCAATCCACTGAACCCATTTTCACTGATGGGTGTGTCGATGACACGCTTTGGACCGAACTGATCCAGCATACCTTCACTTACCTTGTACGCACCGTTGTATTCTGCTACCTCTTCACCGATCAGAAAGACACGATCGTCCCGGATCATCTCTTCAGTCATTGCTGCTCGCAGAGCTTCCCTGTACTGGAGTGTCGCCATTACCGTATTCTGTAGTATGGTTTATGAGAGGAATGGATAATCATCGCCGGCATAGACGTCGGTGTATATTTCCGACAACTCTGGATGCGGGCTGTTATCAGCAAATTCAACAGACTCCATCACGATTTTCTTGACCTTCTCGTCGATTTCGTCGAGCGAGCCGTGGTCGCTGAGACCATGATCAATCAGGTAGGCTTTGAGCTGAATGATCGGATCCTCGTCTTTCTTGGCATCCATTTCCTTTTTCGTTCGATACTTCTGAGGATCGGACATTGAGTGGCCACGATACCTGTAAGTCCTGATCTCGAGAAGACTCGGTTCGTTGTTGCGAGCCATCTCTGCGTAATCCCGAATCGCGGCATAGACATCGAGCACATTCATGCCGTTCACGAGTGCTCCGTGCATATTGTAACCCGGTGCGTGCCTGTAGAAATCGGTTTCAGCAAAAACACGATCAACGGCAGTACCCATTGCGTACTGATTGTTCTCGACAACTATCACCACCGGTAGCTGGTAGACACCGGCAAGGTTGCACGCTTCGTGAAACGCGCCTTGTCCTACTGCACCATCACCCAGAAAGACTATGCATACACCACCGTCCTCTTTGTACTTGTGAGCGAAGCCTATACCTACGCCAAGAGGGACATGTGCACCTACTATGCCGTGTCCCCCGAACAGGCCGAGCTCTTTGCTGAAGTAATGCATGGAGCCTCCCTTGCCTTTGGAAGAACCGCCCGATCGCCCAAACAGCTCAGCCATACATTCGTTGGGTGACATCCCAAGGGCCAGACCTATGCCGTGATCGCGATACGCCGTGATCACTGAGTCCTGTCCAATATTGATGGCGTTGGCGGTACCTGTAGATATCGCTTCCTGTCCGATATAGAGGTGAAGGAATCCGCCAATCTTTTGCTTGCCATACATCTGCGACGCACGCTCCTCGAAACGGCGTTGAAGCAGCATGTTCTCATACATCTTCAACAGGGTTTCCGGAGCCAGATCAAGTGCAGTGTGGTCGATCGCTTCGCTCGTGTAGTGCCGAAACTTGTCGCGCTGCTCCAAAACCTTCTGACTGGAGTAGATCGCCGTGTCGCTGCCGTTGGACTGTTTCTTGGTCAGTTCGCTTGCCATATTCGTTTAAAGCCGGTTCCGACGCATCTTTTGCCCGTTGCGTCCTGAAAATTCGGGCGAAATGGAGTGTAACACCATGAGCCTTAAATGTACGAAATAATTGATTCTTGTTTGTTTGATCAAAGTTCATTGATATTCCGTCTCCAGAGCGGCTTCCTCTGCTTTCAGCCGTAACTGGTTCTTGACTCCGAATGGGTCACGTTTTAACATTGAACACCTCAGGAACCTGGTCGTTACGACCGGTGTTTCGCTCCGTTGAATAAGCCGACCCGATATTCTGGAACAGATCGACCTTGAAGCTCTGCTAAGCGGTGATCACGACGCTTTCGAGCAACTCGTGGAAAACGAGAGTGCCAGGCTGTTTCGTGTAATAATGCGGGTTCTCAACAACGAAGAAGAAGCCCGTAACGTTCTGCAAGAAACGTTTCTTCAGGCCTACCAGAGACTTGGCACGTTTCGCCGTGAGTCGAAGGTTACGACCTGGTTGTATGCTATCGGCATTAACCTCGCTCGCGCAGCACGACGTAAACTTACTCGATACGAAACGTTGTCAGAGGAGGATCTTGACCGCCTGCAGCCGAAGTACATGGTCGGCATGCGACGCGAAAGATACCAGGCGTGGGATCCTCAAAAACTGATAGAATCAGATGAACGAAAAAGAATCGTTCACGAAACCATACTACGCTTACCCGAAGACTATAGAATTGTTGTAACACTCCGAGACATAGAGGAAATGTCTACTTCAGATGTAGCCTCGATGCTTGACATCAGTGAAGGAGCTGTTCGCGTTCGCTTGCACCGTGCCCGGCTTGCACTGAAAAAGCTGCTCACTGCAGAACTGAAATAAGACTTACCATAAATACTACTCGCTTTGTTTAAACTCCTTATCTCAAAACTGTTCACATCTGAACCATCCTGCCAGGATGTTGATGGATTTCTGGCCGACTACATGGAAGGTGTACTTGACGAAGAAACCGTTGCGGACTTCGACTCTCACGTAGCGAAGTGCAAGATGTGCATGCAATACTTCGAGCAATACAAACAGACTGTTCGCCTGACGAGTACAGCCAAGGTCGAGATACCTGAGGAGTTGGTTTCCCAGACGTTGACATTTATTCAGCAAAATATCAGGCGCTGAATCACGTAATTTGTTACTATTTGCGGGCGCGAATCATTCACACAACCGCGTCCAGCCTTTCCGGCGGACATCCTCTCCATGATGCAGCGACCTGTTGTTGTCATTCCGACATATAACGAATCCGCAAACATCACTGCGGTTGTCGAGAAAGTAATGGATCTACCTAGTGGTTTCTCAATCATCGTCGTCGATGACGGGTCACCCGACGGCACTGCAGATCTAGTTCGCGGTCTCTCCGAGCGGTTTCCTGATCGAATACATTTGATTGAGCGCGAGGGTAAACAAGGATTGGGAACTGCCTACCTCGCAGGATTCAGGTATGCGCTTGATCGAGGATTCGAATTCATATGTGAAATGGATGCCGATCTTTCTCACAATCCGAACGACCTTGAGCAACTGCTTCAGCCAGTCCTTGAGGATCGTGCCGACCTGGCAATTGGTTCTCGCTACATCGACGGTGTACGCGTCGTCGATTGGCCACTGCAGCGTCTGGTTCTCTCCTACGGGGCCGGCATCTATACCCGGCTGATCACGAGGATACCCGTAAAAGACGTCACGGCCGGATTCAAGTGCTTCCGAAAGTCGGTACTTGAGGCAATAGACTTCGAACGGGTTCGATCCAACGGGTACTCGTTTCAGATCGAGCTAAACTACCGGGCCTGGAAAAAGGGGTTTCGACTTTTAGAGGTCCCAATCGTGTTCGTGGAACGGACCGAGGGTCAGTCGAAGATGAGTAAGTCTATTGTTCGGGAGGCAATGTTCAAAGTCTGGGAACTTCGATTCCGCGCTCTGTTCGGCAAGCTTTAAGAATCGAATAACAACCACGATTGTGTTTGTTAGGCTGATACTGCTACGTATTTTGCGAAGCATTATCAAAACGATCAACCCCTCCCATTGCTATGGAACCCTATTCGCACTTGAAGTCACCAACAACCGGAGAATCGATTACGCTCCGCAACGGTAACCTCAACGTCCCGGACAACCCGATCATCCCCTTTATTGAAGGAGATGGAATTGGACCAGACATCTGGGTTGCGACGAAGCGGGTCCTTGACGCTTCCGTCGAGAAGGCGTACGGTGGCAAAAGAAAAATCGATTGGTTCGAGGTTTATGCCGGCGAGAAGGCCAACGAAAAGTATGGCGAATGGCTTCCTGAAGATACCCTCAGGTCGGTTCGGAATCACCTTGTCGCCATCAAGGGTCCCCTCACAACACCTGTCGGCGGAGGCATCCGCTCTCTGAACGTTGCTCTGCGTCAGAAGCTCGACTTGTTTGCCTGTGTCCGGCCCGTCCGCTACTTCGAGGGCGTCCCCTCGCCGGTGAAAGATCCGGGAAAGGTAGACATGATCATTTTCCGGGAAAACTCGGAGGATATCTATGCCGGAATCGAATACCAGGCCGGCACCGAGTCCAACAAAAAAATGCTGGATTTCCTCCTGAATGAAATGGGCGTCACCTCGATTCGATTTCCTGAAACAAGCGGAATTGGAATCAAGCCTGTATCGAAGCAGGGAACAGCTAGAATTGTCCGGGCAGCAATCAACCACGCAAAACAGCAACGCCGAAACTCCGTTACCCTTGTCCACAAGGGCAACATCATGAAGTTTACCGAAGGTGCGTTTCGTGACTGGGGCTATCAGATTGCCAAAGAAGAATTCGGCGCAGTCGAGATCGACGGTGGTCCCTGGTGTCAGCTGCCAAACGGAATCATCATCAAGGATGTTATTGCGGATGCCTTCCTTCAGCAGATTCTGACACGTCCGAACCAGTACGAAGTAATCGCCACACTGAATCTGAATGGCGACTACATCTCTGATGCCCTTGCAGCACAGGTTGGGGGTATCGGTATCGCTCCGGGAGCAAACATCAACTACGACACCGGCCACTCCATCTTCGAAGCAACCCATGGAACGGCGCCGAAGTATACCGGTCAGGACAAGGTAAACCCGGGATCGTTGATTCTATCCGGAGAAATGATGCTTCGCCACATGGGCTGGAACGAAGCTGCTGACCTGATCATTGCAGGCCTGGAAAAAACGATCTCACAGAAAAGAGTCACGTACGATTTCCATCGGTTGATGGATAAGGCATCTCTTCTTAAGACGAGCGAGTTTGCGAACGCACTGATCTCCAACATGTGATCTGCCGCAGCTGACTCTTTTTTCTGCTCTGTCCGACGCGGATAGGCGGCAATGAAACCCGCCGTCGCAGAGTGATCACGCTATAACTGCCGCCCGCTCACCGATCAGTTCCTCGATTACCCTATCGTATTTTTCAACGTGCGTACGCCAGTCGAGAGCCTCTGAGATCTGGCGGAGCGTTGAGACCGGCAATGGTCTTTCCTCCCCTTTCAAAACGCTGGCCATGTATTGGAATAGTTGCTCCTCGTCATCGTATAGCACGGGCGCGTGCAAAAGAGGTTTGTGCAAGCTCGACGGGATGAGTTCAGGGTAGCTCAATCCGTTCGGCAGGAACGGATGACAGCCGCAGTAGATAGCTTCCTGCAGGGCTATTCCAAAAAACTCGTGGATCGATGTCGAAACGACTATATCCGCGCGATGAAGAAGGCGGCTGTATTCTTCGAAGTTCTCCGCATACCCGTAGTGCAAAATGCGGTCCGCGTAACGCTCGAATGCTTTGTCAAAACCGTATGGCTGCTCTTCAAAATGTTCACCTGCGAGAATCAGCCTGAACTTGTGACCGGCGTCATCCAGACGATTCATCAACCGGAAGAACCCCTCCGGGTTTTTGTCATATTCCCAGCGTTGATTCCACAGAACTATTGGTGGTTCCATTCCGGGTCCCCATCGATGGGGAGAATAATATTCGGCATACTGGTCGTGCGCCTGTAGATCCATCCCAAGATGGAGCACCGAGCTTTTAGACCGTATCTCCTGCACGGTGTTGAGATGTGTGTAGTCAGGAAACTGCTTCAGTAGCGCCGGCAGGTTCTCGAGCATTTCGTCGAAATGAAACTGACTGTTGAAGACAACGCGGTCTGCAGCAAGGCACGAGAGGTAATTGATGTAGCCGTACGTATAATCTCTTTTCTGTCCCTCGGCCAGCGGATAGGTCAGCTGGTTTTCGTGGAAGAACATTATCACCGGCAGGTTTGCGTACCGTTGGCGTGTCAGTGCGAGAAAGCCAGGCAGATTAACCATGTCTGTCGCAAGGATCACATCCGGCTCGAACGAATCGTCTATCTGAAGTGCTTTACGCGCCAACGTAACTGAACCACCCTGCATCCGCCATTTCCAAAATCGGGCGGTCATGGTTATGGTCCGTATGTCATGGCTACTGTGCTTCTGCAGGCCATCGAGAAAATTCTTGTGAGACCCGCCATACCAGGGCTCAAGCGCCAGTACCCTTGCCATTCAGCCTATCTTGTTGAGTTGTGTAGTTCCGCAGCCAGCTCTTCTTCCTCTTCTGCTGTTGTCGGGCGTACAATTGAGATCGCCCGGACCTGCAGCAGGTCACGCAGTGTGCCATCTTTCACTTCATCTGCCGTGACAGGTTTTTCGCCGCCGGGCGGAAGTTCGATCGTTCTGGTAGTCATCGCGATAGTCACAGGTCGGGTATCCGTATTCTTGATTACCATTCCCCGTCGCTCTCTGGTTGCCATAAAACTCCTTATTGATTCTCTGGACGGTCAAAGGAACAGCAATCGCCGTGCCAGTACGTAGACTCCCCTATCTGTCTCAATATAGTGTGACACTAAATCAAGATTACCTGAATCCGGACGCTGTCAGGGTACGAAGTGACATAATTAATGTCATAACGACATGGAAAACCGACTAAGGCTGACTTCAGAAGGTGACAGACCGCCCGCATTCGACCTCACTGCCTTCAAAAGCCTTGTCTACCCGTCTTTGTGCTACTACTGTCGTAAACCGGTCCATCCTGACGCGGTGTTGTGCCGGAAATGCTTTGGAGATATTGAGCAAGTCGACCGCTACGAGCTTCTTGAAGACCTTGATCATATCATTTCAGAAGGTCTTTTCTCAGACATTTTCGTCAAATTCTTCTTTGACAAGTTTGGGCCCCTTCGCAAACTGCATCAGTACCTGAAGTATGAAAACCGACCGTACATAGGCACGCTGTTGGGCGACGATCTTGCCGCATCCCTCCCAGAGACCTGGACTGACTACCTCGATCCACTTGTAATTCCGGTACCGGTCCACCGGTTGAGACTGTTGGAGAGAGGGTATAACCAGAGCGCATACATCGCGGAGGGGTTCGCATCGAAGCTGTGCATCGCGTGCGTAGTTGATGCAGTCAGTCGAGTTGCCTATGCAAGAACTCAGATAGGCCTTTCGCATGAGGAACGCCAGCGAAATCTGACAGATGCATTTTCGGTGGACAAGGTCGACACAATACGTGGCAAAGACGTAATTATTGTAGACGATATTGTTACTACGGGTGCCACTGCATCGCACTTGGCTGTTCCGCTGCTGGAAGCGGGTGCACGGACCGTTCGACTTGCGGCGGTAGGATTTACCCGCCCTTGCTGACCGGGACACGTTTGTAATCTTCAATGTCTACTCGCCGGTCGCAGCGGGCTGCCTCATCACCAACATTAGTGGCGATCATGACCGGTTTGCCGCTCGCCACAAACTCTTCGATGATACCTTCAACGACGTCGACACCCTGCGAGTCAAGGTTCGAAAATGGTTCATCGAGCAGCAGGGCATCAGGATTTCCAACCATGGCACAGGCAAGTTTGACGCGTTGAATCATCCCGGAAGAATACTCACCGACGGCACGATCACCTGCATCACCAAGACCAACACGTTCCAGGATCTCGTCTGCGGTCGCATTGGATCGCGAATAGAAGGACTGAATGAACTCGATGTTTTCGCGGCCCGACAAACCGGAGTACACATTCGATGCCGGGGCCACATACCCGAACGCAAGGCTGTGCTGTTCGGGATCAACAATTGTACCGTCGACATGGATAGATACAGCACCTGCCGTCGGCCGCAATAAACCGCCGATTATTTTCAGCAACGTCGATTTTCCGGAACCGTTGGACCCGGTAATCGCCACACGCTCACCCGATACAATGTTCAGGTTGACATCTTCGAACAGCACGCGATTTCTAAATCGTTTGCCGATTGCATCAAGAACTATGTTAACTTGTGAGTCGATCATGGGACTAAGATACGGTATGTATCGCTTATTACGGACAAACCTTAGGACGCGGGTACTTCGACGTGCACAGCAGGAAACATTAGCTGAGATTTCAGATACTTACGGTCATGAAATTACTACGCCCTACACTCTTCGCGCTGTTGTTCTTCTCCGTTGCAGGCTGTAATACTGGTGACAGCGACGACGCACCCGTTTCATCCGTCGACAAATCGTTTCCGTCAGACTGGCATTTCATTCAGCGAACATTTCCGTTTTATCAGGCAGACAAATTCGTATATCGTGATGCCCTGGATACAATAGAGCGCAAAAAAAGAAGTGCCAAGCAGGCTCCGGGCAGCTGGGATTTCGAAGGCCCGTCAAATGTCGGAGGTCGTATCGTTGACATCGAATTCGATCCTCTTCGGCCGGACACAGTATACGCGGGAGCGGCCACAGGTGGCGTCCTGAAATCTGTTGACGGAGGTATTTCGTGGCTGCCTGTTTTCGATGATCAGAACATCCTGACAGTCGGTGACATCGCCGTCGATCCGGTAAACTCCGACATCGTCTACGTCGGCACGGGAGAAGCGAATGGCGGCCACAATAATTTTGCTGGCGGTGGCCTGTTCAAGTCAGTCGACGCCGGTACTTCGTGGCAGCTGTCGGGCCTCGTAGAAACCACCAGCATCGGTCGTGTCATTGTTGACAGAGAAAATCATGACCGGATTTTTGTCGCGGCCGTTGGCTCGTATTTCTCCCCAGACCCCGACCGTGGTGTCTACCGCAGCGACAATGCTGGAGCCTCGTGGGAAAAGGTTCTCTTCGTCAACGACTCTACAGGAGTCATTGATATCGCACAGAAACCTGACGATGCAGATGTGCTCCTGGCAGCAACCTGGGAGCGTGTTCGACGACCCGAAGGTTCAGTATTTCTTTACGGTAACAGCAGCGGCATCTATCGCAGTGCTGACGGGGGCGAAAGCTGGCAGGAACTGGGATTTGACAACGGTTTACCCGATCCCGCTACGCTGCAGGATGGAACCGGTCGGACCCAGATCGGGCGAATCGGGCTGTCGTTCAGCGAAAGCTCGCCCGATCTGGTATATGCACTTTATACGGACGGCTTTACAATCATTGGATTATACAGATCGTTTGATGCCGGACTTGCGTGGTCCAGGGTGGACTCCGGCTCACAGGTTACTGGCATCAGCGCCGGTTTCGGGTTCAGCTGGTATTTTGGACAGGTAAGAGTTGATCCGGCCGATCCGAACCATGTGTTTGTGCTCGACGGTCTGATCGGAAGGTCAACGAATGGATCAAACACCTGGTCTTCAACATCGGGAACACATGTGGATTACCACGCACTAGCGTTCGATCCTTCTGACCCCGATCGGATACTTGCCGGCAATGACGGAGGCATCGCCATTTCAACCTCCGGGGGCAGCTCATGGATTCCGGTAAACGGTCTCCCGATTACGCAGTTTTACGAAATAAACTTTGACGCCAGTAATCCTGATCGACTCGTTGGCGGTACCCAGGACAACGGCACATGGCTCAAAGAGGATGGCACCTGGGACTTCATTTTCGGAGGCGATGGCTTCTATTCCATCCTCGATCCAACGGACCCCAATTATATCTACGCTGAAAGTCAGAACGGAAACTTCGCCCGATCGACGAACGGAGGCGCATCCTTCATAGGAGCAACGAACGGAATTTCGTCGACGGAGAAACGGAACTGGTCGACGCCGGCAATTTTGGATCCACATGACCCAACCGTGCTTTACTTCGGTACAGACAAGATTTACCGGTCGACAAATCGAGCCGGCTCCTGGTCACCTGTCAGTCCGGTCATTGTTGCCTCCCCTCAGGGTTCACGCCTCGGAAGCGTAACAACCATCGCAGTTGCGCCGTCCGACGCAAATACAATCTATGCGGGAACTGATGATGGCAAGGTTTGGACCACACAGGACTATGGCGATATCTGGACTGATGTCACAGCAGGACTCCCCCGGCGCTGGGTAACACGGGTAGCAGTATCTGAAACGGATCCGCAGACAGCCTACGTAACATTCTCAGGATTGAAGTGGCGGGATCCGCAGCCACATATTTTCAGGACTCGCAACGCCGGCGCCACGTGGGAGGACATCAGTTCTGACCTGCCAGATCTGCCAATCAACGCCCTTGCACTCGATGCCTTTATGGAGGACATCATATATGTCGGCACAGACATCGGCGCGTTTGTCACCGAAGACGGTGGCCTCTCATGGTCCGTCCTTGGCGATGGTCTCCCGGCAGTCCCCGTTTATGACCTGAAGTATGTCAAGTCCACTATGGATATTCTTGCGGGTACTCATGGCAGGTCGATGTATCGACTGGACGTCACGCAGTTGAGTACCGCGATCGACAATAATCCCGTCCCGTTAGCTGGCGAAGTCTCGGTGTATCCGAATCCATTCAGTTCTTCAGTCAACATTGAGATACCGACGCACGCACAGCCAATGGACGTGACGATCTACGATCTGATGGGTCGGCGTGTTTGGTTCAGCGACGATGTGCGAGGACCGATCGTAACGATTGATGTAACAACCCGCGAATCTGGATTATCAGCATCGGGCGTTTATCTTATCCGGATAACGGAGAGCGGGAATTCGGAACTCGTTGTTGCCGAGGGCTCTGTTCTCCGAGTCCGGTAGAAAGATTGGAATCCAAATCAGACGCAGTCGTTCAGGCAAATCACGTTGTAGCGATACACTCCCTTGGCGATCGATCTGACTCGGGAGCGGTCTACCGTGTATTCTATCGCGGCTCCGATCAAAAGGTGTCTTACGAGGACATTTCGTTCGACCCGTTTCTATTCGTACGATCGATTGAGGCGTTCGAAGATTTTCGTGGGACAGCGCCCGTCGTTGAGAAGCTTGAAGGAGAGAATTACTATCGCGGGCTGGCGCATTTCAATTCGTGGGAGTCGCTCTGGCGGGGGCTCGATTATCTTGACGAACGCCCAACGCGTGCCGGGCAGGCAAACCTGTCTTCCTATCTCTTGAACGACCGCGTCTCTCAATTTCAGATGTCGAATGAAATTATGTCATTCGGTGGAATGACATTCGACGATTTGCATCGCCTGCAGCTTGATATAGAGGTTTATGCGCCAAACGGATTCCCCAACGCAGCTAACCCAACGGACCGAATCATTATCGTTTCGATGATCGACAACCGTGGCTGGGAATTGGTTCTGTCAGCGTTGGATCATGAAGAGCCCGAGCTGCTGCAGGAGATGATGAGGAACATCATCGATCGAGACCCCGATGTCATTGAGGGACACAACATCTTCAAGTTTGATTTCGATTATATCCGAAAACGTTGTGATCGGTACAAAATCGATTTCCAGATCGGCCGGACAGGATTGCCCCACCGCTATTTCGACTCGTCGATTCGATTCGCCGAACGCATGATGTCTTTTCCCGCCATCCACATTCCGGGACGCCATGTGATTGATACGTTTTTTCTTGCACTCCAACACGACGTGTCCAAACGCGATCTTCCGGGCTATGGCTTGAAGGACATCGCTCGGCATTTTGGTGTTGCTGCAAGTAATCGAACCTACATTGACGGAGATAAAATTGCTGAGACCTGGCAAACGGATCCGGACAGAGTCTTGTCGTACGCTCTTGATGATGTGATCGAAACACAGCAGATTTCGGAACGGCTGTCTGGAGCACACTTTTATATGGCGAGGCAAGTCCCGATTCAATATGGCAGGTTGGCGCGTACAGGACCCGGCATCAAGATCGAGTCCCTGATGTTGTCTGAGTACCTCAAATCTCGTACGTCTGTTGCCCGACCATCTTCGGGCAGACCCATCTCCGGAGGTTATACTTCGCTCAATTTCCAGGGAATACTGGGACCCATTGTGTATGCCGATGTGGAGAGTCTGTATCCGTCGATAATGCTCTCGTATAATATCGAGCCGGCCAATGATATCCTCGGAGTGTTCCAGAAGCTCCTCCGCGAGCTGACGGATCTGCGTCTGTCGACGAAGAAGAGAATGCGCGATGAGCAGGACGACATCATTCGAACTGAGCTGGATGCCCGACAGACGTCTTATAAGATTCTAATCAATGCATTTTACGGCTACCTTGGGTTTTCGCTGGCACTGTTCAATGACTTTGACGAAGCAGACCGGGTAACTCGTACCGGCAGATCGATCATGAAGATCATCGTCGCCGAGATTGAACGACGTGGCGGAATAGTCGCCGAGGTCGATACTGACGGCGTCTTTTTCAAACCGCCAGATGATATTGTCTCGATGGCGGATGCATCGGCATTTGTCGGCAGCTTGAATACGCACCTGCCCGAGCAGATCAATCTCGTTGTGGATGGTTTTTTTGACAGAATGCTGTCGTACAAGATCAAGAACTACGCACTTTTGTCTGACGACGGCTCAATCAAGTACAAAGGGTCGTCGCTGATTTCCCGCGCGACAGAACGATTTGGCCGGGACTTTGTCTATGATTCAGTACGTGCTCTACTGCGCCGGGATGTCCAGGCACTGCACGATCGGTTTCTCGAAGAACGTTCAAAAATCACGTCACATTCGTGGGATTCTGTGGACGAATTCTCGAGATCTGAGACACTCCACGACTCACTGGAGCAGTATGAGAAGGATGTACGTGACGGGAAACGGAGCAGAGCTGCAGCCTATGAAGTTGCACTCCAGCTCGCCAGACGTCGAGATCGTCAAGCCGTCAGCGGCGATCAGATCAAGTACTACATACGACGAAGTGGATCGACCTCGTCACCGGCATTTGAAACTGCCGCTCCGGCTGAAGATTGGACTACTCTGGACCCTGATGAGGACACGTCCTACTATCTTAAACGCCTGGACGAGTTCGCGTCGAAATTTGAGCCCTTCTTTGAGGAGCATCATTTCCGTCAGGTGTTTTCTGAAGAGGACCTTTTCGGCTTTAACGCATCCTCGATAATAATACGGTCGGGACCGGTTGCCGAACAAGAAAGCAAAGAAGCTTAAAGTTTGAACTCTCGTGTTCTGCGAGCTTCAATGAATATTTCCGAGATCCATTGCTCGCTCTTCTCTATAAGTGAAGCTGACAGTTCACCGTCGAGTGGTTTTGAGAACAGATAGCCTTGCCCATACCGACACTTCATTTCCCGAAGCACAGCCAGTTGTCGCTGAGTCTCAATACCTTCGGCCACACAGTCGAGTTTGAGAGAGTTGCCGAGATCGACAATTGTTTTCAGCATGGTACCGCCTGAATCGCGCCGATCCATCCGCTTGATAAACGACCTGTCTATCTTCAAAATATCGATGGGAAGTTGATGCAAAACGCTGAGGGACGCGTAGCCGGTGCCGAAGTCGTCGATGCTGATGCGAACACCGCAGTTCTTGATCTTTATCATTTCAGCCACAGCGGCTTCGGGATCGTTTATAATCACCCCCTCCGTCACCTCGATAAATAGCCTTGACCCGTCGATGCCTGAATCTGACAATATCTCACCCACGTATTCGGCAAGATCCGGTGCATTGAAGGTCCTGTTGCTGCAGTTAAGACTTATCGTAAGCTCACGCGCTGCGTCAAACTGTTGCGTCCAGATCGCGAGTTTGTCAACTGCAGTTTTCCATAACCACTTGTCCAAATCGATTATCAAATCCGATTCCTCAGCGATCGAGATGAACTGGTGAGGAGTCATAATACCTTTGGAGGGGTGAGCCCAACGGAGGAGAGCCTCAAACCCGACAAGCTCACCAGCCGAGATGTCTACGATCGGCTGGAAGTAGGCTCTTAACTCATCTCGTTCGATCGCCCGACGCAGTTCAGATTCAAGTTGGAATCGTTCTGTCGCTTTCATCTGCTGGCTACGGTCGAAGATCTCATAGCGAGCCCTGCCGGCTCTTTTTGCCTGATACATGGCGGCATCGGCATCCCGTAGAATATCCTCGGCAAGGTCGTAGTGTTCACCGCCGACAACGATACCGATGCTGCCTTCGCTGAATATTTCGAGGGCCTCTACAATAAAGGGCTGCTTTAATTTGGCCATTATCCGGTCGGCTACCTCACACGTAATCTCGGCTGTGTCGTGGTCATGCAGCAGGATTGCAAATTCATCTCCCCCTAGCCGGGCCACGATGTCGTCATCGCGAACACAATCGAGGAGTCGGTCTGCCATTTTCTTGAGCAAGGCGTCTCCGGCGTGATGCCCCATCGAGTCATTTACCATTTTGAACCGATCCAGATCGAGAAACAGCAGCGAAAATTTGCGCCCCGACTCTTCACCCGAAGTAAGACCGTCGAGCGTTCGGAGCAGCATCATCCGGTTTGGAAGTCCAGTCAGTAAATCATGGTAGGCATGATGGATTAGCTGGTCTTGCATTTCGCGACGGTCTGTCTCGTCACGCACAATTGCAAGAATGCCACCATAGCTTCCATCATCATCTTTCAGGACTGTAGCAGAGGCCGAGATATGTTTCTCGCTTGCGGTATACGGTGTTGATATTACTAAATCACCCGACCATGATCCTGTTTCCGTTAACATCTTCCATGCGCCGACTTCATCCTGCTGCGTATTGAATCGGAACGTCAAAATATCAGCCGGACTTTTTCCTATCGCAGCCGCTGCAGAATAGCCGGTCAGATCTTCCGCTCCCTTGTTCCAGAATGTGATCGACAAGTTCTTGTCGATTGTCACGACTGCATCAGTTACCTGTGAAAGCAGGTTGGCGTTGAATTTGAGATTCTGTTCGTGCTTTCGTTGCTCTGAAACGTCGGTAAATATCCACCTGTGACCGCCAGCATTGCTGCCGTTTTCTATGGGTATATAGTCGATCGAAAGCAGTCTGCCGTCTTGCAGCATGACGTCTTGTGAATCACAAGAACTGGATTGGCGCAGTCGTATTTCGATCAGGCTCTCAACGATTGCGGATGCTGCCGTAGATAGAGACGCACTCAGCTTCTGATAATGCTGGCTGAGACAGGCGTCAGGATGGCTGCTCAAGCCGAAGAGCGAGGCAAAGGCCGCGTTTACACTGATGACGGTCCCGTCGCTTCCAAGGTCCAGCAGGCCAGCAACGGCTGCTCGCCCTTCCTCTTCCTGCGAGGGAGGCTTGCGAAGGAACTGATTCCCGAACGCACTTTTGTATTTGAGACTCATTTGACCTGTTGAGGACTGTAAGATGGAGAACCTTCAGCCTCATGAGTATCGGACGCAAATCCGGGTTACTTTACGAATTAGCGTGCCAGGCTCGTATCAGGTCAGAATAGGATACCGCAATCAGGTCATCTTCAGTAATACCAAATGCGTCGAAAAAATGTCGACATTGCGACTTGAGTCGATCCACTGAAACAGATCCGTCCTCGTCAATCGCCTCCACTTCAATGAAAGTGCCCAGTTCCTCCACGTCATCTAGATGAATCTTCACATTACCGACGAAATATATTTCCCGGGTTTTGCGCACAACGACATCCGACTCAAGTGCTGCATCTAGCAGGTTCTTCAGGTGTCCAACCTCAGCCGGTTTGTACAAGTGGACGTCGGATTGCTTGGGTGCGTTTCCGTCGGGACGGTTATAGAATATCAGCGTATTCTCTATTGGCCCTGTCCTCAATTTCAGGCGTCCAGCCGGCACGATGTAGTATGCGTCTACCTGTTGGTCTTTGCCAACATACCGTGGTTCATGGGCATTGACGATCTTTCGGGCAGCATCGAGGTCAGAACATGCTGCCTTGAATTCAATGATTACAGCCCTACCCGTGTCCATCTTTCTTTTTTAATTGCTTAATCATCAAAGCCGCTGAACTCGGACAGACGATCGAATACTCACTGGACTCCCGAATGGAATCTGGCGCCGTATCCCTTTCCCTGGCTTCGTAGCCCAACCTGCTAAAATAGTCGAACGCTGTTTCTGTCAGAAGAAACAAGCTATCAAGCCCTGCATCCGATGCACTCTTTTCCAAATGAGTTACCAGCGCAGACGCAATACCCTGCCGCTGGACCTCCGGGTCGGTAACGACTGATCGCAGAAGTCCGTGCTGACCATGCACCTCCACCGCCGCATGACCGACAATGTGTTCGCCGATTGTGGCGACGACGGCCTGCACGTGATCGACAGAAAGATCTTGCGGTGGCAGCTTTGCATTTTCAAGCAGCCTGTTAATCCGCTCACTGTCGTGGGAACGCACCGGTCGAATTTTCATATCTACTCTCCCATCAGTTACTTGCACGAAGCGCGTATGCATACAGCTGGTCGTACATCGGCGCTGTTTGTTCGAGCAGCGGTCGAAGCCGGTCCGGAAACGGATCCTCCTTTCGTTTATACTCGGCAAATCCGGTCGACCGGTGTACGTTATGATACCAGAATGGCGCCCAAACTCCGTCGTAAGATTTTGGACCGGCTTCCCAATGCAGCATGTGATCCAGGAAGTCCACGTCAAGTATGTTACACAACTGAGTGAGTACTCCTCCCGGATCGAGTAACAATTCTCGCGCGTCCAGAACGATCGGCTTCTTCCCTGCGTCAAGGTCGCGCTGCAATAGCTCAATCTGAGCCGGCAGTGCGGTATCACGCAACTCCGGTTCTGGAATCTGATTTATCAGCGACGGAAGCATTTCTTCTGGATCCCTTGTCAGGATTACGTTCTCCATGTGATCCAGGAAATCGGAAGGCAAACCGAACAGGTGGTGAGCCATACTTTTGATAAACACCGCCTCGGTCTCGTAGTCACCAAGAAACACTTCTTTGATTACCTTCGAGGCATCATTTTGCATGTTGTCGACAACAACCTGCGCTCCCGGATGAGGTAACCCGGTTAAACTTAGATATGCACCGTACAAGGGCTCGTCAACGACGGTCGTGTCGGAGCGCTGAGCAAAGGCGTACATGAGAGCGGTAGAAACGTTACGCGGACCGGACCACAAACATATTCGTTTCATAGTGCAGAAGTCCTGTACACTTCTTTGACGTTTCTTATTGACCCGGCAACGACACTAAATGTACGATACGTCTGGAGTGCCTGCTATAAGAAATGACAATAGCTCTACCGGGGGATTCGTTCGTCAAGGTCTGCCGCGACATAGGCCATGACTGCCATCGTGGCAACACACAGATTTATCTCATGCGGATCCAACTTGTCCATGGTATCGGCTTCGGTATGATGGTACCAGAAATATTCTGTTCCGTCAACTCTAAGTCCCATTCCGGGCACTCCCTGCTGCATGAGAGGCCCGATGTCGGCACCTCCATCTCCGCGCGTGATCGTTCCTGATTCAATTCGATCAAGCAACGTTCCGATCTCCGTTACGATTTCGAAAGCACTATCTGAACCCGTAAACCCGAAACCCTGAGGCTTGAAGACACCGGCGTCGGACTCCATTGCCAGCACATGGTTTGCGACTTGATCCGCATGACGTTCTGCGTAGCCGGTTCCTCCACGAAGGCCATTTTCTTCATTGGTCCACATGACGACCCGAATCGTACGCTTGGGACGCAGACCGAGGCGCTTCATCAGCACGAGCGCTTGCCAGGCAGCCACGCAACCGCCGGCGTCGTCCATGACGCCCTGACCGACATCCCACGAGTCTATGTGCCCGCCAAATACGACGACTTCTTCGGGGAACTCCGAACCGACAATTTCGGCTACTACATTGCGCGAGACGACATCCGGAAATGTTTCAGCGCCCATCTTGAGCGTCACGACAATCTTCTGTCCCCGATCCTGCATTCGCTGCATCATCATTGCATCCTCGAGGGTCACAGCAGCATGCGGGATCTGGCGAACACCTTCTTCGTAACGCATGACGCCAGTGTGGGGCGTATACATTGAGGCCGGACCCACCGACCGAACAAGGCTGGCAACGGCACCCGCTTCGGACGCACGGTTGGCACCGGTAACGCGGTACTGCACGGTTCTACCGTATGTTGTAAACGGCACATTGAAAAGGACAATCTTGCCTTCAGCCTCGGATCCTCTGTCAGCGAGATCATCAAACGAGCTGACGACAAGAACCTCGGCGGTAATCCCTTCGGGTTCCGTACCAATGCTGCCTCCGAGACCAAGTATAGCCATCTTGCCACCACGTGGCGATACCAGTGAAAGTGACTCCTCACCCCTGACCCAGTGAGGCACCATCACCTCCTCACCACGAACATTCTCAAGGCCGTCTTTCCTCATTTCATCTAGAATCCAGTCGATTGCATCTTCCAGATTCTGAGATCCGGAGAAACGCGCACCGAAGGTATCACCCAGATATGCCAGGCGATCATAGGTCGAACTGTCTGCGAGAGCAGCATCAATCAGCTTATCCGCGTCTGCCCGGTACATCGCTGCAATTGAATCGTCTGAATCAGGGAATATCTCACCACCACTGAGGATTCCAGTAGTGATGAACACAAGTGCTCCGGTTACGGCGAGAGTGGCAAGTCGTAGCATAGTATCAAAGGTTAGAATCGAGGAAATGGGTGCTGAACAAGCGTGCGTCGTCCGTCCAGGTATGCGTGAGTCGAAAACCGGCGGCTTCAGCCATCGATGCGAAATCATCAACAGTATACTTATAAGAACTTTCAGTATAAATATACTCTCCCTCGGCGAATTCAAATTCGCTATTTCCCACTGATACAAGCTGTTCGATTGTACTGACGAGGTGCATCTCGATCCTGCTTTCCTGCTCGTTGTAGACCGCACGATGTTCAAATGCTGTCAGATCAAAGTTTGCATCCAGCTCACGATTGATCCGATTCAGCAGATTGAGGTTGAACTCGGCTGTCACTCCCTTTGAATCGTTGTATGCGGCTTCTAGTATCCGGGGATCCTTTACCAGGTCGACCCCGATGAGAAACCCACCCTTGTCGCCTACCATTACCCGGACGCGACGCATGAAATCGCGTGCATCATCTGGATCAAAGTTGCCAATTGTTGAGCCGGGATAAAAAGCTACCTTTCTGTCATACGATAACCCTTCCGTAGGGAGCCACAGTTCCTTGGTGTAGTCTTCGGCAAGCGGCCGGATTGTCAGGTGCGGGTAGCGGTCGCGCAGGCGTTCTGCCGTCGCTTCCAGGAATTCTGAGGATATGTCGATCGGTACATACGCTTTCAGCGTGGTGAGCCGGTCAAGAAGGATTCTGGTCTTGGTGCTGCTGCCGCTGCCAAGCTCGATTAAGAGCGCATCCGGACCGATCAGGTTGATAATATCCGGTGCAAACTTGCGCATTATTGCTTCCTCGGTTCGGGTCGGATAATACTCCGGAAGCGTTGTTATCTCGTCGAAGAGTTGCGAGCCGCGCTCGTCGTAGAAATACTTCGAAGGAATGGTCTTCTGCGGCTGCGATAGTCCGCTAATAACGTCAGAGTGAAGTGATGCCTGTGCCGTCCCGACTTCGAGACAATCTGTTGCTGAACTCAATGTTAAATACTAATGTCAGGTGGGAAAACTTAACGAACGTCTCGTGCGAGCCTTATACCGGTAAATTGCCATCGAGCATACGCCGGAAAAAAGTTGCGATAAGTAGCTCGAATATGAGATCGGGCCGTAGCAAATGATCCGCCCCGAAGAACGAACTGGTTGCTCATGAACTTGCCGTTGTACTCTCCAAGCGCACCAGGCTCGGCCTCATAGCCGGGATACGGACTGTACTGACTTCTAGTCCATTCCCACAAATTTCCAAACATGCCCTGAAGCTCAGAAGATCTTCCCGGGTCCGCTGTCTCGACAGAATATTTGCCATTATCGACAAAGTTACCGTCATGCGATACCGTCATTGAGGCATGTTCCCACTCAAACTCCGTTGCCAGGCGAGCACCGGCCCATCTGGCAAATGCATCGGCTTCAAAATAGCTTATCTGACTGACCGGTTCGTTAGGATTCACCGGCTGGAGACCGCCCAAGGTGAACCTGTGCCATTCGTCATCTCTTTTCGACCAGTACGGTGGACAAGTCCACCCCTCACGTTCTCTAGTCGCAAATCCTTCCGACAACCAGTACGGTGCATGATCGTAACCGCCTGCTTCAACAAATTCCACAAACTCGCCATTCGTAACAAGTCGGTTAGCCAATTTGAAAGGCTCCAGATATACCTTGTGCCGCGGTCCCTCGTTATCAAAAAAGAATCCGGGGCCGTTAGTCCCAACCTCTACAAGCCCCCCGTCAAACCGGGTCCACTCGATGGCGCCGGGGTCCTGGTCTGAAGACGACTCTATATTTCGATACGCCGGATACAGCGGATTTCTGGACAACATGTGTTTGAGATCGGTAAGTATTAACTCCTGATGCTGTTGCTCATGATTTAGACCAATCTCTACTACCCTCAACACCTCATCGTCACTGACAGACGATAGAAGCTCTGTCATGTGGTGATCCACGTGCGACCGGTAGGCCCCGATTTCCCTGACCGTCGGTCGGGAGAGCATTCCCCGGTCAGGTCTGCTGAACCGTTCTCCCGCCTGCACATAGTATGAGTTGAATAAGTACTGGAACCGGGTGTTGTATTCTGTATAGCCGGAGAGATACGGCCTTAGCACAAACGTTTCGAAGAACCACGTCGTGTGGGCGATGTGCCACCGTACCGGGCTCGCATCTTCCATACTCTGAACAACGTAATCTTCGACCTCCAGGGGATCGCAGAGTGTGTCGGTCTGGTGTCTGACTGCCAGGTATCGTTCCAGGATTGCAGATGGAGAACGTTTCGGCAAGGGTTGCTGCGATTCAGTTAGCGACTCAACCAACATGAAGTATATTTCAGGCTATGAACAGTATCGAGAGTTTGGAGTTACTGGTCAGCAAGCTGAATGTTTGGAACTATACTGCCCAATTTTTGCATTTTTTTGTGAATCGATTCATTGGTAGCAAACCGCCCGTCTTTTCACAACCTGCACTTTAATCGCGCAAAGCCCTAATTCACAGCATGGAAGACCCGACTGAGGCGCCTGCAGTTCTCGCGCCCAAAGACGATCTGAAGCCGCTCGACCCGGCGGTGGTACGAGTCTGGGGGATAAAAATCGGACTTGGAATGGCGCTCCTGTGCATAGCGGCTCTGATCGTCGAGCTCATATGGTTCGTAAAGGGGACAGCACGGATACCCTTTGTAATTTCGGGGTCGGTTTTGTTACTCTCAGTCGTCATGGCGATTTTCATCCCCAGATTACGATACCGTTTCTGGAGGTATGAACTTCGCGATCAGGAGCTGTTTTTGCGCAGAGGCATCATTAACAGAGTCAGCACGATCGTCCCTTTGCGGAGAATTCAGCACCTCGACGTATCTCAAGACATCATCGAAAAAGAGTTTGCGCTGGGTAAGCTGATCGTCCATACGGCTGGCACGCGTAGCAGTGACGTCATTGTACCGGGGCTGGCTATCGACGTAGCGGAAACGCTTCGCGATACAGTAAAGGACTATATCCTCGAAGATACCTTGTAAGGAACGGTGGATGTAGAGAAGAAGAACAACCTGCCCGACGCGGATTCACATCGATTACATCCGTTGACTATGGCTCACCGGATGATCCTCGGCATTCCCGGGTTCTTCCTGATAATCATCCCGGCGCTTCGTTCAGGTGACACGGGAAGTCTGGTTACTCTGTATATCGCGATGGCAGTAGGTTTACTTGGACTCCCGATTATCGTCCTTCAGTACCGCCGGTTTCGATACTGGATCACTCCGAAAGAGATCATTATCCACAGCGGTGTCTTCACGCGGAAGCACCGCAATATTCCAATCGAACGTATTCAAAACGTTGAGATTATCCAGAGGCTCCTACCCCGCATGTTCGGGACAGCGAAAGTCAATGTGGTCACAGCAGGAAGTACAACAACGGAGGGTGTCCTTGAATTTGTCTCGCTGAAGGAAGCGCATAGAATCAGGCAGGTGGTTCGCTCGTACCAGGGCATACAGAAGCCGATCGATTCGACGGGCACGGAGCAAACAATAGAAGTAGAAGGAAACGTAGAGTCCAAATCGGGCTCAAGTATTCTATATCGAATGTCAGCCGGGCGTGTCATCCTATCCGGCGTCTTCAGATTCTCCCTGTTCTACATAGCCATCATCTTTTCGACGTTACAGCTGTTCGAACCGGATCCCGAGGGAGTCATAGACTGGATCGAAGGCGGGTCGCTTGAACCATTCGTGAGTGCGATCCTCGAATCGCCGTTTTTTGCAGCGACACTCCTGGTTATCGTCGCAGCCCTGATTTCCTGGATTAGCGGCATCCTGGTCAACATCAATCGGTTCTTTAATTTCCAACTTGATATGGATGATGGGCGAATACATAAAAGATCCGGACTGCTTACTATTTCCGAAGGGACAATTCCGCTGGCCAAAATTCAGGCTCTGATTCGAAGAACGAACCCGGTCATGCGCAGGTATGGTTGGTGGTCGCTTGGCGTTCAGACAATGGGACACGATGTTAATGAGCAGCGTCACAAGCTAGCTGTTCCGTTTGGCACGGCGGAAGAAACTGTTAGCATTGCACACAAGTTGTTTCCTATAGACCTACCGTCGAGGTATTTGAACGTCTCCAGATACACGATCAGGAGGATGATTGTACGGCTGACGGTCGCCCTTACAATTGTCGTTTCCCCAACCGCATACTTCTGGAGGCCCGCATTGTGGGCGTTGTGTTTGTTGCCGCTGATCGTTTGGTATGCAATACTCCGATACCGAAACCTCGGTTATTCGTTTGACGGTAAGGTACTGGGAATTCGCAAGGGTGTAATCAAGCACGTAGAATGGAGCACATCGATAGACAAATCGCACGTCTTCTATCTCCGACAATCTATCTTTCAAAGACGATACGGCATCAAGACGTTGTATGTGGATACGGCGGGGGCGTCACCTGTCTCGTCGCCGTCGATCGTGGACATGCCTGCTGATGCTGCGGATGAACTGATGGAAACACTCTATGGATCATTCCAGGGCTACTTCGGCGATTCAACCGAATCAGAATCCAGACTGATCGAGTTGAGTCCAAGGTAGAGCGTTATCGGTATCGTTTTCCTGTAGGCGGGTCCGGCAACGTCCACTGCCGTCCACGATAAGGATGCGGTCCATGCTGCCGGCCCTATCCAGCCTACCCACCAGGGTATTCTGGTCAGTAGAAGTGCAAACAGCCGGTCGGCAACCGCCTTTCCGATGATACGAGCGATCGTGCCGAACAAAACGCGCTTGATCAAGCCGTCAACGACGACGACACTAAACGTTTTGATCAAGACCGGGATCGTATATACACCGGCGGATCGTTTAACAAATTCCGTTGCTTTTTCTGATGCGACCCCGAGCTGTTCAAGCATTTGAATCTTGTCATCGTCGGGCAAACTGGCAAATTCACGCTCAGCGTATTCCCTGGCAATGTGGGCAACCATTTCCCGTTCGGTCAAAACAGAATCGACCGGAATATCCAGTTGCGAACTGACGTCCTTGAAAACCTGCTTGACTGGTACTCCGGGTGTACCACCTCTCATCCAGCGGTAGAAATATGCCAGGTCGGAACTTCCGGCATATCGTATCTCATCGCGCATCTTTGCGATCAGATCGTCTCTTTTATCTGCATTCGTGGTATCTTCCGAAGATGCGTCGAGAAGACGTTTCAGTTCACGATCATCAGAGAAATTGACCCGACTTTCAAGTAAACCGGCAATAAAGGCAAAATCCTCCGCTTGAAAGCCTTCGAACAGTTCTTGCATACACCCTCGGGAAATTTATGGTAGCATCTACGCTTTGTCATTTATTGTTGTTACGATCGACTGTGGGGTTGGGTTTATGACAAGGAGTAGTGGAGTACTTCTGCACATCACCTCGCTTCCAGGATCTCACGGAATCGGTGACCTCGGGCCGGAAGCGTATGCTTTTGTCGATAAGCTCGTCGATGCTGAGCAGTCGATCTGGCAGGTATTGCCTCTGGTACCTGTAGGTTACGGTAATTCTCCATATGCCAGTCCCTCAACGTTTGCCGGTAGCAGCCTGTTGATTTCGCCCGAACTGCTCGTCGAAGACAGGTTGCTTCCAGCGTCCTACCTTACCGAAGTCTCTTTTGAGAATTCGGGCAACGTGGACTTTGAGAAGGTCACCCACTCCAAGCGCAAAATGCTTGAGCTCGCTTTCAAAAACTTTGATCGTGGTAGTTCGGATATTGATGAGCAAGAGTTTGATGATTTCTGCCTTGAGAACACATTCTGGCTCGATGACTTCTGCCATTTCGTGACGCTCAAAGAAACGTTTGAGGACAAGGCGTGGACGTCATGGCCGGACAAGTATGCCAGCCGTGACAAGGAAGCGCTCCAACAGTTTGCCACTAATAATGACAAACGGATTCGGATGAGCAAGTTCTGGCAGTTCCTGTTCCATCGCCAGTGGCATCGTTTGAAAAGCTATGCCGGGCAGAACGGCATCCAAATTTTTGGAGACCTGCCAATCTATGTTGCTCATGACAGTGCGGACGTATGGGCGAATCCCGAACTCTTCTTGTTAGACGATTCGGGTAATCCTACTTCCGTTGCAGGAGTCCCGCCTGACTACTTCAGTGAAACCGGCCAGCGATGGGGAAACCCGATCTATGACTGGGCCCTTATGCAACGTCGTGGATTTCAGTGGTGGACGCTGCGCCTTCGCGCCATCTTACGTATGGTCGATATCGTACGGCTCGATCACTTTCGAGGATTCGAGGCGTTCTGGGCTGTCCCGGCAACAGAAACCACTGCAGTCAACGGCCAGTGGATAAAAGGACCTGGTGCAGCACTCTTCGATCACTTCGCGACTGTATTCAACGGAGTACCGCCAATCGTAGCCGAAGACCTGGGGGTGATTACGAAGGAGGTTGTAAGTTTAATGGAACGGTATCGATTTCCGGGGATGGCCATTCTTCAATTCGGTTTTGATGAAGGCCCATCGGGCAATTTTCTGCCGCACAATTTTGAACGAAACCTTGTTGCGTACACCGGTACACATGACAACGATTCTGTCGTCGGCTGGTATCATGCAGCGAATGGTACACAGGCCGCCGAAATTGCGGAGACCGCGCGCAATTACTGCCGGGATTATCTCGGATTCACATCCTTGAAGGCGACTTCTATCAGCGAAAGTTTTGTGCGTGCGTTAATGGCATCAGTTGCGGACCTCGCGATCGTTCCGGTACAAGACATGCTTGGCCTGGACAGTTCATCCAGAATGAATACACCCGGGAAGACAGATGGTAACTGGGTCTGGCGCCTGAAAGACGAACAACTCAATGAAGATGCAATCGAAAAACTGCGGCACCTGACTGTGACTTTCGGTCGCGCCCGAACGAATACCGACGTCGACGCCTAGCCTTCGATTATCAATTCCAGGGCAGTCATGGCATGGCGCCGGAGTTCGACCCTATACTCTTTTATGCGACGTTTTCGAATGATCGAACCCGCAGCTGCGTCAACAACCGTCCACTGTGTTCCGCCGAAACGAGCCGGATCCGGCAGGTCAAAAATTGCTGACTGATCTCTCGAGTTGAACAATACCAGAAATGTGCTGTCGCCGATCGCGACACCCTTGTCATCCCTGTCCAGGATCATGTCTCCACGGAGAATCATTCCAAACGAAAGCACCCCGCCAGAACTCCAGTCATCGCCCGTCATCTCACGGCCGCTATGATGCCACCACATTACATCCTTGGCCCCACTTTCGTCTGCTTGCCCCGTCAGGAAGCGGTGCCTTCTGAAGTTAGGGTGATGCTTCCTGAATTTAATGGCATCTCGGACAAACGAAAGAAATTGTTTATCCCTTTCGTCTAGATCCCAATCGTACCAGGTCAGCGGGCTGTCGTGGCAGTATGCGTTATTGTTACCCTCTTGCGTGCGGCCGATTTCATCTCCTCCAAGGAGCATCGGGACGCCCTGTGATAGAAACAATGTACCTATCAAGGCGCGCTTCAGGGCCTCTCTCTCCGTGATGACTTTTTTCTTGCGAGATGGACCTTCAACTCCAAAGTTCTGACTGTATGATGGCTCATGACCATCCCGGTTGCCCTCCAGATTGGCCTCGTTGTGTTTTCGCTCGTAGCTGACAAGATCATCAAGCGTCATACCGTCATGCGCGGTTACAAAGTTGATAGATGCGAACGGTTTTCTACCGGAAAGCTCATACAAATCGCTCGAACCGGAGATTCGTGAGGCAAACTCACCGACAACATCCTGGTCCGCAATCCAGTAACGCCGAACAGCATCACGGTATTTACCATTCCACTCGGCCCACTGCCACGGAAATGAGCCAACCTGATAGCCACCCGGCCCGACATCCCAGGGTTCTGCGATAAGTTTTACCTGACTGAGTACGGGGTCCTGTTGAATAACCTGGAAGAAAGATGAGAGCATGTTGATGTCAAACAGGTCCCGTGCGAGTGCAGCGGCAAGATCAAATCGAAAACCATCGACGTGCATCTCCTGAACCCAGTATCGCATACTGTCCATCATCAGTTGCAGGACTTGCGGATTGCCAACGTCGAGCGTATTGCCGGTCCCGGTGTAATCAATCAACCGACTCAGATCACTCGGATCCTCTTTGTAATACGACATACTGTCGATTCCTCTGAAGGAAAGTGTAGGACCAAGCCTGTTTCCCTCTCCGGTGTGGTTATAGACCACGTCAATTATGACCTCAAGGCCTGCGGCGTGCAGTCCGCGAACCATCATCTTGAATTCGCGCACAGCGCTGATACCACCGCCGCTTGCGTACGAGGGCTCTGGAGCGAAGTAAGACAGCGTATTATAGCCCCAGTAGTTCGAAAGTCCTTTCTCGACGAGATGGCGTTCTGAAACTTTTGCATGAACCGGCAGAAGCTGGACAGTAGTTATCCCGAGATCTTTTATATGATCCAGAATCGGATCGGATATCAATCCGAGGTATGTTCCTCGAAGGTCCGGTCTGACCCCCGGATGCTGCATGCTAATCCCGCGCACGTGCGTCTCGTAAATTACCGTGTTTTCCCACGGAGTATTTGGACGCACGTCGCCCTCCCACTTGAATGTACCATCAATAACAGCACCGAGTGGGGCATCTGCTCCGCTATCCGTTCGAGATATTGACTTGTCTGCGTCAGGATGGTTGAGGTCATACCCGTATAACGTGTCAGAATGCCTCAGCGATCGACCTATTGCGTGAGCATACGGATCGAGCAGCAACTTGTATGGGTTGAATCGGTGCCCTTGATCGGGCCGGTACGGACCATGAACACGATATCCATATAGCTGGCCCGGCTGAAGTTTGGGAAGATATCCGTGCCAGATCGGACCAGTCTTGTCGATCAGAATCACGGATTCGTTCAATTCGGAGTCAGCAGAGGCAAACAGAACAAGTTCGACTCGCTCGGCAAACGCAGAGTAAATAGCGAAGTTAACTCCTAATCCATCCCAGGTAGCACCTAACGGGTAAGGTTTGCCTGGCAGTAGTCTTGTCTTTCCCGGAGGAACGGTGGGTTTTGTCATGCCGCGAAAGGCAATTATCTTATTCGTAAGATGATAGTCATCATTTCGGCCGAACGCTCAATATATATACCAGAAATCTGATCATTATGCAGTCCTTGAAAACAATATGCCATTCCTGAAAAAGTCAGATGTAGAAAAGTGGTATGCCGGATCGCATGATGGTGCATACGACCGCCTTGGGGCTCATCCCAATAAACGGGGTACCTGGTTTTGCGTCTGGGCTCCTCACGCTACCAGCGTATCTGTGGTAGGAGATTTCAACGACTGGAATGAGAAATCGGGCATGCTAAAACATGCTAACCGTGGTGAGGGAGGTTTCTGGGAGGCCTATATCAGGTCGGCGAAACCGGGACAACACTACAAGTATCGCATCAGGCGCGGTAAATATCTCGTCGATAAAACTGACCCTTTTGCATTTGCAATGGAGGCACCTGCCCACGGAGGAAATCCGGTGGTCGGTATGTCCGCGATCATCTCCGAATTGGACTACCAATGGACCGACGACGATTGGATGGCGACACGGACCGGGCCTGAGGAGCTCGATCAGCCAATGTCGATCTACGAAGTCCACCTCGGTTCGTGGCGAAAAAGGGATGACGGCTACTCTATGACGTTCCGTGAAATCGCGGAGCCACTCGCCAAGCACGTCAAGAAGCTGGGATTCACTCATGTTGAGCTGCTGCCGGTCATGGAACACCCGTACTATGGTTCGTGGGGTTACCAGGTTGTCGGGTATTTCGCGACGACATACCGATACGGAACACCCGCTGATCTTCAGTATCTCATCAACTATCTGCACAGGGAAGGAATCGGAGTACTGCTGGACTGGGTTCCAGCCCACTTTGCAACGGATTCCCAGGGTCTGGTATTCTTCGATGGATCAACATTGTACGAATACACCGACCCGCTTATGCGAACACATCCCGACTGGGGCACATATGTTTTTGACTACGGAAAAGGAGGTGTTCAAAGTTTTCTTGTCTCAAACGCAGTGTTCTGGTTAGACAAGTTTCATATTGACGGTCTCCGCGTGGATGCGGTCGCTTCGATGTTGTATCGAGATTATTCGCGGGACGAATGGAGACCGAATCAATATGGTGGAAGGGACAATCTTGAAGCGATTGAGACCCTGAAAAAAGTCAACGACATAGTGTACTCCCGCTTCGAGTCTGTCCACATGATTGCGGAGGAATCAACCGCGTGGCCCAAGGTTACGAGGCCAACTTACGAAGGAGGACTGGGCTTCCTGCACAAGTGGAATATGGGTTGGATGCACGATACTCTGCGGTACATGAGTCAGGATCCTGTCAATCGTAAACATCATAACAACGACCTCACCTTCCCTCTCTGGTACGCTTTCAGCGAACATTTCATTCTTCCGCTATCTCATGACGAGGTCGTCCACGGCAAAGGAAGTCTGTGGAACAAGATGCCCGGCGACGCCTGGCAGAAATCTGCAAACCTGAGACTTCTCCTCGCCCATCAGTTTGGACACCCTGGCAAGAAATTACTCTTTATGGGAGGCGAATTCGGACAGATCCGCGAATGGAACGCGGATGGAGAACTTGACTGGCATCTCTACGACGACGTCTTGCATGCCGGGATCGCGGCACTCGTCTCGGAACTGAATTCCCTGTACACAACCCGCCCGTCACTCCAGAAGGATACCGGTGAATCTTTTGAGTGGGTCCTTTTCGAGGATCATGGCGAAAGCATTGCTTCCTACGTTCGACGCAGCGGTGACGAGCAACTGCTGTTCGTTTTCAACTTCACACCGGTGCCGCGTCCTGGATATGAGCTAAACTGTCCTGCCGGAGAATGGTCGCTTCTGTTGAGCTCAGACAACAGCACATACGGGGGATCCGGTACTTCTGTGCCGCAAACTGTAGTATGCGAAGAGCAAAATGACGATGAGCGCTTCGCCGGTGTCTTTGACCTTCCGCCACTCGGAATGGTGATTTACGAACGAAACGCCTCCTAGGGCCGGGCACCAAGCTGAACGCGAAGCTCAACACTTCTTGCACGCCCGACATCCTCATACTCAAGGTTCGACTCCTCACTCTTCTGTTGTGACACGAGCAAGGCTGGGTCAATGCCTCGAGCCACGAGAGCACGGCTGACACTATCAGATCTTTCATCCATTAGCAGCCTGTTGGTCGCAGCGTCCGCGTTGCCGCTGGCACCTCCCAAAACAAGTATCGCGAAAGGGATGTCGCGGATTTCTGCTGCTGCGGAAAGCGAAGCAATATGTCCTGTCAACCTGTCAATTCTTGCGAGCTCCGTTTCGGCAATGTCAGATGATCCAAACGCAAACCCGACCCACAGTGACTCAATAGCATCTCTTGCATCTGCTATTGCAATGTCCTCGAGATGTACGACTGCAACATCATTGTAAAGTACCGTGGGAGCAAGATACTTTGCTTGCTCCGATGCAAGTTCGATCCAGCTCGTGGAAGCAAATCCGGATGCGAAAACCACACCGTCGTCAACCATTAACTCTACCGTTGCCGGTGGCTCAAGCAACGCAATAGCGCGCTGGCGAACTACATCCGGGGACAGGGTGTGGTACGGCTCCCAGTCGAATACAATTCGTTCCGGATTAACATCACTCAGAGAAACGATTTCCTCTACACTCCGGGAAAGAGGATCCTTCAACCCGTTGACATACAGGTAGCCACTTTTCGTGTACGAGTCTGTTACTACAATGCCAGGCTGACTGTCAAGCGCATCAAGAAGGTTGTTCTTATCACTTCGCGCGTCTATGCCGCGGTAGATTAGCCAGCCGAGTACACAAATAGCAGCGATCAGAAACAGCCACAGTAATGGGCTTGTCTTCTTTTCTCGTTCCTGCTTTTGTTCAAGCAGCCCGGATGTAAGGAACGCAACTGATCCCTGAAAGGGATCCACATCGCCTTCGAACGTGGCAAGTTCATCAGCATAGTTGAGATGAAAAACTTCGACAAGCTCCTTGAGGTGATCCCTTAAAGAACGTGGCGGTATCCCGCGGATGACGGCAGCTACTGTTGCGTGTGGACCCGGCTCAAACCAGACGTTGACATCACCGACTTCAAGAGTTTCAAGGACTTCGTCTTCTTCTGACCCAAACGAGTCTTTAACGAAATCCTGGATGGCCGTCAGCATACTTGAAACAACTGAACCGTCGTGCAATTCTGCGGCCTCTGTACTTACGTGAACCAGCGATACGCCGGTCTGCCGGTCAATCACAAAGATCTCTTCGATGCGGTACAGCAGCGTATGGCTCAACGCAACCTCAGAGAATGTCCGCCCCGACCGCCTAGCCTCCAAGCGCCACTTAATTGCCGTCAATGAGAAACGATGCTCCATCGACTGATTTATTGACTCAAGGGTCGATGACAGGGCCTCCGCTATGGACTTTCGAATAGCTGGACCGATGATCGGAAAGATTGCATCAACAATTGGACGAGGATCTCTACGAACGGATACCTGGATAGTCTTTTCTACCGTCGGCGCGAGCGCGCTGGCAAGCTTTTGATCCTGCTTCGAGCGGTGTACAATCGCTTCCGGCAGCAAATGACTGACTTGATCTACCGTGACATCGACTTTTCGGTCCTCAAGTCTCTTGAGGCGCTCGTCGGCCCTCTCCAGCTTGTTGTGTTCCGGTTCGAGCAACAGATCGCGTAGCTCCGAGAATTCGGAAAATACGCTGTTGCCATTGGTGGATGATTCTTCGATATGACTCTCGTCGTTCATAGCTGCATCTTTGGGCGAACTAGTCTCGAAGACGCGACGATAGCTGCTCGAACCAATCCGCAAGAGCCTGCTTGTCAGCCTTTCCATGGGCGAGGCCGGCAACGGCATCATCCACAAAACCTTTTAGCTGCTCGATTTGATATGATACGCCGGCAGTCATGTGGTCGCGGGTTTCAGCAAGATCACGACGACTGATTTCAGCGACTTCGTTCACGCGTGTTTCAGCAGCATCGATACGACTACTTGTACGGGCGTCAACGTCAGCAATCAGATGCTCGAGTCTGTTCAGTATCTCCGACCGCTGCTTTGCCTCTTCGCTGATCCTCTCGGCATTGCGGGCCTGAGCTTCCCCGATGCTTGTCGCAACATCCGCCAATCGGGAGTCCATGTCGCTTTTGAGATCACCGAGTCGCTTGTCAATCAGCTGTGCAATCTGTTGAAATCGGGCGTCATTTTTCTGACTCTCTTCGCCGAAAAGGATGGCGCGAATGCGCTGCAGGGCCTCCGGAGCGGTCAGGTCGTGGATTGAAGTGCCATTATTGTCAGGGCTTGAGCCAGCATCCACGCTGCCCGGATATTTCTTTGTTTCCATTGGAAAAACTGTTTTAATGATCTGCCCCGAAGGGACATGCATCCCACTGCAAAAAGTCAAAATACAACTTTGATTGCGAAACGGAGTCGAGATGATGAAACTCGGTCCAATATTACACAGGGTGTATAATATTGATATATTCCACTATATGTGATTAACCATTCAAATTGTGTTATTTGCTACACAAACGCAGCCAAATCGGCATTTATTAACCATCTCATCCCGTTTACCCCGGCTCTTACGTTATTTCGCTCCATGGTCCGAAAGAAGATTTGCCTGCTCGGTACATCCGCAGTAGGCAAAACCAGTCTTGTCAATCGCTTTGTGAACAATGCCTTTTCGGAAAAATATCTGACTACCGTTGGCGTCAGGATCTCCAAGAAAACAATCCAAATTGACTCTAACAGAGTCGAAATGCTTATTTGGGATCTGAACGGTGAAGATCGCTTCCAGAAGTTGTCCACCAGTTACCTGCGGGGTGCGTCGGGCATTTTTATGGTTGCAGACGGCTCGCGAGCCGATACGCTCGAATCGGCAAAATTAATCTACCGGCGGGTTTCCGGAGATGTAGGTAAATTAGCGGTTTGCCTACTGCTAAATAAAGCGGATCTTCAGGAGGACTGGGAGATTTCGGACGACGATCTGGCCAACTTAAAGTCAGAAGGTTGGAAAATTTTCCTGACAAGTGCAAAAACCGGAACGGGAGTTGAGGAGGCATTCGAAACCCTTGCCTCAATGCTCGTGCCCAATGAATAGAATAGAACCCTCAGAGTTACTATTGTCACAGTCTGTCCCTGCGAGCGTTCTGTCAAGCCTCGATGTCGCGGTACTCAAGCATCGTGGAGACATGGCGTTTGAATTGGTTGGTGAAACTCCGGAATGGCTTCCAAGAATCTGGCCAGCCGTGAAGCACACTGGACGCCTGTACCCCGCAAAAGACTTTTTATATCTGGAGCATTTCATTGACGATGCTCTCGAACATTGGAATCACGCGGAATCAAAATGGCTTTCTTCGGGACCATGGACTGAAGTTGATGCTGATGGCACGGATTGGGTCCTCGAGGCTGTCGCACTGACAGTTAACAAGACGCAGTTACTTCTTATCAAATTCCCGACTACCGATCACTCGACGGTCCGGGGCCTTCTTCAGGAAGGGCGCAACCAGGGTCTCGAGTACAGCCGATTGCTGAAGGAAGTTAACAAGAGAGAAGTGTTGCTTCATTGCATCGTCCACGACCTGTCAACTCCGCTTGCTTCGATAAAAGGTAGTCTGACGCTTCTTGATGAGGATAATCACGTTGCCCCGGACGGCACCGAACTCCTGCAAATTGGATTGAACCAGGTCGGAAAAATGCAGGAGCTGATCAGAGAAATTCTATCGACCTTCGCTCGTGATGTCGAGCCCCTTTTGCCACATGTTGTTCCAGCGTCCGAGGCGCCAAGTCTTCTTACATGTGTCTCGGAAGTCGCGAATGTGATGAAGCCGGTCGCTGATATCGAGCGAGTCTCGATGCTTGTGGAAACCGATGACGTCGACTCGACAGAAACGCGTGTGGTAGCAGATTCGCCGCGCCTGGAGCGAGTAATTTTCAATCTCGTTGAGAACGCAATTCGGCATTCTCCAGAGCAGTCTGAAATTCGACTCAAAGTGGAAGATCGAGGCGGCTCCGTATGGACGGGAATCGCGGACCAGGGTCCCGGTGTCGAGGCAGACGTGATGCCGAGACTTTTTCAGAAGTTTGGCCGTGGAAACCAACATTCCGGCAAGCAAGGCCTCGGCCTCTACTTTTGCCGGATTACAGTCGAAGGATGGGGTGGTAACATAGGATACGAGCCGCAAAAGGAAGGCGGTTCTTTGTTCTGGTTCGAACTACCCAAACCCTCCGTTGCCATGGCCTGATGCACTAACTGAATTTCAATGCAGCTCCACTTTTTTATCGTCGACGACGACCCAGACTACGCTGAGCTTGTCCGCTATCAACTTCGGAAAAGCGGCAAGCACAGAATCGACCATTATGAAACGGGCGAAAAAGCGATCGCGGCTCTCGAAGAACAGCCCGATCTGATATTTCTGGACGTTGTGATGCCCGGTCAGGGAGGTCTCGAAACCCTGCGCAAAATCAAAGAGTCCCGCCCGGAGATTCCCGTCGTGATGATCTCAGCTCAATCTGTTGTCAACGTCGCTCTGGAAGCAATCAAGCTAGGCGCTTTTGACTATGTGACAAAAGGGCATGATGACATCGTCAAACTGAGAACGATTGCTGGCAACGTAGGCGAGACAATCCGACTCAAACGGCATGTTCAGTCGTTACAGGATCAGCTTCCCTCACCCCGCACATTTCAGGGGATGGTCGGACATAGTGCCGAAATGGCCCGCGTATTTACGCTGATCAAGAAAACTCTCCGGGGCGACCTTACAGTTGCAATTATGGGAGAAAGCGGAACAGGAAAGGAATTAGTCGCACAAGCGATTCACTACAATTCGTCCCGACGTCACCAACCCTACGTTCTGGTCAACTGCGCAGCAATTCCTTCTGAACTGATTGAATCTGAATTCTTTGGTCACGAGAAGGGCTCGTTTACCGGTGCACATGCAAGGAAGATTGGCAAGTTTGAGCAAGCTGATACCGGGACGATTTTTCTGGATGAGATCGGCGAACTCGACCTCAGCCTCCAGGCAAAACTGCTCCGGGTACTTCAAAATCAGGAGCTGCAACGCGTTGGCGGTGCTGACACTATCCGGATAGACGTCCGCGTAATTTGTGCAACGAACAGGGACATTGACAAGATGCTGGACGAGGGGCTGTTCCGGGAGGATTTGTACTACAGGCTTTTCCAATTTCCTGTAGAGTTGCCGCCACTCAGAAAGCGTGGTAACGACGTCGAATCACTTGCGGAGCATTTCCGCAAACGATTTCTGGAGGCACATCCGGACATCGAGAATAAGAAATTGTCTCGCTCTGCCTCCATTGCGCTTGAGTCGTACTCCTGGCCGGGAAACGTCCGGGAACTGAAGAGCACCATCGAGCGGGCGCTGCTCATCTCAGACACACCGGAGATCATTGTTGAAGACTTGATGCTACCCGCGCGTCACAACAAGAAGCGCACAACATCGACAGGACCTGCGCCCGAAGCAGCTGGTACGAGTGATACTGACAATCAGTTGGTCCACAACTTATCAGCAGCGATTGATCCGGACAGTATTATTTCTCTGGAAGATGTCAAGAAACTCGCCATTGAGCAGGCCTACAAGGCATGCAACGGCAACATCAACAAGACGGCAGAGAAACTTGGAGTTACCCGGTCGACAGTCTACCGTTTGATGCGGAAGTACGGTATTGAGGACTAGATGCTTCGCGAAAAGTCGCCGGTCAAAGTGAGCTTCAACGTTCGCCTCCCCCCGCTATTCCGATGCTCACAAAGATAGATTCCCTGCCATGTCCCGAGGCTCAGGCGACCGTCCGAGACCGGAATCGTGAGGTTAGTACCAAGCAGCGCTGCTTTTACGTGAGCCGGCATGTCATCGGAGCCTTCAAGGGTATGTTTGAATCCGTCGAATCCATCAGGAACAAGCCGGTCGAGAAAGTAATCGAGATCAGTACGCACCTCCGGGCTTGCATTCTCATTGATCGATAGCGAAGCAGACGTGTGACAGATAAACACCGACAGCAATCCTGCAGAACAATGTTCAAGTTCGGGAATGCTGCGTATCACTTCCGAGCTTATCAAATGGATGCCGCGAGGTACTGCGGACAACTGCACGGTATGTTGAACAACTTTCATCATTGAGTTTTGGGGATACGCAAGTCGACCCAGACAGGAAAGTGATCACTCACCTCAATCCCGTCCGTGGCGCGGGTTCGCATAATACCAGACGCGGCAACTTCCAGATTTGGCGACGGCAGCACGTAATCGACACGGAGTCCCCACTGCGCTGTATCATCAGGATCAAGGTTCGGATAGTATGAAAGTGTGCTGTCGTGCGCTACTGGTGTTAGTGCTGAATCGACGAGTCCAGATTCCAGAAGTTGATTGAGAATCGGGTTTCCAAACGAGCTTCCTTCATCGGGATCAGAGTTCAAATCACCCATGACAACGTATAGGTCGCCCCGCTTGATCGCACCGGTCACTCCCTGATCGCTGATGATTCTGCTATCCGGCTGAAGAATTTCCTTAAGAAGTCGAATTTCGTCGTGGTTTCTCTTCTTGTTCCGCATTTCCGAACCGTCAAACGCGGGTGGAGTAGGGTGCGCTGCAACGACCTTCAGCTGCCTTCCATCGGGAAATTCAACGGGCACGATAATGTGGTTTTTTGAGCTAAGGCGCATTGCCTTCCATTCATCTTCCGAATACCACGGGTTTCCGAAGTCGTCCACCGGTTGAAATGCGTCTGGCAAATCGGACCATCGATAGGACTGAAATGTCAGAATCCGACTCGAGTCAATTCGAAGCCCTTCCCTGACGAACAACGCCATTCCGTATTGACCCGGGAAGGTACCAAAGCCCCATGAATCGTTTCCAAACGCCCGCTCAGCTGCTGTTTGTCGAGGCGGATTCCCTGCCTCATCGGATTGCGCAATCTGTGGATACCTGGTAACAACTGTGCCATCGTTGTCAAGGTCGTAACCGCTCGTGATACCTGTGTTCGTCGACGGCATCCAGGTGGAATATTGAATGCCGGGAACGCCGGGTATCCATTCTCTGGATAGATACTTTTCGGCGAAGCGAGCAGCGTTCTGACCCGGGCGCACTCCCTCAGGATCAAGCATATCGTAGGTCATCTCGTTGATCAAAAGAATATCCGGAGACAACGTCTGGATTGTTGTGGCCGCCTCGACGAGCCTCGGTCTAATATTACCTGTTAGATCGTCGGTGCGAATGTCTTCAATGTTGTAGGTCACCACCCGCACAACGTCACTGAAGATAATTCGCTCTCCCGGCCCCTGACAGGAGGCTAGCACGGCAATGAAACAGGCAAGAATGACATATCGGAATAATCTCATATGCGCAGCGAGGTGGCTGATTGATAATGAAACAGGCTGATTCGTTTTGCAACAGCAACCATGTCTGGTGAACGTTTTTGGACCTGTTTACAGGTTTGGCACAAGGTTTGGAAGAAGAGAATATAGAGCTTAGAAGTATCGGACGGTGTAAGGAGTTCCACTGTCCAATTGTGTGGCTCATCATTGCATCACAGGCAGCGCCGCACCGCCTTAGTTGTGATGCGAGCCATACGTGCCACGGCCTCCGGGCCGTGCATTTTCCCGAACCGGTATTAGCCGGTACCGGTACGGGGTTGATAAATCGGGCGTGCCTCGTCTGGGGCACGCCTTATCAACACCTACGGTATTCCAAGAAATTTGTGCATCTGAAGACTGAGCTTCCATTTCGGATGCGTCATGCAGTACTCAAGCGCTGAGGCTGTATTCTGATCCCGCTCGGGACTGTCCATCGGCTGGATATAGAAGTGATCGAAATCCCAGTCCGCGAACATGTCCGGGACAATTCCATCCTGTGGTACGACAACCTTCAGCTCGTTCCCGCTCCGGAGTACAACATCCGTATTTGCTTTCGGACTGACGCAGACCCAGTCGATTGAGCCAGGTATCTGGAGTGTCCCGTTCGTTTCAATGGCGACGGTAAAACCTGAACCTTGAAGACATCGGACAAGTTCGGTATCCATCTGAAGAGCAGGTTCACCCCCTGTACAGACGACAAATTTGTCATCTTCGGAATCAGGCCAGTATGTAGATACGTGAGATGCCAGATCCGAGGCTGACGTGAACTTCCCTCCGCCCGGCCCATCTACTCCGAAGAACTCTGTGTCACAGAATCGGCAGGTTGCGTTTGCCCGATCCTCCTCTCTCCCCGTCCACAGATTGCAACCGGCAAACCTAAGAAAGACAGCAGGCCGACCGGTGTGGTGACCTTCGCCTTGAATTGTGTAATATGTTTCCTTGATCGAGTACATCAGGTTTGCGTAAAACTAACGAAGGACATAGCCGCGTTGTGCTATCTTCGAGGCACGTAGAATAAAAACTTCGAGTGACTATGAAGCTATCTTCATCGACTTTCTTTATTACCGGCGGTAGTTCGGGACTTGGGCTTGGCACAGCTCGTGTTTTCGTCGAACTGGGCGCTAATGTGATACTCGCAGATATCAATGAAGTTGACGGGCAGGCCCGATCGGACGAACTCGGCGATCAGGCCGTGTTCGCAAAGACGGATGTCACAAGTGAGGAGGATGTTCAGGCTGCAATAAATAAAGGGATGGACAGGTTTGGAACGATTAACGGTGCAGTAAACTGTGCAGGAATCGTACTGGGACGGAAAACATTTGGAAGTCGTGGTACGCATGACCTCGAAAGCTTCAAGAAGGTTATCAATATCAATTTAGTCGGAACGTTTAACGTAACGAGACTGGCGGCCGCTGCAATCGCAGAGAACGAGCCCGGCACCTCAGGAGAACGGGGAGTAATTATCAGTACTGCCTCCATCGCAGCATACGATGGCCAGATCGGGCAGGCGGCATACTCTGCCTCCAAAGGCGGAGTTGTCGGAATGACGCTTCCAATTGCGCGAGATCTTTCTCGCACCGGAATTCGCGTCGTCACGATCGCTCCGGGTATTATGGAGACGCCCATGATGGCTGGAATGACAGACGAGGTTCGGTCATCTCTGGAATCCCAGGTCCCATTTCCGTCTCGACTCGGCCGACCTGAAGAGTACGGCAGCCTGGCAGCTCACATTGTCGAAAACCAGTACATCAACGCGGAGGTCATCCGGCTGGACGGAGCCATCAGGATGGGTCCGAAATAATTCGAGAAAAGACACATGGTCCAGAGGCGTGACGGGCACATCGCAGACTACGAAAGACTTCGGGCCGCAGTCTCGAATGAACCGCTGATCGAGATCCCGGAGCGTATTGCGCATCTGAGGTCGCTCAAGTCCGGAATTTCTGAATCATTACCTGCCCTGCGAACAGCTCTGCGCGAGGATCTTGGCAAGCATAGCCTTGAGACAGACTCGTCTGAAGTTGCTCCGATCATCCTTGAGATTCGGCATGCACTGAAACACGTCGCCCGATGGTCACGCGTTCAACGTCGTAAGAACCCGTTCTTTATGCCCGGATCATCTGCAGCTGTGGCGTTTGAGCCTAAAGGCCTGGCGCTGATCCTGTCCCCCTTTAATTATCCATTCAATTTGTCAGTGGGACCTCTAGTGTCAGCGCTGGCTGCCGGCAATCGCGCGGTAATAAAACCTTCCGAGTTGACTCCGGCTACATCTCAGGTGGTCTCTGACATCGTTAGTCGCGCGCTTCCGGATTCTGTTGCTGCTGTAGCTCTTGGAGACAAAGAGACGGCCCGTAGCCTGTTGGAGCTTCCATTTGATCACATCTTCTTTTCAGGAAGTAATCGGGTCGGCAGAATCGTGATGTCTGACGCGGCGAAATTTGCAACACCAGTCACACTCGAACTCGGAGGAAAATCTCCAGCTGTGGTTTGTGCAAAAGCTGACATTGACCTTGCCGTTCGCAAAATTGCTGCCGGCAAATTTCTGAATGCCGGACAAACGTGCATAGGAGTTGACTATGCCCTGGTAGACGACTCCGTTTTTGATCACTTTATAGAAAAACTTCAGGACCGCCTGAAGATGATATACGGTTCCTCTAAAGATGAGTGGCTGTCAAGCCCATCGCTAAGTAGAATAGTCTCCGGGGACCATGTTTCCCGATTGCGTAATCTGATTGAAGACTCAATTTCGGAAGGAGGTACAGTGGTCTTCGGAGGACATTCAGACGTTGCGCTCAGATTCGTTGCACCCACTGTTGTCACCAATGTTAAATCTGACAGCGCACTGATGTCGGATGAAATATTTGGCCCGATACTACCGGTCATCCGAACAAAATCAATTGAGGGTTCGATTAAAATTGCTCGTGATATTCCGACACCGTTAGCGGTCTATGTTTTTTCGGATGCGAAGGATGACGATCGCCGGATTCGCGCTGCTGTTCGTTCAGGGGCGATCGTCACGAATGATGTACTATCCCACTTCGTGCATCCAGAGTTGCCGTTTGGAGGATGCGGTGCCAGTGGATTTGGTCGTGCACATGGCTACGCAGGTTTTCAGACCTTCTCCAATGAGCGAACGATTCTGAAAAACCGGAAACTGTTCCGGAGCCCGCTGGAATCGGTGTACGCTCCATACTCTGACAAAGTGGGCACACTTCTGGAGCGCCTGCTGAGGAGATTCTAGTTCCGTTCCAGCACTGCCATTGTGATTCGATGTATTGACGCCAGTTTCTCTTCTGCCGTTACTCTAACCTCCCATACCTGCGTAGATTTGCCAATATGAATCGGCTCAGCGCGGCCGGTGACAAACCCGGACTTGATCGCCCGAATATGGTTGGCATTCACTTCGAGTCCTACCGCCGAGTATTTCGCAATATCAATCGTAAATGTGGCCGCCATGCTTGCGAGAGTTTCTGCCAACACAACCGATGCCCCTCCATGCAGAATGCCGAAGGGCTGTCTTGTTCGTTCGTCCACAGGCATGGTTCCCGTCAATCCGGAGTCATCGATCGAAACGATAGCTATGCCTACATGTCCCAGCATGTTGCCCTGACACATCGTATTTAGTTGTTCGACAGGCGGGCGCTGAAACCAGATTGACATAACTCGCCGGGTTTTTGGTAAGTGTGGGGAACTATCGGCTGTCGCTACCACTGCTGCTTCGCAGGATCGCCTGACTGAAAATGGCTGAACCACCGAGGTTCTGCCCTCCATCCACGACGAGACGTGTACCTGTAATGTACGCTGCCAGTGGAGACGCAAGAAATACCGCTGCATATCCGATTTCTTCGGGCTGACCGAATCGACCGAGGGGAATCGTAGCCTTAAGTCGTTCGCCAACAGCACCGGGTGCAAGGCGCTTCATGCCTTCCGTACCTTCTATGGGTCCGGGTGCAATACTGTTGGAGCGAATACCGTAGTGGCCCCACTCCAGTGCCAGGTTCTTCATAAGATTGTCGACACCTGCTTTCGCCGCTCCGGCATGCGCCTGTCCGATGTAAGGGGTAAATGATTGTCCGGCTGAAATAAAGATGATGTTGCCCGCTTGCTTCTTCAGCTGTTCGAACGAGCCACGGCAAGCATTGAAGGAGCCAACGAGGTCGATGTCTACTACAGACTTGAAGCCATTTGGACTCAGCGCCTCTGCCGGTGATAGGAAGTTGCCGGCGGCACCACACACGAGACAGTCAATGTCGCCGAGTTCCTTGCGTGTCTTTTCGAAAGCGACCGACAACGCGTCGAAGTCGCGTACATCTGCAACAGCAGTCACGACCTGCGCGCCGTTTTCTTCGATCTCGAGCTTTGCGCTTTCAAGACGTTCGGGTGTTCGACCACAGATTGCAACGTTTGCACCCACTCGAGCAAACGATTTTGCGATACCCAGATTGATTCCGCTACCGCCGCCGGTTACGAATACAACCTTTTCCGCGAGAAGGTCTGGTGGTAACCAATTTGTAATCATGCTAGAAAAAGATCGATTGGAATTTCATCGCAAGCGGCACTGACCCCTTTATCTTCACCTTCCCCTTCATCATCATTGTCAAGGCGTTGGCTTCGCCCTTATTGACTTTCAGCCAGTCATCGAAAGAACTCTCGACCGTAATGTCGGGTTCTTCCGCGATTCCGGGTTCGTACGCAAACGTACCGTCGACAATCTTGAGAATATAGTTTCCGCCCGCCTCACCAGAAATCAGCAGCTGAATAATAGCGTCCAGCCCTTTTGTCTTCTCAGGTTTGAATCGCTCCTCGTACACTTCGAGGAGATCACTGATGTTATTAACACGCGCCATTGGCAAATAAACCGTAGTAACTGATAGCTCCGGAACTCTGAACGCTGAATTTCACCGTTCGGTCCAATATTACAAAATACCAGCTACTATTCGCGATATACCCCGGTACCCGGCTTGAAAGCGAACCACGCAAACGAGAAGTAGTTGCCGTGAGTGACCGGGGTTAGTTGGCGCCCGGCAAGAGGTCCCTCAACCGAACGGCCCGTGATATCCCATACACTGTTCGTCTCAGTATCGACGATGCGCTTCTTTTGATATGAGAAAGTCAACAATTGTCCATCCAGCATTCGTTCAAAGACACCCGTCGAGCCGATTTCTTCGGATTTTTTGATGTTGCTCTTATCCAGCGCAGACGTCGCGCCTTTGGTATGAAATACGACAAGCTTGATTGTCCCGACTTCGTCATTGATAACGTTCCTTTTTCGGGTAACACGATACGGATATGCTTTCGCTGCATCCGCAATGCTAACCGTGACTACACGCTCCATCGGCGGGAGGCGATCATCGATTTCGCCACGGAAGAGGAATGGACGATCATCAATATCATCGTATCCGGGATACGGATTCGTACCGTAGTCTCTCGTGTGACCGGTGTTGCGCGACAACACGAGGGCATCCGGATGTCTTTCGTAGAATTGCTTGAACGAGATGATTTGAGATGGAAAAGTGTGCAGCTGTTTGCCGTTCAACTCTCCGACGACAGCCGTCCCCAGAATTTGCTGCCACAATGATTCAGTCTGCCTGTCGTACATGAGAAGATCTGAGAACCGAAGCATACCCGAAACGCCAAAATCATATATGACACCCTCCAGCTCTCTGTCAAATACAAGCGTGCTGTAACAGAGAGGACAAAAAGTAACCGCGACAGGCTTGCCGCCAACTTCGGTGTTGACTATCTCGTGGAATGTGAGAATCTGAAGTGGATAAGCACGCGATTCCCCGCCAACCGTAACAAGAACTACCGGCTCACGATCGTCAATCCAATTGCGTGCATCCTCAACCGGGACATATTCAGGCGAATCGACAGGTGGAATACCGTCTTTGGGCACTCCCCCCGAAATAATCTCAGATAAGTCGATAGATCGATTATTCCAATCTGTCTTCCATCCCTGGACTGGTTGCGCGGACACCAGAATCGGGACGAAAGTTATGGCTACTACTAATGATAAAAACCTCATCTTCGGGGACTGGCAAGTTCTGTTGTTGTAAGAGAATTGTACTTATTGGATTAGTATGTATGCCTTCAGATGTGTTACCGCACCGGGTCTTAGTAGTTGTAACCTCCGACCTCGTTCTCATCGAAGGTGACGCCTAATCCTTCAGCGATACGATTGACAAAGTTGAAATAAGCTACGATAAGATTCAGATCCAGTATGGCCTTGTCATTCAGTCCCGCGTCCCGAAGCTCATCAATAGCACCCGCATCAACATTCGTTGGACGTATAGTCAGGCTCTCGGCATACGTCACCATTGACCTCTGTACATCCGTCAGATCAGCACCATCAAAATCTCGTGCAAGCAATTTCTCTATCCGCCATTCATCCTTCCAGTAGTGTTGTAATGCTTCAGCGTGGTGTCGCGTGCAATACGAGCAGTCATTTTGCATGGAGACAACCGTGGCGATCAATTCGCGATCAGCGCGTCGAATGTCAGATTTCCCGAACAATATGTCGAGGTACAACGCCATATGTGAACGCATGACCTTCGGGTTCAGGCTCTGAATGCGCATAATGTTCGACAGCTTGCCCCTCTTGCGAATGATCTCATCATAGATTTCCAGAAGGTCATCTGTGGCTTCTTCATGTGGTATGGTTCGTATCCAGGCCATCTGTGAAAGTGGTTGGTTATATCGTAAATGCTAATGTGTTGATAATTTTGTGTTTATAGTGGGTTTACATAGCTAATTCCGATTATTTGGCAAGAAATAATCAATCTCCATGAAACAAAGTCATCCGAAATTCTTTTTATTGGTATGTGCCGGTTTCCTGTAGTCCACCATAAATGAGGATTTCGGCTCCAGTTTCCCCCGCCCCGTGTCAGTTTCGCCGCTGTCCGTGGTTAGTACAGGCAATATAAAAGGAACGATCGTTACGACTAACGATGAATCAGTGCGCTTCCATCCGTCGCGTGGATGTGAACCAATTGACTTGTTGTTTAACATTTTAAGCTTTTTGGACGATAGAATACTCTAATAAGGTGCCTAGACCGGGCTTCAAAGGAGTGTTTCTGAACTGCTTATCGTAATGCATAGGATACTTACTGCTATGATGGTATTCCCCTTTCGGCCCAGCCGTAGAAAGGTACTCTGCGCCCTGAATGATGCGCGCTCAGCGTTGGATATGAATAGCCTCGACTCTATTCCTTCCGGCATCAGAGGTAAGCTATATTCGTGCCCTGTTTCGCGTAGTCTTTCGCGAATGGTGGGCGTGGATGGTGTTTGCTTCAAAGACCCGTCGAAAGCGGCATCTGTTGCCCGCGCCTGGCAATCCGAGATACGCGAGGTAAATGACAACATAGTCGTTTCATTGCCCGAGGTACTTCGTCGATTTGTACGCGACTTTGACCTCGGCGCCTACCCTACACTGCTCGTGGAAGATTCGTCGGCGAAAGAGAGTCCAATTTCGGTTCCAACTGGTTTTCAACCAACGGTTGTCCAGTCAGAAAAGCCGGCCGCCTGATCTATTCTCCGGCACCAACCCTATCAAGCTTACCGCGTACGTTGTAGAATTACACGTAACGGTCGTACGACATAGTACAGAGGATATAGAAGTCTCGGCAGCTTGATAAAACTCCTGTCCGACTCAGTAGGACTAATTAGCAGCTTGAACTGCTGCCAGTAAGATCCCCAACGGTCCCGGACGCTTTCGCGCACGCCTGTCTGGAATCGCATCGACACCAGCTTTGGCAGCTTGTTTGTCTCGCCACTCTTGAAATGCTGTGCAAGACGCGTCGTCCATTTCTGGCCTCTGGCATCCGAATTGATGAGTGTCAGGATCCCTTCTGGATATGTGTAACCCATCAGTTGCTGCCCCAGACCCAATCCGACTGTCGCCATCCTGACCGACCGGGTTTGGTTTGCGAGGTGCTCGAATGTTTTCCAGTCTTCATCGGTCATACGCTGAGCAAGGCGCACGACGTCGCAAAGCCATATGATACGATTCCAGTCATGCTTCGCGCCGTGAACGCACAGGAACAGTAGCAGCAGAGGTCGCGCCAGCGTGGTTATCGTCGTGTCCGACAACTTCAAATGCTCGGTCATGGTCCAGACATTTTCCGGATCGAACTTGAAAGAGAAAAACCTGTGAGTCAGTGCCCAGTGAAGCTCAGCCACAGTTTGAAAATCTCCGCGTTTGCGAGTAAGCGTCAGAGCGAATTGACTTTCAATGTAGTCCTTCTCGTCATCTGCACTCAACATCGAAATCGGCCGGAATCCCTCTTCCACCAGAATCGTTTTGGCTCGAAGTATATCCTCTTTGCGCACTACGAGATCCAGGTCACCGAATGGACGAAGCGAGATATTGTCGTACAGGTAAGAACCCAGCAGGGGGCCCTTTAGTGAGATTACCGGAATGCCGCCGCGCTCCAGAAGGCTGACAATGTGAATCAGCTCTGATGAGAAGTAGAGGTTCTTGTGCGCTGACAGTTGGCTGTTGGCCTGAAGGCTATCGGTGAGACTCTGCGGCAGCAAATCGACAATTGTACCACGCAGGTTATCAAAAAAGAGATCTATCACTCCGTGATGAATGGCCAGACGCAGCACTAAACGCCAATCGAGTCCTATCTCGATCAACGTGCCCGCACGAGCGGGTCCTGCTTCGGGCCAATTCGCGTGAAGAACGGTAAGAATAAATTCCATCTCCCTCGAAGCGCCAGAGACGATCGGACCTTCCCGTGCAGTCTTCACTGTCGAGTCGTGCCCGTTTTCGTGAATAGCGTGCGTCTTGATCATCCGCCAGCACCCCCGACTTCGCGAGGACTGCCCTCCACATCCTCCGAATGTTGTTCGAACCAGGACTCTGCGTAGCGACCATTTCTTGCGATCAGTTCATCGTGGGTTCCTCGCTCCACGATGTTGCCCTGATGCATGACAACAATTGTAGCTGCCCTCTTCGCGATTGTGAGCCTATGCGTGATTACGCACAAGGCCTTTCCATCCGAATGTGAGAGCAGACGATTGAACCAGTCTGCCTCACTCCACGAATCCATCATGCTGGTCGGCTCGTCCAGCAGTACTATTGGCGCGTCCCGGTAAATTGCCCTTGCCATTGCCAGTCGCTGCCATTCTCCACCACTCAGTTCCTGCCCGTCTACAAACCATTTACCGAGCAATGAACCGTACCCTGCAGGAAGCGACTTGATGAACGAATCCGCTCCGGCTACAACCGCCGCTTCTTCAACCCTCGTCGTGTCTACCGGCTGTGCGATACTGCCAAGGTGTATCGATTCTTCAACCGTTGCGTGAAAGTTGACGGGGAACTGAAAAAGAACAGCAATCGAATCTCGAAGACTTCGAAGATTATATTCGCGAATGTCTCGACCGTTAACCATAACACTTCCCTGCTGCGGGTCGTAGAACCGGCAGAGAAGTTTGAGAAGCGTGCTTTTCCCGGCCCCGTTCTGACCGACAATTGCCGTTGAAGACGTACCATCAATACGAAGATTGAATCCAGTCAGTGCCGCTCGCGCTGACTCGGGGTAGTGGAATGTTATATCGCGAAACTCGATCTCTGAAACTTCGGATGGAAACGGTGGAGCATTTTCTTCATGGGCGATGGATGGCTCCTGATCGAGAAAGTCGTACAAGTTGTCGAGAAACAGGCTGCTGTTGTAGATCTGCCCGACGGAGCCCAGAAGTCCCTTCAGCAGCTGTTGACCCTGATTGAATGCCTGGTAGAAGAGCGCGATATCACCTAGCGTTACCTCACCTCTAATGGCACGCAGGCCCATCCATCCCATCGCGAATGCCAGAACAAGAAGACCAAGGAGTGCTGCGCTGCCTCGAGCAACTACATTTCGCCGTTCGATGTCAATACGTTCACGGCGCAGAACCTTTCTGACATCCTGATACAAGGATGAGTAGTTGGGCCCAAGATTAAACAGCCTGACCTCAGCCGCCATCGAACTGTGCGTCAGCAACGTATCAAAGTAGTGGGCCCACCGGCGATCAGTCGTCCTCGACTCCCACCATGCGTGCGTTTTCCGATTGTAACGGAGGATTACGAGAAACGCCGGAATTGTACTGAGAATCAGCAGGGCCGGAAGCCACCATCCGTAAGGCAGGATTATGGCCGCCATTGCCAGCAAGGTGATCGCGTTCCGCGCAAGCAGGCCAAGAGACTCGAGCAACGCCAGTGGCTTGGACCCTGCATCGGATATCGCCCGATGAAGTCGGTCAAAGTATCGCGGCGTCTCATAGAACCCGTAGTCGACCTCTACAGCCTTGTCATGAATAACTGCTCTGATGTAGTCAGATGCATGTTCGGCCTGTGCAAGGCGGATCCAGCTTTGGATTTGCTGCATCAGCTGCGTTGCCAACAGTGTCGCGGCCATCAACAGGGCATACGTCACGAGCGGCGCAATAGTATCTCCTGAGCCTCCGGCTTGCATTGTAGCGACGAGGGCATCCACCAGAAGTTTAATCAGGTACACCGTGGCCGCCGGCAGGAGGCCCTGGACGACAAGCAGAATCCCCCAGGCCGTCGTCCACGACCGGGACGACTCCCATACCAGCCTCAGCGCTCGGCGAAGCTTACGCCATTCCTTGATCGGATCTTTACCGAATTCGGGAATCATGATTATTCAGGCCCAGATTCTGCTTGATGTTAAAACGACACTCCATTAAGAAAGTATCGTTCAATGTGGCTCAGAATCAAAAGTTTTGATGTGCAGCGGACGTTAATAAAATAGAAAAGCCTCGAGAGAGATCTCTCGAGGCTTTACTTACGTAAGCCGGAACGAATCCGTTAAGGGGCACTGATGCCCCTGCCCAATTTTACTTAGGACGAGAAGTCGTTGTCTTTTGGCGACATGTAATCGACGATTTCGCCAAGCCAGTCAGACGCAGCGTGCCACGTCTTTGAGCTTGTGATCTCCTCGACATTGCCATAGACGGTCAAAGCCGGAGCTTCGTAAGCCTTTTTCTCGTTGTTTGACATGTCTTATTCCTTAATTAAGGCTTGATGTTATGTACTGTACTGAATCACCTAGCTTTGAGTACGATCCAAAAGTAAAAATTCAGGATCGTTTCTGCAAAACCCAGCCTCCCAGTACCAGTATTCTCCACAAAGTAGCGTATTTCTGTCGATTTATCAAGTTGCTAACACTTGATTTATCAATGATATACGGAAAATACTGTATTGCCGTTTCAGCGAGGGCACGTATGCGATCCTCGGACTCCTTACCCATCAAATAGGCAAAATTGGGCCCGAGAGCCGCTTTCTGAGCCCTCCAACGTACTTTATCAGGCAATATCTGTTCCATAGATGCCCGCAGTATATATCGGGCCCATCCGTCAGATAATTTAGCGCTCCCGGGGAGGCCGACGGAGTACTCGACCAGTCGGCGGTCAAAAAACGGATGACGAACGTCGATTTGCCAGTTTGCGGCGTTTTTTTCGGCAAATTCGAGCAGCGAAGCCGGATACCCGGACTGCAGCTGACCAACATGATGGTCAAATTGGGTCCGCGAATGGTCCATCTCGTGTGAACTTTCGTTAATTCGGGCGATGATGTCCTTCCGACCAGGGTATTTTCTACTTACAAATCTTAATGCCCGCTCATCCTCCAGTGTCTCGCGCTGAGAGAATCTCCTGAATATTGATGCTAAAGTGGGTCTCATTCCAAGACGCCAGATCAGGCCCGCGGTTGAATCTCCGTATTCTTGTCCCATTGAAGAAGCGCCACGCCGGAAGGCTCCCCATTCTCCGGAGCGAGCCAGTTCCTGGAGAGTAGGCACAGCATACCGTTCAAAAAACAACTCTGGCTCGCTCTCCGTTCTGGCTGCCAGGGCACGGCTCTCGCGGACGAACGACTGCCACTCACCTTTGAATCCTAATTCTTTCAAGTACCAATCGCCATGCGATATAGTCAGATCTCCTTCCAGTCCGGTGAGCAACACCTTGCATCCATCGTGATGTACTGCAGACAAAGCGATAGCGTCGAGGTAAGCATTTGGGACGAGAAATGGTTCGTCGTGTATCTCCAGCATTCTTTGCAGGCTCGATAGTGGCGTCTGGGTGTCACCTGCGAGCCGACTACTGACCAAACCGCTGCTACCAACTACCGCATCTACATATTCCGTTTCATCGGTACGACTTCTAATCTTGTCAGGCAGATAGGGAAATTCGACGGAATAGGTTTTGAATCTTTTCGTGTTACCGGCAGCAATGTGGGCTGCACTGGATACCACCGACGATGAGTCAAGTCCGCCGCTCAGCATGAATGCAGTATCGCCTGCTGATCCGATACGATTCTTGACAGCAGTGAGAAATCGGCTGCGAAAACCGGCGATCATCTGATCCTCCGGTGCATCGATCGTTTCAACCTGGTCGACGCTCCAGTACTTATGCAACTTCACGTTTTCCGGGTCGACCAGCATGACGCTTGCCGGTGGCAGTCGCCGGATGTTTTTATAAAACGTTCTCTCCTGGTTCGCAAGATTCCCGACAAGATAGTCCTCTAGTTTGTCGGTGTCGATTGTGTCCTCAACCAGACCCGATGCTATTATTCCCTTGATATCTGATGCACAAACAAACAGGTCTCGATTCAGGAAATAGTAAAACGGGCGCGTACCAAAATGATCGCGGTAGCAGCGAATAGTTCTCTCGGCAACATCGTACAGGACGAATGCAAAATCTCCTTCAATAGAATCAATGAAGGCATCTCCGCTCGACTCAAACAATAACTTCACGAGTGCAAGGTCCGACTTCGACGCAGGGTGTCCACTTCCCGGATGACCACAGATTTTAAGGAGTTCATCTCTGTTATCAATGCGCACATCACCAACGACCACGAAACGATCATTGCTCTGGCCCGTGGCAATTGCGGATCCAGAGAATGAGGAAGATTGAAGGGTGCACTGGCCCAGCATTGCATGCGCGTTCGTCCAGATGTCAATCCCGTCTGGCCCACGATATTGCATTGACTGAACCATGTTGTCAATCAAATTGGCAGCCCCGTGGCGGTCATCACGGAACACAATTCCTGCCAGACCACTCATAGCGTTATCTGATCTTCCGGGGTGAGCATCGTGTATCTGAACGGAGAGGACGCACCTCCTATCAGAACAATTCCGTCCTTCTCGACCCACGCATGTGCTCGAATCGACAGGTCGTCATTTTTCTTTACGCCGATGCGCAGGTCAGATGATATTCCTTTTCTTCTAAGGATAAAACGAAGCACGAGTGCCTGAGCAAGGCATGGACGGTCATATCTAACGATACGCGAGGCTTTTGAGACTGCCCAGGCGGCGCGATATCTGAAAGTGGCAAGGCCTTGAGCTTGCCCCCTGTCGCTGTCAAAGGAATCCTGTTCTCCGAATAGCTTCGCTGTCCGGACATAGTCTGTTGCGGCGAGACTCAGCCTGGCAACGACTAGTAAGAGTAGTGCCCGGACGAAGAGAATCCCATCGCCTGCAAATTTTCGATCGAAGCGACCTTCGTACGATGTTTTCTCATCACTCATTCTGTACTAGAAGATCCGAGAAGTGGCTTTCAACCGCAACAGCAACAGACGACAACTCAGCAAGGTCCGGCTTTCGATGCAGTCGGAATACCGGAATCTGCGATACCAAACGTGTGCACTGTGCAAACAATTCCGGCGGCGTCCCATCTGTACCCACAAAACGTGGAGCGTAGGTATGACGCATGATCTCAAGGAACGCAGCGGCAGGCGCAACATCTTGAATGGATACTGTGTTGCCGGAATCGAGCACGTAGATCGCCCTGAGTGGAAACGGCTCAGCGACAACTGAGTCTGGAAATACCTTTGCACGCTTTTCAATCCCGGGATACAAGGCAGGACTCTCTTCAGGATCATCTTCGAGAGCGGCGCTGAGTGCACGCGGCCACAATTTGACAAGATCGGAGCCTGGACGCGCAAGGAAATCACCGTCGATTGCAAGGATGTCATCAGAGACCAGCGATGCGCCCTGACCGACCATGGCAGCGGCGGTCGTTGATTTACCCATGCCCTTGAAACCGATGAATGCAGCGACTTTGTCCTGAATGCGGACGGCGCTCGCGTGCAATACGAGAAAACCTCGTTGGTGAAGCAAAACACCCATCGCTACACCCGTTATGAAAAGGCTGACAACAGCATCGGGAATACCTGCGATCGGCGCGACCTGTATCTCCTTCCCACTCAAGATCCGTATGCAGCCAACCTTTTCCCAGGCAAGTAAGGCCTCGTACATTGTGGCGGACGAATACCTTCCATCTTCAAAAGATTCGGATGACGGCAAATCAAGACTGGTCCGCGTCACCACGACATCTGGTACCGGAGACGGGGTTGTAGTGCGTGCGCCGAGGAGTTCGAATTCTGACGAAATGTTGAGGCCGTAGACCGAATAGTGTTTCATGCTATGCCCGATTGACGGTCTCGAAGTGTCTCGAGCGGTCACGAAATGTGAAGGTCAACCGGAGCCTCAGGACGTGACCGGATTCTCTTCAGCAATGCTGACGAGGCCTTCTTTCTGTAGATCGACGATCAGCTTGTTCAGATCGGCGACACATTTATCTTCAGGGACTTCATACTCTTGCAGGACAGCCATCTTCAAGTCATTGAATTTGACTGGATCTGCAAGCAGGCCCCAGACGAACGCCGCGAGAGGATTGAGACCGTAGTATTTCCCACCGTTGACACTAAGGATTACAATCTCGTCGCCCAGCCTCGATGATAGAAGATCTTTACTTACGATTATATACGCTTTTTCGGAGATCATTTCAGCTTCAGCAATCATAAGGGGTTGGACGGAAAGAGCCGTCAGAAAGTTGAGAATATCGACTTAAAGTTATACGATATTTTCCGTCTACTTGCGACATGTAACGAGCCCTTCACTACTTATTGACAAGAATCGACCCACATCCAGTTTTCTCAAACGAAATCTTATTTGAGTAAAACCACGGCTCTCGTTGCCGCAAAGGATTCTCCGTAAACCCGCAAGAAATAAGTGCCACTGGCAAGTCCATCCGTCGCAGCAAATCTGTATTCGTACAGCTGGTTTGCGGCGACTTCACCGATGAACAATTGCTGGACTAAAACACCGGTAACACTGTACACGGAAACGCTTATCTCCTGCGCCTGGTCTACCACCAGGGTTATCTGCGAGGCCGGATTAAACGGGTTCGGGTAGGCTTCAGACAGAAGGTATCCAGCCGGCAGGGCTTCATCGGTCGACTCGAATGCGACGTTGTCAAGACTGGCGTCAAACGATGACCCCGATTGGGATGACGCGGTCACACCCATAAATACAGTTTCCGGCATTCCTATCTCGACCTGCCCTGTCGGCGTCCATACTGCACCATCTACCGAAGCAAAGGTTCTGAATGTATTGCCCTGACGGCTAATCCGGATCCACCCGGGAATCCCGAAGCTACCAGCCGATGAGAAGGTCGCCGGAGCACCTGCTACGGGGCGACTCTCGAGATGTGCCTGCCCCGTGCCATCGATGGTCAAATGTGCCATGGTTGCAGCCGGCGTGAGCTGACTGCGAAGCATCACGCCGATGCGTGCAGAGCTCTGACCGGAACTGATCTCTTCAATTCTTACTGTGATCGTTGCGTCACCAGATACCGTCTCATGAACAAATCGAAACACATCGGAAGATGCTGAAGGAACTGCGGCCGACGATCGCAGCGTCAGTGTCTCTCCGTCGTAGCTGGCAAAGCCCGGGTCCTGACCCTGTCCGGCTCCCACGAGGCTGCTTCCGGTTCCTTCTGGAAGCAGATCGTAGACGGAAACCCAGAAAGTTGATGATCCCTGTAGTCCCACGTCATCCGTCACGGTAAGAATTACCTGAAACGATCCGGGTGATGAGTACTCATGCGTTGCGGACGGCCCCGTGCTTGTAGCCCCATCACCAAAGTCCCAGTCGTAGTGAACAATCGACCCGTCGGGATCGGAAGATGACTCTCCGTTCAGCGAAATCGACATGGAGTTTCGCCGACCCAGAGTTTCGACTATCTCTGCTCGAGGGGGTGCATTTCCAACGGTTTGCTCGACTGTAATCGTCGCATTCGCGGAGGATGTTGCACCATCGTTGTCAATCACTGTGAGAGTCACGGAGTACGTCCCGGCCGTCGTATACGATGCCGCCACTGTCGGGCCCGTTCCGAATTCACCATTACCCAGAGTCCACGAGTAACTTTGAATGCTGCCATCGTTATCGGAAGAACGCGTTGCCGAAAAATTTACCTGGAGTGGCGCAGGTCCGCTCTGCTGATCGACATCAATCACGGCGTTCGGAGGCAGATTCTGTGATGCCCCGCCGCCATTCGCCAGATCGTTGATCTCAGGCTGCGTCAGTACCTGGTTATAGACGCGAACATCATCGATATACCCAGAGAATCCGTGTGTTTGTCCGCTCTTATTGGTAGCGTCATGAAACCAGGTATCGCCATCTACGCGCCCGATGCCAATGTCATCATTGTGAGACCAGACCTGGGAAGCGGTACCGTTTCCGATGGAAGCCCCATTGAGATATCCCAGCAATGCGCCCGGGCTGACAGTGGGCCCACCATTGAGCACAAGTGCAACATGATTCCACGTATTTGACTGAACGGCACTTGTCGAAAGGAACGTGCCGTCCCAACCACTTTCGGAAGTGGATTTGTTCCAGCCACCCACGTACAGGGATCCATTGAAAAGATAGATCGAAAGGCCTTTCTGCTGACCTCCCTCTTCCCAGATGACCTGTTTCCGAGACGATACAGAGACGTCATCCGCCCTGAACCAAATGGAAATCGTTCGTTTACTCACAATCTGCTGATTAAGCACTGCATTGTCAGCCACATCGACATAAGCGTCGCCACCATTCAGCAGAACTGCTCCTGATAGTATGCCAGCTGTCGCAAACTCCGCCCCGCCCTGCAACGTACCATCATTGCCGTTCGTGGAAACATCAGTTGCGTTTTGTCCCGACGACTCATCGAATGTCAGGTGCATAACCAGAGGTCCGGCGGTGGGTGGAGACGAGACTGTTACCGTCTGTGACGAACTTCCAGTTGCACCATTGTTGTCGCTGACGGTAAGTGTGACTGTGTACGTGCCCGACGTTGAATAGGTGTGCGAATCAGTAACGCCGGTTCCAGTAGCGCCGTCACCATAGTCCCATGCGTACGAAGAAATCGTTCCGTCTGAATCCGTTGAGGCACTACCGTCGGTTGCGACGGTGACAGGTGCCGTACCTACACTAGGTGTCAGCGTGAATGCTGCTACCGGTGGCAAATTCGAGGTGCCTGCCGAAGCAAGTATAGTCTGCTGCGTTAATGAAGATGCGCCATCGTCGTCGGTGACGGTAAGAGTGACAATGTAGCTTCCTGCGACAGTATATGTCTTTGATGTCGAGACACCGGTAGCCGCACTTCCATCTCCAAAATTCCAGGTGTACGTAGCAATTGACCCGTCGGGATCAGTACTGGATGAGGCATCGAATGTAACGAGAAGTGGAATAACTCCCGTAGACGTGGAGGCAGAGAAGGCAGCCGCTGGCGGCTGATTGTTCGGCTCCAGAACGCTTACTGTTCGGGTTTCTGACGCCGTTGCTCCATCATCGTCAGTAACAGTCAGCACGACGCTGAATGTACCTGCCTGGCTATACTCGTGGGATGCGCTGACACCCGTCGCAGAGCTTCCATCACCAAATGTCCATGTGTACGAGACGATGGATCCATCGGAGTCAGAACTCCCTGATGCATCGACGGTGACAGTAAGAGGTGCCTGGCCGGAATCAGGAGTCAGGGAAAAGGAAGCTGTGGGCGGCACGTTTGTAGGAGCAGGCGAAACGACGATCGTTACCGTGTCTGTGGAGGAGTAGGCATCATCGTCGGTCACGGTCAAGACAACCGGATAGGTGCCGGCAGACATGAAGGTATTGGTTGTGCCAACGCCCGACCCGGATCCGCCATCGCCGAAGTCCCATGCGTATGAAATAATCGATCCATCTTCATCAGAAGACGCGCTTGCATCGAACGTGACGAGTAGCGGTGTGCTTCCCGAAGTCGGGGTTGCCGAAGCTGCGGCCACCGGATGTCGCGGTGTGCTGGCCGCTAGCAGAGTCAACTGGTATATGGCATCCGAGTCATAGAGACCGGTGCCGTTATATGGCGAAACTGAACTGTATGCCACATCAACGGATCCGTAACTGTTTCCAAATTCCGTTTGAGAGGACGCATCCCAGACCACAAAATTCATCTGCTCACTGGCAGACAACCCGTCTTTTTCTGTGGTCAGGGAATTGTCTCCCCAAACGGTAAGTGCGATGTTGATACCCGTCCAGACCTCAACACCGACACATAGTCCTTCCGTCGTAAAGACGGCAATCTCATCTCCGCTAGCCAGTGCAACACCATCAATCGATGGCCCGATCGTATCGTTAACAAGCACCGTTGCATTTTCACCGGTTGATGAAACGCATCCGGTGAAATGCGTTTGGGCTTGCACCGTACCAGTTACACCGGTAGCAAGGCACAGAAGTGCCACTAGGCCGAGTACTCTTTCCATTTTCTGGGTGGGTTAGACGGGCAGTTTGGAAACCGCCTGTAGTGGGATGCTTCCGTGGCGGAAACAGTCCGGCTCACCGCTTGCCGTTTCCGGCGCCGGACTGTCAAGACTCGATGCTCTATTTCAAGAACATCATTGCTCTGTCTTCGATATAGCTTCCAGCGATCAAGCGATAGACATAAAGGCCGCTTGATATATTGTCTGCCTCGAAGGTAGCAGTATGCGAACCGGCACTGACTTCCTCGTTCACGAGTGTAGCGACACGCTCACCAAGCATGTTGAACACTTCAATCTTGACGAACTCATCGTCCGGTAACTCATACCGAATCGTTGTAGACGGGTTGAAGGGATTCGGATAGTTCTGTTCGAGGACATAGTCTCCTGGAATCTCGCCCAGTTCAACCAGGTACGCCGAATCAGTCTTGTAGGACAGGGATAGAACACTTCTTGTATTTGAGCCAAGGATATCTTGAATATTGGAGGCCGATACGCGCTTGACATCGCCCGTACCAAACTCCGCTTCAAGAATGATTCGATCTCCGTTGAGTGCTCCCTCGACGAGATCGATGGTCACGTCATCGTCACCTCTTACCTTGACATAGGCCTGATTTGTAACCGATGAGATCCACGCCTCACCAATCCGGGTTCCGTTCTCAAGAACCGCGAAAACTCTGCGGGCACCCGGAAGTTTTGAGGCATCAACGACTACAAGCGACGAGCTCGCTATGCCGACGAGAACCTGACCAGACTCTTCCTTGGATCGACTCGCCACACCGGCGGCATTCGCTGGATAGGTCAGTGTCCCACCGGAATTTACGAACAGCTTGTAACCCTGGCCCGGCTCCAAATCTCCGATTTCATTAATCTGGAAATCAGGGAAATAAACACGGCCAGCGTAGTCTTTTACCATGACGACATCAGACGTAACATTGACCAACGCCTCATCAATCGACATATTCGTCTTGCGCAGGTATGGAATGTAGTTCCAACCTTCGACGATCGGGACTGCAGTCGTGGAAGGATCGAGAACGGCTCCCTCTACATCGAATGTCGAAGCAGCATTCGCATACACTTGATAGGACTCAAGTGAATTCCAGTTTTCGATCGTATTAATTCCGAGTGCCGGGTGGTATGAGTTGCCCACAACATCCTTGACAAGGAAAATATCGGACACAATCGGCTGGAAGATCGAAGCAATCTCGCTTACCTGCGGTGCAACGTAGGTGGAGACTTGATTCCAACCAACAACCAGATCAATAGTCTGTGTCTCAGTGATTGTCGGCGGCGGACCCGGATTATCACCTGCCGTGACGACTATCGAGTTTGATGTCGTGGATGCGCCGTCATTATCGGTTGCTACGGCGGACAGCGCATACGCGCCTTCCTGCACATTCGACCATGTAAACGAGTACGGAGCAGACGTATCCTGACCGAGCAGAATGTTGTTCTGATAGAATTGGACGACGGACACAGATCCGTCAGAATCCGAAGCGTTCGCCTCTATAACAATGTTGTCTCCTTCATCGTAGCTCGCTCCTGCGAGAGGGCTGGTAATTGCAACTGTCGGGTCATTGTTTGAAGGTGGCGGACCGGGGTTGTCACTGTTAACGGTCACGCTAACAGATCCGGAGACAGCGGTCGCACTCGAATTGTCCTCGGCGAGGGCCGAGATTGTGTACGTTCCTGGAACAACACCAGACCACGTATAGGAATACGGAGCTGAATTATCTTCATGAATCTGAATTCCGTTCTGGAAGAACTTGACGCTTACTACTGAACCGTCAATGTCGGATGCACTCGCGGACATTGCGATGGTTGCCGGTTCTGTATAGGTCGTTCCATTTGCAGGACTCGTAAGCGTAATTGAAGGCGGATTGTTTGACTGATTGTAATCATACAACGAATGCCAGTCACCCAATGGCCATGCCGATTCTGCCCAGGTAGCGAGGGAATCCAACAGCGTCGGAGCGACACCAATTGAATTGAATACGGGTATTGCGTGGTAGAAGTGGTCGATGTACGTAGACGTATCGAATCCGTTACCGGGAGTCGGAACTGTCGAAGCCGGTTCTATTCCGTACAGTCCTGTCTGACGCGACCATTCACTGATGTCGTGCTCAAGCAGTTTGACCACTAACGCCCGAAGTATCGGCTCAGTTACGGCTCTCCGTGTTGCCGAATCAAGGTCTTCAAATGGATTCTTTGCGCCGGGGGTACCGACCATTCGACTCGGAGTTACGTGTCGGAGATAGAAGCCATTCGCGGTGCCAACGCCATAGCGATTGTCAGCCATCTGCATATTTTTAGCATATGCTTTAAGATGGCGCATCGGCTCGCGGCGGCCAGACTCTTTCATGATATCACCGATATGACCGTAATGGTATTTCCAGTCATGCGGCCGGATGGAGACACCGTTGCGGTTGCCCGAGTTGAGAATGAGCTGGAGCTCGTACCATGCCGACGACATGAAGAAATTCTGCAGAGGATCGCCGTGTGGGTATGAACCCGTTTGCGGCGGACCGGAAATGTGAGGAGCCACGTCGAAAACGGATCGCGTATTGCCGAACCATGATCTGGCTTCTCCGACTCCCGGATACAGCGTAGGAGCCGCTTCCTGCAGCCCTTCGTAGGTGTTCATGATCTCCCACGTCTTCACGGCCTGCCACTGCTGATAACCGAGCTGGTAGTCGGCAACGGTGCCATCGGAGCCCCATCCGCCGAAAAAGTCGGGGTTAAACGTGGACGATCCACGCCCATCACGAATTGCGGCGCCCCAACTATCCATGACTGAAAGGATGCTTCCACTGTTTATGGCATTCTGTACTCCGCCGGCCAGTGTGCTCGGGATGCTGGTAGCATAGATTGTGTAGACGGACGATGTTGTGAACACAGAGCCCCAGGCATCTTTGGGATGGACACGTGGAAGCCATTCGTTCCAATCAGGAAGTTGAATACCGATTGGAATCTCCCTCATGTTCAAATCGTTTGACGTCAAGATCTGATCGGAAGAAAATCCGTCGGGAAACATGTGCGGGATCATCTGTTCATCTTCTTCAAGAACCCATTCGAGCCCGGCACCTGCGGCCCATTCCTCAGCTGGCTTATCGTCAAGTCCGGGTCCCGGCTGATATGGCGGATCCCACGGTGTTCCATGACTGGCAACGGCAAGATTCCGGATATAGCTTGCCACCTGCTCGCCCTCGGTCTGAGACATTCCATGGAACTTGCTTCGTTCGATGATCGAATGATTCGAGTACGCGAAGTACTGCAAATCCCGACCGTCTTTTGCATGGCAGTCTGCGCATGTCGCAGTAATCGATACATTCCCGAAGTCGAGAAGCGGTTCTGACTCCCACAGTTGTTTTCCGCGATCGATGTCACTCTGGCTTGTCAGTGGAGCGGTCCACAGGGAAGGATCGTCATAATAGAAGGTAGACTCGGGCAGAATCTTGCTGTTGTCACTGCGTACAAAATTGAACGCCAGAACACGGTAGCCAATTGTCAACCCTTCGGTCCCATTGAAACGAAAATCGATCGTGTTATTCCCCGAGATGACTCCCGTCGCAGGAATTGTGAATCGGACAGTAGCAAAAGCTCCACCGATACATTCGTACGATGATTCAGGAGCTTCGCATATAGCGATCTGGTTGTTAACGTCGGTCCAGGCACCGCCGTTTATCCGGACGCTCATCTTGTTTCCCTCCCCGTACTTGTATCCAGGGGAGTGAACCTGCAACCAGAGCCGGCTGACTTCGGATGCCGAAGTGACGTTTACGTTCACCGACTGTGTATAGCCGTCGGGTCCGATGACCTCGATTGGAACTTTGATCTGGGCCTGAGCGGATGGCCCCAAAAGGAAAGTGCCGGCGAAGATCGCGGCAACTGCTAATCTGTACAAGTGGGATACAGTAGTTTTTATAATCATCTCGTATGTAAGCGCGGCTTTCAACCAGCATACAGATGTCCCGGCCAATAACGGGTGGTCTCCCGCATCAACCAGTCTTCATGCTAACCGGTGTTCAATCAGACTGTGGTGGCAGTCTCTGGGTCGCTTACAGTGGCTAGATGACGTTAATCTTTCTGCCGAATCTTATTGTGGGACGAGTTAACAATGGGCTAACTGTTAACACGATTCGACAGCATTATCGGCTTTTAGAAATAACAACTTAAGGTAAATTGGATGTCGGTAAAAGAACGGACAACGGTCATCCAGTGTAGATCCTGTCAAGATTTTCCGGTGTACACCCGAAGGAGAAGTGAGGCGACAACGAGGGTAACTTGAGGGAATTGGAATTGAGACTGCAATGCTAATTTTTGAACTGCCAGTCCGCTTCTGGCCACATGGTCTGACCCCAGCCAGATAACGAGTCAATTAAAGTTGGAGAGACCCCAATATTTTTGAAAATTGGTATTGACCGGTAGTAATGATCTGCATAAGACGTCATGTCGAATTGTTTTCTGCCGGATTGGAGAGTCGGAATAGTTTCCTGACCAGGCAGTGCCTGACGATCATCACCTCGGGGCCAGGCCGAGGTCGGATACCTCAACAGCTCCTTAACGTGTACGCGAAGGACTGCTTCAATCAATTGGGTCTTGACATCGACCGGAAGGGTGTCGAAAAGATTCTTGTCGGAACCGCCTGCATCACGCTGCCGTCCACGAGCTGATCGGCCCGCACCTTTCTGTGCAACCTCCGATTGGGAAACCACGAGCCTTGCCGGCGTAAGGTGCCTGAAATAAAAGCCGCAGTCGGAGCCGGGACCGCATCGACTGTTTGTGGCCTCCTGCATGTTCTTGACGTACGATTTGAGATACCGGACGGGTTCATCGATGCCTGACCACTTTGAAATATCCGCGATATGCCCGTAATGATACTTCCAGTCCATCGGGCGAATCGACAATCCATGGCGGTTGCCGGAATTAACTATGAGTTGAAGTTCGTACCATGCCGTGGTCATGAAAATATTCTGGAGCGGCGATCCGTGCGGGTATGGACTTACCTGGACCGGACCGGAAATATGGGGGCCGACGTCAAAAAGTGAACGAGAGTTGCCGAACCACGATAGCGGCTCCGCATCATCGCCGTAGACTTCGTAGGCCTTATCCTGATATGACCCGCCGACCATTACTTCGAACGTTTTAACGGCCTGCCACTGATGCAAGCCGAGAGTATAATCAGCAACCACCCCATCCGAATCGTATCCACCAAATGCATCCTCGTTAAGTCCGTCTGACCGATCTCTTCGAAAACTCCTGTTCCAGCGCTCGAGCGATCGCAGCGCCTGCTGTGTGCTGGCATTTCCATCAATTAGTGGCTGGACGGTCTGCTCGTACCCGGTGGCAGTCGCAGATCGGGCGAAGGCATCTCCCCACGCATCGACTGGATGAACCCGCGGAAGCCACTCATTCCAATCAGGCAATTGAATTGCAATCGGGATCTCACGGATATTGATCGTACTGTCGGCTGCTATCTCTTGCCATCGAATGCCGTTGGGAAACATGTACGGTATTGCATCAGAATCGTGCTCGAGAACGGCCTCAAGTCCAGCCCCGGCAGCCCAGGCACTCGCCGGCCGTGAATCGATCCCGGGTCCCGGTTGATACGGAGGGTCCCACGGCGTGCCGTACGATTTACCGGGAAGCGTTCGAATGTAGCTCGCAATCTGCTCTCCCTCTTCCTCGGACAAGGCATGAAAAACACTGCGTGCTATGATAGACTCGTTCGAATAGCCGAAATACTTCAAGTCCATTCCAGACGTCGCATGACAATCAGAACACGCGGCACGAATAGTATGGTTTTCGTTCAATGGATTGTCGGCAAGAACGGCTTCATGCCACAGTCGTCGACCGGCAGCAATGTCTTCCTCTCTGTTCGATGGTGGTTGCCAACCAGCAGGGTCTTCGTATGCAAACATCTCGGGAGGAAGCACCGGTGAGCCATCGGACCGAAGGAAATTGAAATCAAGCACGCGGAATCCCGAGGTGATCCCGTCGGTTCCGTTAAACCGAAATCGCACCGTATTCAGTCCCCGTGAGACATCCTTCGCCGGAATTGTAAATCGGACAGTTGCGAATGCTCCGCCAACGCATTCGTAGTGTGACTCTGGATAATAGCAGGTCACAGTCTTGTTGGATATGTCGATCCATGGTGAGCTGTTGACCTGCACACTAACCTTGTCCCCCGCTCCATATTTGTAGCCGGGGGAATGGACTTGCAGGTATAGTCGATCAATGTCGGCGGCTTCGTCCACGACCACCTCGACGACTCGTGTTAGACCGGTCGAACCCAGAACCTCGACAGGCAGAATAATTTGTGGCTTATCGACCGGGTCAAATCCGCTGCCAGCGGAGAACCAGCCTGAAAAAGCAAGCGCCGAGAGCAAGACTCCGGCAACCAGCAATCCTATGTTTATTCTGTAGTCTATGGTTGACACTCAAATTTCAGGCATGATGCCCTGGCTGGTCATAATTGGCACATCGTGTTTTACGATACCAGTGGCAAAGGTTATACCGTTTCGCCTGTTAGTTGCGAATAAATGCCTCTTGCTTCAGCAAGAAGATCGGCATACCGGGGATCTTTCAGTTCCTCCTGTTTCTGATCCTTGATCTTATTCCGCTCGGTCTCCCAGGAAGCCGTTTCGGAAGTCGCCCTGGGTTTCGTCAGACCGGAACTGTAATCCAGAATCTGAAAATCGGTTTCAAACCTGTCGTTGACGCGGCGAATAACGTCGTCAAAGGAGTGGATCGTGTCCTCGAATGTACTGACAACGAACTGATCTCTGAACGGGATCAGCTTGCCGTAGAACTGTATGTAACCTTTCAATCCCTGCTCAAGCGTAACGTATGTCCATCGACTGGTCAACGATACGACTCCTCCACCCGGTTCGCGGATGGTAACCAGCACCGGAAGTCCGGCCTGCACTGCCTTGATGATCTGTGCAGGCGAATGAAGATGATGAGCGAGACGAACCTTATGGTCCTGGGTGTTCTTGAAGGTGACTGTTGCGAAGCTGTTACCCGAACCCTGAAAGCCGTCAAGCACAAACTCCGTTTTCCCATCGACGCGACATTCCGAAGTGTCGATATGGTTCCTCACCTTGTACTGGGTCCACCATACAATGAGATTGTGAGGAATGAAGAGCCAGGACTCCCTTGCTATCGCAGAACGTACGTCGAACTTCTTACGAAGCAGCCATGTTTTTATCGCCATTACGAATTCAGTGAGGTTATTACGTCCCGGACATCGCGGACAAGCCTGTCGACGGAGTAGTAGTCGACAGCTTCAGCGAATGCGCTTTCTAACAGACCGGATGTATCGTCGCTGGCGACCTGGTATAACAATTGCCGTAGTTCAATCGGATTGTCGGGATCAAAGAGAAAACCGTTCTCTCCGTGCCTGACGATCTCGCTCGCTCCACCACCCTGCGCTGCGATGACAGGTGTCCGTGCAAGCATCCCCTCAACGATGACTCTTCCAAATGGCTCAGGTGAGGTCGAGGTGTGGACGACTACGTCGCAAGCTGCCATGAGAGCGGGCACATCATTTCGAAATCCGAGAAAGTGCACTCGATTGTCCATACCGTTTTTCTGCACGATTCTGAAGAGGCTGTCCTTGTACTCTTGATCATTCTGAAAAAGTGCGTCGCCTACGACAAGTACGTGCCAGTCGGGCAATTTGGAGGCAGCCTCCAACATTACATGTTGGCCCTTCCAGGCGGCAATTCTACTGAAGATGCCAGCCACAGGCGCATCCCCGATTCCAAGGTCGTTCCGTATTCTGGTCGACTCGTCAGTACTCAAGTCCGTGAATGCACTTGAGTCAACACCATTGTGGATGACACTCACTCTGGTCGGGTCACCACCTGCATCGATGAAGCTCGCGGCCGTTGCATGCGAGTTTGCGATCACCTTTAAAACAAGATGGTTGGCAGCAGACACGGATATCCGGATGAGTTTATTGCTGAAGTGATCCGTCGTCAAGAGATCACGAAGATGCCATATCACTGGCTTGCCTGATAGTTTACCCGCTATCCCGGCGACCAGCATTGCCTTCTGGGTATTCGCATATATCACATCGAAGTCTTTAGCGGCCCGGGACAGTTTGACAGATGCACTGAAAAGCGCAGGTATTGCGGCAACCTCGGTGATTCTGCCGCCGGACCGTTTCACTTCCTTCAGGCCCTTTGCAACATCGAGATCGACCATTTTGATCTGTAGCTCCTCCAGTCTGTCCGAAAACTCACCACGGCTGAAGACCGCCACAGCACATCCTGGAAACTGCTTGCTCAGATCAATCAATGATAACTCTGCACCACCGAGCACCTGCGACTGATCAACGAAAAGGACCCGCTTCATTGTGACAGGACCTCATCATAAACCTTTCGAGTTTTGCGGGCAACGGCTTTCCAGTCGTAGTGTTCACGCGCGAAAGCGATACACATTTGAGAGTCAGGGAGGGAGATCTCTCTGGAGAGGATCCGTGCCAGGGAATCTGTCAATGATTCTGTTGTTGTGTCACTGGTGATAAGGTCTGCTGACAGGTCTCGGACCACTTCGGGTAACCCTCCGACCGGAGTCACGAGACATGGAGTGCCAGATGCCAGTGATTCGACCGTAATCAAGCCGAAACCTTCCAGACTGACCGTCGGGACAACCGACAGGTCAGCTGCTGAATAGATCGACGGAAGTAATTCCTCCGGAACGTATCCCAGCAGTTCGATCACATCGCCGGCGTTACGGTCAATTATTCGTTGCTGCAGTTCGTCCTGGATTGGACCCTTGCCGGCAATCTTAAGTCGTAGATCCGGGAACTGCGCGGACAGCGTACTCACGGAATCGATCAAGTGCTCCAAACCCATCCGCCTGGCGAGACGGCGTACTGACACAATTATTGTCTTGTCACTCTCCCAGCCAAGACGATTGCGGGCAGCCAGCTGATCCCCACCGACGTCAAAACGGTCTAGATCTGCACCGCCGGGTACTATGCGTATTTTTTTCGCGGGAACTCCAAAGTGTTCTATGAGCACATCACGAAATGCTGTTGACAAAACAATGAACATGTCCGCCTGTCGATATACCCGGCGCTCAATGTACTTCTTGAAATTGTATGCCTTGTTTCCCTCGCCCTCGACTCGACTCTCATCTGCCCATGGCCCGTGAAAATGCACTACAAGCGGAAACGGTTTGATTAGCCCGAGTATCGGGTAAGTGTACAGCGCGAAGTGCGAAGCGATGAGATCGTAGTTCCGTTTCTTGAGTTCTGCGCGAACCAGCAATCGCTGCTTCATCAGTCGAGTTGCAAGCGAGGCTTTATCGCTGTCAAAGGCGACAATCATACCCCCTGACTGCTCCGCTACCGCCCGGGACCCGGCTACCGAGCCGTAAGCCTGAACGTTTGCGTGTGGCAAGTTCTCAAAGAGTGCATGATAGACGCGATCAAGGCCATTACCCGGCTGTTCGGGCAACCAGCTCATCCCGGTCTGGTATATGTTCAACAAGTCGGGCTCGTTCACTGGAGCAATCCCTCCAGACTGTCTGCGGGCCCCAGAGTGCCGTCGATCATCATGCGCGCCCACAACTCCAGAACAAAAAGAGTCCACAGCTGCTCGCCCCAGTTTGTCTTCGCGGACAGGTGCTCATCGATCATCATTCGGGTAAAATCCGGATCGATCCAACCGCGGTCGAGAAACGGGCTTGATCCAACAGTTGCTTTCAAGAATGGACTAAGTTCACCACGAAGCCAGTCAGCAGCAGGCATCACAAATCCTTTCTTGCGACGATACAACACTTCGCGAGGAACGTACCGTTCAGCAAGCTTCTTGAGCAAGTGCTTAGTTCGATACTGCTTGATACGCTGCTTCGTCGGAATTGTAGCAGCATACTCAATCAATCTCATGTCCAGCAACGGGGCCCTTGCTTCCAGAGAATGTGCCATCGTCGAGACATCCATTTTGGCGAGCAGCTGATCCGGCAAATACGTCGTCAGGTCGCCATAGAGCGCTCGATCAGTATCATCCGTTGCTGCGGCGGATCTCCAGACATCGCGGTAGAAACGATCGGGGTTGCCGTTCAGCTGAGCAATGAGCTGATCAGAGTATCCCGAGTCCCGGAACGGTCTGAATGCACGATCATAGACGAACGACTCTTCAGCACTTCCACCACCGGCCGCGGCAAGCATCGCTAGCTTCTTGAGTGGACCGCTCTTAACGCCTTTAAAGGTTTGTGCAATTGCCCGCCTGGCTACAGCCGGAAAAACTCTTCTATAATTCTGGGCTGCCCGTGCGACAACCGGCCGAGCATACCCTCCAAACACTTCATCTCCACCGTCGCCGTTCAGGACGACTGTTACGTGCTCCCGCGCCGCTTGCGCAACATAGTATGTCGGCACAATTGAAACATCAGCGACCGGCTGACCATAGTGCCAGACTATTTGTGGAAGATCCTCGATTGCGTTTGGTTCGAGGACATGTTCATGCAGCCTGACTCCCCACTTCTCTGCAACCTGCCTGGCATAGGGCCGCTCGTCAAAGGCCGGGTCCTCAAATCCCATGATCACAGCTTCCACCGGCGAGGTGTCCTCCTGCGCCATGAGCGATACAACAAGACTCGAATCAACTCCACCGGAAAGAAACGCACCCAGCGGAACGTCACTCATCAGGCGCTCCCGGACCGCGGTCCGTATCAACGTATCCATGTCGTCGAGAATTTGCTTTTCCGAACGGACTATCTTGTTCGAATAATCAACATCCCAGTAGCGTGAGGTCTCAAACGAGTTGTTGTTCCAGTCGAATGTTATCTGATGCGCTGGAGCCAACTGATCATATCCCTTGAAAATCGTTTCCGGCGACGGGACAGCCTGATAGACAAGGTATGCGTCGAGCGCTGAGGCATCGACTTCGGGCTTATCAGGCGACAGAGCAACGACCGCATTCAGGGTTGACGAAAACGCGAGTCCGTCTGCCGTGCGCCGAAAAAAGAACGGCTTCTTTCCTACGCGATCCCGTGCCGCATAGAACATGCCCGTATTGTTGTCCCAGATGGCGATCCCAAACATTCCATTAATCAGGCTGAGCATTTTCTCCCATCCCCATTCGAGGTATCCGTTGAGGATCACTTCGGAATCTGTATGAGATCTGAATTGCCGCCTGGCTACCAACCGTTGGCGCAGCTCTACGTAATTGTAGATCTCGCCATTGAAGAGCAGCATGACGGAGCCGTCCGTTGACATCATAGGCTGATGCCCGTCGGCAGACAGGTCAATAATGGACAGGCGTCTGAATGCAAAACATGCCGGTCCTATCCGGTCGATCCCAGCGTCGTCTGGACCGCGGTGAGTCATCAGGTCGCGAGCTGCCTCGAATCCCTCCGTATCAGGCAATCCGTCGTATCCGACTTGTCCGATTATGCCACACATAGTTCGCGTCGTGAGAAAATCAAAATCATTCAGGGCGAGCTGTTCGCCTATTCGTAACCGAATCGCCGTCTGTTAAAAGACGTGACCAGTTGTGCCACCTGTTTGCTGGAGTTCGGTAGCAATGCCTTCCACTTTTCGTCGAGTACTATGCCCCCGGATCGGTGTCTCATCGGATTACCGGCCATAGAATAAGGACTGCCATCCCGGAACGAATCGACAGCCTCCTTTTCGTAATCAACGCCCACAAGATTACAAACCTGTTTAAATGTATTGTACGGATCAGCCGCAAGCGTTTCGTACTTGATAAGCGAATAAGTGGATTCGTCGAGATAGTTCTCGGCAACCTTATGAAACAACTCGTTCTGGATACTCCAGGCCAGTGACTGCCTCGCGCCGAAGTAGAGTCGTTTAGCAGTATGATTTGGAACGGACTTGTCAAGAAACTGCTTCGTCACCGAATAAACAAAACCCCTCGGCGACTTGACCAGTTGTATGACTTTGATATTGAATAAGCCAGATCGGAGAAGCCAAATCAACCGGTATGCATCTTTTGATGCATCAACCAACCATGAGGGCCGTTTTCCGGACGTATCTGCAACTACATTAGCAAAAGCGGCGAACAACTCGTAGTTGTTTCGGGCATACTGCATCATCAGTGCGTGCGTTTCCGGAGGAAGAGGTCGATTCTGGAGGTCCCCGATCCGATCGAGTCGCAGGGTCCGTCCCGCGTAATGTTTTTCACGAAAGTGGTGAATTTGCGGAAACGGTTGTGCCAGCGGATCAAGACGTTTTTTCATCTCAATCCAGAAAGGGCATTCATCTATCATCAACCCTGACCCGACCGGCAATACTCCACCCTGGATTATTTCGTGCGGCCAGATCTGCACTTCTCCGGTTGTCTCAATCTCGGAGTGCGCTCCAAGCATAGACTCGAGCAGCGTTGAGCCACTGCGACCTATGCTTGCGACAAATATCAAGTTGATCGGTTCACTAAAACGATCCATCACGAAGAGATATGCTGTTCAGGCTTGAGATGCGGATAGTGGCTATAGTATCTCTTGGAGGCCACTGCAAGACCAAGGCACCCCCAAACGATTACACCCTTTATACTTGTGATTTGATTTGCAAAGACCATCATCGTGAGGAACGCGCATGCGATCGCATTCAGTATTATTGCAAATTGATCAGTGTTATCTAGCGTTAGGGGCACCGTAATCCGCAAAAGCGACACGACGCCCATAATGAAGAGTATCGTCCCGGGCCAGCCAAGCGTAACAGGGATCGCCAGAATACCCGAATCGAAGTTTACCGTGCTACCGGTGCTCAATTTGGCCGCGGTCCCGAGAGAGCCAAGTCCCTGCCCGATGGGGTCCGTCAGAACTGTCCTGGATGCGGTCTGGAATAATCCGATGCGTGCGGAAGCACTCCCATCATCCTCGAGGCTCCCGATTGATTCCATTCGCGAATTGACCGAATCGGCGATCGGCCCAACGAACATGGCCGGCGTGACGAACACAGCTCCGACCAGAAGGACCACTACAAGCCGCTGTCGGAGGCGAGATCGAAAGCGCACAATGATAATACACAGAGCAACGAGCCATCCGCCCCAGGCTGCTCGCACGAGTGTTAACAGAAATGACCCGTAGCCGGGCAATGCCGACAAACGTGCCATCAGGCCCTTGCCGTCAAATAGCGCAAGCAAGCCTGCCATCATGATGATTGCAAATGGTCCGGTAGCATTGAGTGTGCTGAATACCCGAAACTCAGTTGCCTCCGCCTTACCCATGGAACTCGTCATCCCCGATTCCTCGAGCCAGAACATATCCCAGGGGGGAGCAAAGAAGTACTGATAAGCAGCGTACGTACCGAGAATTGGAACCATCCAGATCAAGACAGACCGGAAGACACGAACATACCGGGGGTAGTCCTGCCAGAAGATGGTAAACTGAATGCCGATGAACAGCGGGAACAGGTAGTTGAAAAGGTCCCATGTTGCACTAAAAGCGCCAACCTTTACAATTCCAATCATGAACCCGTACAGTACGCCTATAGCGATATACAAGAAGGGCCTTACATCATCCTTTCTCAGATGTGCCGAAAAACGGATGAACGTCAGTCCAAGCAAACCTCCAATAATAACAGGCGCGACACTCATCGTACTTCTGGTGGAGAACTCACCGACGGCATAGTCGAGGACTCGTCTCAGGAACGGACTGATCAGGTACGCCCATAACAGGAAGCCAATGAAGTACGGAGGATGCGTTGCATACAACCACGCGCCAATCCCGACGAGAAAAACGGGAAGCATGTAATTGATTAGCACGAACTCCCGCGCCAGGGCGAGACCGATAAAAAAGGCAAATGACAGAAGAACGACTCCCGCTGTTATAAGGAGTGCTCTTGTTTCCTCGTAAGATGATATGGTTGCGTTTGCTGTGCTCATCCTGGCATTACTCCTGGCCGGCCATTGCGTTCATCGCCCGGGTAGCGATTGTTTCCCACTTGAATCTTTCAGTATAAAGACGTCGACCACCCTCGGCGAGGCGATGGCGAAGTGTTACATCCTCAATGACTCTACGAACATTTTGGCAGAAATCTTCAATACTCGAATCCGGAGATGCGATAAATGCTTCTCCATCATAATTCTTGAAAAAGCTGTCGGTCTGGGACCCGGTCGTTGTTACGCAGGGCAGGCCATGTTGTATTCCCGCCATAAACGATCCGCGTCGGGACGAGACTCCCTTTCCGAACGGGCATAAATAAATGTCCATGGCGCTCAGGTGCCTCGAGACATCATCCGCTGGCAGCTTCCCTCCATCTATAAAGGTGGCGCCCGCCATGGCAGCCTGGAGTTTTTCAGCCGAACCGCCAACGTATAACAGGGGCGCCTCTACCCCGTCATCGCGCAGCTGTTTGATGGACGCATGAATATAGTTGAAAAGTCTATTGGGATGACCGCTTCCGAATAGGCCCAGAAGGATTGTATCGTCACTAATTCCATATGTCGATCTGACGTGCGATCGATTCCCGGGTACTAACGGAATGTTTGACCCGATGGGCAGGTGAACAATGCGCTTGTCGGGATATTTTAGGCGAAACTCCTCAGTCCACGCGGATATGGAGAAGAACACGAGCGCAGCCGAGTTGATCAGCGAATTAAACTGCCGCAGCTGCCAGAGCCGCATTACGTGAAAACGAAGATTTTCCGGGGGCACATATGGCTCGTGAATCATCAATGCGACCTTGCGACCGGGAGCTTCTGCGATTTGCCTGATTGATCGCGGCAGGTGTGGATTGTAACCCCACTTGCCGTAGCTGAACGGATTGTATTGAACCAGCACCCAGTCGGGTTGAATCCGATCAACTGCCGCAACCAGCATTTCACCGGAAAGCCGTGGGTCTTGATCGAAGGTTGTCTCTACTCGTACTCCCGCAATTGTTGCATGCGGTTTTGGCCCTGTCAGGACGTGCACTTCTGCCTGTGTGCCAAGTGCTTCCGCAATCCGGGAGGTATAGTCTCCGATCCCGTCGATTGACGGGGGGAAGACTGGAAAGACGATGCAAACTTTCATGGAGCCCGTGAAGCTACGTGAGATAACCCAGCTCGGTGAGTTCGCGGTGAGCAACTCGCTCCGCCTCCTCAATTTCGGCTGCTGGTCGAGAACTGTACTTGCCAATTGAACGCGTGTGTGCAGTCAGCAAACGCCGCGAGTATCTCTTGTTCTGGTCGACCTCGAGGAACTCGACAAGTTCAGCGCCGATCCTGGCAGGTTCTCGCATCATTTCTTCGTATGTGATCACATGGAGCTGTTCATCTGTCAACCTGCCCGACAGAACCATGTCGTCCTGACACTGACGCACCATGTATTTCCACATCCATATCGCACGACCGAATTGTGAACAGCGAAGAAAGTCATCGGCTTCAGCCTCGTCTACCCACCAGGGCACATACCGGTCGTCGACCCTTGTTCCAAAAATCTTGAATAGCTTGTTACCATCTACATCTTTCAAGCCTTCATCGGATAGAACGTTGTACGACCTGACGAGCGAGTTAGCGACATCTCGCCCGTCACGATGGATAAGAATGTACTTTGCATCGGGCAGGGCTTCGATTACCCAGTTCGGGGCGTATGCAAGAGTCGGTTCCTTGTAAATGAAAATGTCAATACTCCGTTTCCCCTTCGCGGCCTCTCGCAACGACTTGAATCCGTTCGGTGCGTTCATCCACTTTTGAAGTGCGGATGCTCGTGAAAAGAATCTTCCTGAATGAAGGTACGTCTCGATTGCCCGTTCAAATGAAATCGCCAGGCTCTTGTAGACTGCTTCGTCCTTGACTTGCCGCGCGATTGCCGGTATTGCCGGTGGGAGAAGTGTACCCATCAGCGATTCCGCTTCGGGCAGACAATCGAATATCGTCGAAAGAAACGTTGTCCCTGATCTGGGACAACCCATTATGATGACTTTCTCGACATCCTTGTTGACGTGCTTGTTCTTACGCCGTGAAACGATCTTCTTATTGAAAGCCATCCTGGACTAGTTCACGTCAATTATTTGAGTGTAAATGTCAGATAGCGAGTCGCAGAATCCATCAAATGAGTGATTCTGCGTAACATACTCGTACCCCGCCCTGCCCATAGAATCGGCCAGTTTCTTGTCATCACAAAACCGGTCAATCGCCGCGGCAAGTGCCGTTTCATCATGTGGTTCAAGAACAATTGAGAACGATGGATCCGCATACTCTGGAATTCCCCCGACCGCTGCCGTAATAACGGGTCTCGCGTGTGCTGCTGCTTCCAGCGTGACAAGGCCAGCCGGCTCATGCCAGACAGATGGAAATATGACGGCTCTTGATTTTTGTATAGTCCTGGCTGCGGTGGGCGCATCGACCCACCCAAGAAAACGGACCTTGGAAGCGACGCCGAGTCGATCGGCCATGGCTTTAGCCTCTTCAGCGAAATATCCGTCTCCTGCAATTTCAACGAGGCATTCTGATTTTACCTGAAGCAAAGACCGTATCAGCCAGTCGATACCCTTCTGCGGGACGAGGCGACCGAGGAAGACAAAATGTGGGAGATCATTCTCTGGTATACTTGCCGACTCGCTCACGACAGGTGCCGGAGACAACAATGTCTGCACATGGCTGGCGGGATACCCTTCGATAATCATTCGCTGACGCAGAAACTCGCTTACGGTCAACGTCTGGATGTGGGGTAAGACGGTTTTCTCTTTTTTAATGCGGGCAAAGTGCGCTTTCATCCGCTCAGGCTTGCTGCTGCCGCAGCCATCAACTACGTGCCCCCAGAAACACCCTATGGCTGAGTATGTCCTGTCACACTGTGTTCCGCGCCGCGAAAGGTATCGGGATCCACTTGGACAGGATGCCTGATTACCATGCATGGTACGCACGACATGCAGATCTGGGGGCGGCACGGATGCCACCTCCTTGTGCAAGTGAAGGATGTCAAGTCCGGCACCCTTCGCCAGGGAAAACAGATCGCGGTCGGTCGGTGCAATTGTGCATTGTGCTGCTTCAGAATTATTCTTGCTGAAGTATACGACGTCATGACCCCTGCTTTGCTGGGCGTCACCTAAACGCTGTATGTACTGCCCGATTCCGCCGTGGGCGAAAATCGTCGGCGAGTAATGTCCGATCTTCATGGGGTAAGAATTACCAGTTGAGATCCTTTTCGTACCCGAGCATAATCAATAGGTCGCCGAACTTGTCCTTGAAGTATGACTTGTGATCTTCCGTGAAATGGTTTGCCCAATCGCCGGCCTTGCCCTTTCGGTAATGGCTCTTTCGATTTTCCTGACCGGGCTTTCTTCCTCCGGAGAGTTTCTTGAAACTGAAATCGTCGATCACTTCTCCAACAACTTCCCGTGGTATTTCGCTGTACCTGCGAGTTGGCAAGGGAAACATTGGTAAACGACCGGGCATGTATCGTCGGCCTTTCATGTTAAGCCGATTCAGCTTCATCTGAAACGTTTTAATCGACGATCCGGATGAGTTCTGGTTGTCCAGGTACCCGAGAAAGTTGAGGATCTCGGAGATGTGGTTCTCAGGATCCTTCGTCAAAACCTCCATCTTCAGCTCCATCACATTGGGCTGGTTGTAATCCCAGATCTCCAGCTCGCGGAATTCGGTCGCGCTGAAATCTATTTCGGCAAACAAACCTTCATTTTTGCTCAAAGACTGCAACTCTTTTCGATGAGCCGCAATTTCCGGGTACAGTCCGTGCGTCGAAAGATGGGAGTAATACGCTGAAACCGTTATATCGCGGGGGTCTCGTATGACATGGAATCCGCGATAAAAGTCGAGTCCCTCAACGTATTCCATATCCGCGTTCGTATACGCGAGGAAATCAAGATTATGCTTATCCACGTAGCCCGATATTGAACCGAACGGTTCGAAATTTCGCGGTAGGTGCACGATACCGAAACGCTGGCGCATGCGAAAACAGTACTCTCGCATCAACGTAGTCAGCCACGATGTGGCACACTTGTGATGACCGAAAAAGACCTTCAGATTATCAGCGTTGTTTCGACTTGTAGCCAATTCTAGACCAGTAAGTTGGTGACAAAAAGTAAATGATCAATTTTGAACACATTGATACATGGCATCACCTGTCTAATACGACAAGTGATCCGGTGCTCGTTATGCATAGAAACGCTTTCGAATCTTTTTCGCATCAAACTCCAGTGGCTCGTCCCTGAACTTTCGGATTGTTTCCACGAGGACATCCACATCCCCTGCAGGTATGATGTAACCGTTATCGCCGGAAACGACATATTCTTTCATGCCTGTATCTTCTGTAACAATGACTGGAACACCAGTGCATAAGGCTTCCACAGGAGCGTAAGCGAATCCGTCCTCGAAGGTTGGATGAACAAAGACATCTGCCTGGTGAAGGATCGGCAGCGGGTCGCCCGGAGCAGCCTCGATCCTGGGATCCTCACACGCGTTTAGAATATACTTCTTCATTCCCCTGGTCGACCATCCCCCGACCAGTCGCAAGCGAGAATCCGGCATATCGAGCTTTCTAAACGCATCGATCAGTACATGTATGCCTTTCGAAGAGTCAATCCTGCCGACGTACACGATTTGAAAGCCAGCCGTTTTTATTCGTTTTCTGGGCGGGACAAACCGCGGATTAGGTACAAGATGTGTTCGCACTAATTTCTCTGCGGGAAATCCTCTGGTCAGAAACGAGTCACGTGTATAGTCGGAGTGGACGTAAATTTTGTCTGCCTGCTCGTATTCCTCAAGGACACGATCGCGTGAGTATTCTGAAAGCCACGAGTCGAATATCTCTGATCGTGCCATTCCAACCTGGTGCCTGGCATATGCATTTGAAATATGCGAGGTAGGTGAAATAAGCTCGATTTTTTCATATCCCAGCTGCTTGGCCCGTTTAATGGATTCCAAAGCTCTGCCGGCGAAGACCATCAGCGTGTTCGCTCCTGTTGGGAGGGACTCCGCGAGCGCCTTTTCGAAACGGGCTGACATCATCTCATAGAATCTCGCCTGCGACGGCCTTATCAGCTTTCGCGTTATCATCGAAAGCCGGGGCGAATCAATTCGTACTGTCATCCGCTCATCGCCGGGACGAATCTGAGGTGTCGAGTACCCATAAAGCTCATCGGCTGATCGAGACTCCTCGACGAGCTGAGCAAAATGCAGTCCGATCCCATGGCGACCATAGGTCGAACTGCAGGCTATGAAACGTCTTACGGATACCATGAATATTCTTCTACGCGACCCCAACGGGTTTTCGACGCTGAGGTCTGATTCCCAAACGTCTCTGAATACCTGAGAACATTTTGTAGCGCACGGTGAAATGGCGATTATCGCGATTTTTTGATTCCTGCTTCTGCCAGTAGGCTTCTTTTATTCTGACCCTCAATTTTACAAGTGGGCTGGCTTTGCTGGTCACTCTTTCATAGCGGAACTCCGACATTTCTTCTCCGCATATCAATTCGATTGCTTCGAGCTCTGCACGCGTCAAGCCTGATCTCCACTTATCTGTTTCCGATGCAGAGATTGGCCGCGTTGCGAGCGCATTGAAATCGGCAGCTGCATCTGATCGCATATGCTGATCGGCACCTTTATAGTACGACATCATTTGCTCGTGATAAGCTTCCCCGACAAACTCGCAGACTCGCTTTACAACCGGGACTGGATCGGCAACCAGATCTTCGTAACGCAAAGTCAGAATTCGGTCGGCCGGAACAGCACCTTCGAGTATGCTCCTGCCAACAGTCATGTGCTTGTGCCGACTCAGGGCGTTGAAAATGACATCTTCCGGAAAAAACCAGACCTGCTCCATGGAGTAAACGCCGGCACGAGGGTCACGTATCATATGTATGAACACGGCATCCGGAAACATCTCGTTAATAACATCGGCATAGAATAGATTACCGGGAGTTTTTTCACCCCACCGAATTTTCCCTTGCGCCTTCGCCCAGTAGTCCATCAACCCCTTGTAGGGAGATCGAAGGTTTCTCGGCATTGAAAGTAATTGATCGATAACGGCGACCTTGTCCAGATCTGGAATTTCAACGCGGTCAACAAACTCCCTGACGATTTCGTCAAATTGCACTTCACCCGGATCTGACCGCCAGTCTTCGATTCGGGTGTTACCGATCCTTTATCGAAAGTAGAGGACTTCTTCCGGGATGGCGATATT
>JABDKO010000223.1 GCA_013002165.1 Rhodothermales bacterium | reverse complement strand
CGTTCTGCTGTCGCATCTTGCCGAGAATATTGCCTCCCAGGGGTACGTCGTCGCATCGATAGATCACACCGATTCAACCTATCGAACGCAAACCAGTTTTGGCTCGACGCTACGCAATCGCTCACTTGACCAGGTTTTCGTTCTCAACGAAATGGAGCGCTTGGGCAATAATACCGCCAGTTTCCTCGAGGGCCTTGTTGACACGTCGAACACAGCAATCATTGGCTATTCGATGGTGACTATGGTGTGTTAATAACTGCGGGAGGCGGTGTGACTGAACAGTCGGTCCAGTATTCCTTCAACCCGCGTTTCCAAACTCTGGCCATTCACCAGAGCGGAACTGAAAGCCATGCCAACCTGCCTGATGAGCGAATACGTACCATCATCGGCTTCGCACCCTGGGGACGCAACTTCGGTTTTTTCGATGCCTCCACCTTGCAGGGAATTCAGGTCCCCATGTTATTGATCTCAGGTTCCGATGATGATGTATCCGGATATCAGAATGGTACTCGTGCCATCTGGGAAGAAGCAGTAAACGTCGACCGTGCCTTGTTGACACTGGAAAACGCCAATCATAATGCAGGCGGGCCCTATCCTGCACCTGCTGAAAGCTTTGCCTACAACTCACGACTTGGCTTTTCACCTGAGGAACACTATGGCGATGCGGTTTGGGACACCGCACGCATGAATCACATCTCACAACATTTCAGCACTGCCTGGCTGGACCTCTACCTGAAGGGTGATAGCGAGCAGGCGGACTACCTGGACCAGATCCCCTACTCAAATGACGGCGTCTACTCAATCGATGACAATGGAAACCCCACTGTAGAACATACTAACTGGAAAGGGTTACCGAATCGAACAGCAAAGAGGCTGCACTTTGAATGACTTCGCGCAGGTGAAATGACCGTGGCGGCAGATAGGTTGCACTAGGTGAGTAAGCCTTTGACGTTGACTGACTTAGGTATATAAACCAGCGGTGTATAAGTTGGGACATGGCCTGACACGAATTTTACCCCGTATCATCAAACCGCCGTATTGCGTCTGGGTGCCCAATTCCATCTGTTCGCGAAGAAGGGTCAACTTGTTCATCAACGGTCCGATCTCTCCTCAATCTGAACTTTGGTTACATATGGCTATCGAAGGTTTTCGAATGCGTGCTCCGGATCTTTCGCCGGCGGATGAGTGATTGGATAATTTCAAGATCAGTACACTTGTCATCCGACAGCTCTCTCTCCATTTTGCCCCATCCGGTAGTTTGAGAGTATCGATTATTGCGGGTCGCACCTTTGCAAAAGGAGATACCACTGGCATCGAAAATAGTGTCATTGATCAAACTAGCAAAGTATTCTGAAAATCTTTAACAATTCATATCAACAACAGATGGGCTCGAAACAGGCTTCCTTGTCTATGGGGAGCAGGCCGGATCGTAAGCCCACAACTCAACGCCATGCAAACCGTCAGTAGCACCGAAATACAACTTACCATTCAGTTCGATTAACTGACCAAGAATGCTTCCATTGTCACCTGGATTGATGTCAGCGACTAGTGTTACGGCACCTAGTTCCGCCGGATCATAACTCCATAGCTCTCTGCCGTGAATACCATCATCCGCACCAAAATATAGCCTACCGTTCACTGCTGCAAATCCCCATGGATTGCTTTTCGATACTTCCGCGCTCGGATTTATGTCAACTACCATTACTGCACCCGCTGTCGGATTGGCCGGATCATATGCCCATAGCTCACTACCGTGTAAGCTGACATTTAACCCAATTCTATCCGTCGCACCAAAATAAAGTTTGTTATTAAATGGTGTTAAATCCTGAGGCATGCTTCCGAACCCTCCAGGCGCAATGTCAGCAATCATCATGGCACCTGCAGTAGGGTTTGCGGGATCATAAACCCACAATTCTTGTCCGTTTAATCCGTCAGTCGCACCAAAATAAAGCTTGCCTTCAAATCCGGTCAATTCGCCATAACCTCCATCACCGGACACAATTTCTGCAACTAGGGTTGCGCTAGTTTCCGATTCTGTAGGGTCAAATACCCACAGCTCGTAACCGTAGTTACCAAAGTACATTCCCCCCACGCTAAAATACAGATTGCCATCGAGTACTGCCAATTGGTCATATCTTTTTTCACCACTTATGACATCAAGTATAGAGGTACCTACTGTTGGATCGTAGACCCAGAGTTCGACGCCGTTCACTATAAAATATAGTTTTCCATCCAATACAGTTAATTTACTAGGATTGCTACCATTACTACCGGGAACAATGTCGAACACGTGAGCGATACTCGCTATAGGGTCATAAACCCAAAGCTCATCACCGTGCACCGAGTCATTTGTCGCCCGGAAATACAGTTTGCCGTTCAGTTCAGTAAGTTGACTAGCCCAACTGCCAGCGCTACCGGGCGCAATGTCCGCTACCATTATGGCACCAGCTGTTGGCATAAAAGGATCATAAACATAAAGTTCATGGCCGATCACACGGTCGTTTGCGACGAAATACAGCTTGTTGTCCAGTACAGTAATATCATGAGGATGGCTGTCACCAAGCCCGGGCACAATATCCACTAACAGTGAAAGACTTTCACAGAACTCACAGTCATCCCCCACGCCATTCCCATCAGTATCAGATTGATCGTCGTTACTCGCCAACGGGCAGTTATCCATCGCATCTACAATGGCATCATCGTCCTCATCATCACAAGCGTCGCCGCGAAGCGTAGCATTGCCGATGAATGCGAATTGATCTGGGTTGTAATCGAACGGGCAATTGTCAGTGTCGTCACTGACCAGGTCAAAATCACTATCCGACAAGGAGTCACATACATCTCCGATGCCATCGCCGTCTAAATCATTCTGGTCTTGATTGGATAATTGAGGGCAGTTATCACTACTGTTATTAATACCGTCACCGTCATCATCGCTGCTGGATGAACAACTCAGGACGAAGGCCATTAACAACACGGAGGATCCAAGAATGTAGCCTCGCACAAATTCTCCCAATTCAATCTATAAACTAGTTGACAATGCTAGGTCAATAACAGACAGGTACTTTGATAGAAATCAATTCATGAAGGGAGGACGCTTGGATAGAGTTGGCGAAGCGAGTGTGACGAACGTCATCTCTAAGCTAATCGCGGACCGGACCCAACACATGTCTACGTGATCCGCGAACAGCCAAAACTGGCCGAATCCGAACGATCAAATTCATTTGCGATCTCACAATGTCTGTCACATTGAGTTCCGAAAACGACACTTTAGATCCACCAGCTATTTCCCAACAAATGTTGAAATCCACCAGAGATTCCCGAAGGAGTCCTTGAATCCTGCCTGTCGTTCATCGTAGGGCTTGTCAACAGGTTCAGCCAGCGATTCAACACCCAATCTTATTGCACGCTGGTAGGCTGCGTCGACATCAGGAACGTAGACATAGATAGAACCCGGAAATCCATCCGGCGATGGTGGGTCGCCGGTTTCCAGCACCAGTACAGAATCACCAATTTGTGCCTCGATATGAAAAGACGTCGGGCTGAATTCGTGACGTTCGATCAGCACTGCGTCAAAGACCTCTGACACGAGTTCCCAAACGTCCAGGTGACCGTGGATATACGGACGAACTGAGCCCATTCCATGTCGGACATGTTGAAGCTTTTGAGCCATCGTATTCCCCTGTCGTCCAGTAGCGGCATTCAGCCAAGTCGAATCAAAGTACCCTTGCGCTTGACTATGTTCTTGTAGTCCCACTGGATATCGCGCGAGGCTTCGAGCCACCGGGCAAGCGTGCCCATGTCTATCTGTGATTCCGCAGAGTAGCGCACTCCAGCCGCCTTGAACTTACCCTCTGGAATCAGTTCCTCATCTTCAAACGACTGACCACTCCAGAACAGGAGGCGGATGCAACCTTTGAGTTTATTATAGCCAACAATCGGGTTGCCTTGTAAGAACCAGACCGGATGCGCATGCCATATCTTACTCTCCGCTTCGGGCAATCCGCGATCGATTTCATGGCAGAGTATGTCGCAAATCGCTCTCTCCTCTGGGGATTGTGCTTCATTGAACGCTTTGATTGTCATTTGCATGTAACCACCCAAAAATATTCATGGGACACTCTTGTATCGGTATGTAACCCACGCAACCGATATTTACGCAGCCCAGGCAACCCGGTCAAGCCTGGACAAAATACCCGTTAGCTGATTTTCCGATCGATTTAATGTGAAGTACTCGAAATTATTCGACAAATTCGCTTATCTGACGGCATCAGGTTTCGTTCAGGTCAACTTGTCAGGATTCAGGCCGCTCACCATATGAGCAGGTAAATTCAGTCTTCATCGCCGGTCAGGTTGTGAGGTCAAGTTATCACGTGCGGCCAAGTACCGAATGATCTACTTCTCTACGATAAAGGGCAGCCTCGTTGCGATCAGCATGACCGCGATGTCTCTGATCCTGTGGCTCAGTGGCAGCTTTTGGTACGATGCCTATGTGCAGCGGCTTGACGCTGCGCAATTACTCCAGAGCGTCGAAACCGAAGACCTGTTATTTGATGTATCCCGTTCTTTGGCTGAAGAACGATCACTGATGCATTTAGTTCTCAGTGATCCTGAATCCATACATGACAGCCACATACAAAAAGCGAATACTCAACGACAGATTTCGACCTTTCAATTCGGGCAAATTCTGAGCAAGATCGCAACGGCCATGAAGACGCCATCGCATGTCCGGCGAATGACTTTCAAACCCGATGCCATACATGAGACTTTAGACCAGGTACAGAAACTATCGATTCGACTTGATCGACAGTACGAACAGGCGATCGAGCAAACTGCCCTTTCGGCAATAACCCATGATGAACGCATTCAGGATTCAATTTTCGCCTCTTATACCGCGTTGATCAATGAGACTCAGGTACTTCGCAGGGCAGTGAATTTCATACCACGCCACAATGAACTCGATATCAGCCACCTGCAGATCCTGCGCGTCGCAACATGGCAATTCAGTGAGGCTATCGCAAAGGAATCATCATTACTGAGTGGTGTCATCGTTTCCGAAAATAGCCTTGATTCGCGAGATCTGCAGAAACTGGAGTCACTGCATTATGAGACGCTTGGCGTTTGGAAAACTTTAAAGCGGTACACCGAAAAACGCAGTGCGGATCCTGGACTGACTGCCGCCATTGCGGAAATTGAACTCAGGTATTTTACTGAATTTGTCAAACTGAGGCGAAAAATAGTTGATGATTTTCGGAGGGATGGAAAATCGGCAATGACACTGGATCAGTGGCAACTTGTACTGACAAGGTCAACTACGGAACTGGAAAATCTCGATCGTCTGAATAGTGAAGTCATAAAACACATAGCAGTCGATGTAGAGGCACACGGTGTTCGTCGACTCATCATCGATAGTGTTGTACTGTCAGTGGGACTGATAATAGGATTAGCCATCATTGGTATTATCCGACGGGTTCAACACCAGGCCACTCACGACGCGTTAACTGGTTTGCCTGGCCGTATTCTGTTCGAGGATCTTCTGCAACATGCACTGAGCGAATCCAGTGGAGTCACACCTGTAGTGCTCTTGTTCGCTGATCTCGATGGATTCAAACATATAAACGACACTCTCGGGCACAGTGTAGGAGACGCACTATTAGTCCAGGTTGCGGGTCGCTTGAAGGCATTTTCCGGCGATGGGGCCATAGTGGCACGCCTGGGCGGTGACGAATTCGCGATCATAAAAAGAGTCGATCGGGAAGAACAGGATATTGCAGAGTGTGCAAATAGATTGATCCTTGAAATCAGCCGGGAATTCCAGGTCGAGGACATTCATACCAGTATAGGCATCAGTGTAGGTGTCAGTGTTTACCCCAAGGATGCTTCATCTGCCAACGACCTTAAGAAATGCGCGGATATCGCGATGTATCACGCCAAGGCGGATGGTAAGAACTGTGTTCGCAGCTTTGATCATGAGATAGCAACGATTTACAAGCATCGAGTCAAACTGGAAGCTGATCTGAAGAAGGCGATAGATGAACGACAGTTCAGCCTCGTCTATCAACCCCAGGTCGGACAGATCAGCCAGCACGTTGAAGGCGTCGAAGCATTGATTCGATGGCAACATCCTGAACGAGGCATGATCTCTCCAGTCGAGTTCATTCCGGTAGCAGAGGACGCTGGGCTATTGGGCCTGATCGGGGATTGGGTACTTGATGAAGCCTGCCGCCAGATGGCAGTGTGGCAGAGAGATGGACTTTCGCACATCAGGGTGGCTGTGAATGTGTCAGCGCAGCAATTTGCAAATGCCAATTTTGTTGAACTTGTACAGAGTATCTGCCACGACCATGGCGTCAACCCTGTCAACCTGGAACTTGAAGTAACTGAAAGCGTCGTGATGAAAGATATCAATCGTGTGATTGACACCTTCAACAGACTTCGTGATCTACAGATTCAAATCGCCATCGATGATTTTGGTACTGGCTACTCGTCACTAAGCTACCTGCAGGATCTGCCGGTCGATACACTGAAAATCGACCGCTCGTTCATTTCCCGACTGGACAAGGAAAAAAGCGACAAGTCAGTTGCCCACGCGATTGTTCTCCTGGCAAAATCCTTCGGCCTGAAAACGGTGGCAGAAGGGGTAGAAACCGAGGAACAACTCGATATCGTTCGCGAATTTGAATGCGACTATGTTCAGGGCTACTACTACTCAAAACCAGTTTCCCCGAACGAGCTTTCAGGGTGTGTACAGGATATTGCTTCGCTGCACCCACCGGGTCGGCGCGCTGCCTGAGGGCGCAGTCCTCGTCACTGATATGAGTTGAAACACACCCGGCTAAGGACAGTTTCCCGGGTTACGCCGCAATGCACAAAAGCTCTGGTGAACGGAGTCGGAATGTCATGCCTACTGCATGTAAACGACCCAACCATAACAGATTTAATGCTCGGTTCGTGAACTCTGTCACGAAAATTGCATTAAAAGCAGCCTTGCTCGATGGATTTGCCCCAGGGGCAGTCTTGCAGGGCGACACGCGGATTACACATCATGCGACTTCAAATACCAGTGTTAGTGTCAGTATTGATGACAGCTCTGCTGCTTGGCGCCTGCGGCAGTGACACACTTGATCCGGCCGGTGGGTCGACATCGGCCAATTCATTTTCTGATGGCAGCAATACCGTGTCAGGTCAGCGATCGGCGATCACGCTGAGTTCCCGGCTAAAAAGCACCTCGGCTGACGGTAGTGAAGCGGATCTGGTCGTCTCGTACCGTCTGGATGAGTCGGTTCGGGCCAGCCTGCGAAAGAACTCCCGAATACGGGTCGATTTGAAAGACGAGACGGGACAGAACACGACACTGATGCGCGCCGGAATCGACTCGCAGTCACTGCAAGGTGATCTCGATATCACGGTGCCGGTCAATGCAGGCGCCAGTGAACTGGCCATTGGCCTGGAGGGAATCAAGGCTAACGTTGTTACCGATCTTGCTATTTATTCGACCATAAACCTGCCGACTGTACTTCGCCGGCAGACAACTGATCTTGACAGCGTGACCATTCCGCATATCGAACTCATCGAAGACAGCTATACAAGCTTCCTGGAAGACAATCGACGAAAGCATCGCTTCGCCGTCACTGTTTCAGATCTTGCACAGGGTTCGACGACAGGACCGGACGGCAAACCGGCAGGCCTGTCCATTACCGGGCTCGAGGAACATGTCTCTCGCTACTTCATCGCCGAAGAAGGAGGCATCCGGGATATCGAGTCACCCGTCTCGGCGGACTACAGCCAGCAGAATCTGAATGTCTACCTGGTGGTGGATGTATCAAGCAGCATTACCTATAACAATTCAGCACACCATGTGCTGGACGCAATTGCCCGTACCGTCATTGCACTCAGAGACGTGGCGGACTTCAATATAAGGGTCTTTGCTGGTGATGTGTACGAATTGAACAGTCTTCGAGATATAGCCTTTGATGATCTTGATGATTCCGGCACCGCCCTCTACCGGGCACTGGACACAGCCCTGGATAAAATAGACCAGCACGGTGACAGCGGCAGGGATACCGTCCTGATCGCCTTTACAGATGGGCGCGATTTTTCCAGTCGCAACTTCTACCCGGCATTTCGCTCACATGAACAGGTACGTGAATACGTTGAACAACGTATTGTCAACGTGTCCACAGTCCAGCGCGAGATCTACTCGCATCGCATGGAAACCTATCTGGTGAGCCTGGGCGGTGATGTGGACGAGCAGTCACTGGAGCAACTGGCACAGGCCTCAGGTGGGCAGTACCTCAAGACATACGACAAATCGACGATCGACCAGCAGTTTGGCGAGCTGACCAGCAACATCAAGGGTGTGTACTATCTGGAGTACAGTTCGCAGCAACAACCGGACGATACGCTTATCACCTTGCAGGTTGAAATCAACGGTGCAACGAGCAACACCATTACCCTGCCGACCAAGTACGGTGATATTCCGCGATGATTGTCTGCCCGGGCATCTTTGACATCTGCCCGGCACTTTGACCCATGCATAACCACCGCCAGGGATACTACGCATCACACTTCTCTTTCGGCAGTTACATCCACCGATGCAAGCGCGGCCATGTTGACGATACGTCGAACAGTGGCCGAGGGCGACAATATATGCACCGGTTTAGCGGCACCCAATAATATCCCGCCGATCGTTACACCGTCACCGACGACTCGCAACGCATTGTAGGTAATATTGGCGGCGTCGACATTTGGCATGACGAGCACGTTGGCATTGGTGGTCAACGCGGAATCCGGAAATTCGTGTTCTCGAACCGACGTGGACAAGGCCTGGTCAGATCGCATTTCACCATCAACCTCGATATCCGGTCTGCGTAGCCTGATCAGTTCGAGCGCATCCCGCATCTTCTGTGCAGATGGCAGGTCCGCACTGCCAAATCCGGATTTCGACAACAGGGCGACACTGGGCTTCAAGCCAAAGCGACTCACCTCATCCGCTGCCAGAATCGCGATCTCGGCTATCTGCTCTGCGCTCGGATTATCGTTGACATGACTATCACAGATAAACAGTTGCCTGTCCGTGAGTACGATCATCTGTAACTCGGCAAACGTCTTGACGCCTTGCTGAGTGCCGATTATCTTGCGCACGTAATCGAAATGATCTGCAAAATGGCCCGATGTGCCGCACAGCATCGCATCTGCATCGCCTCGGTGAATCAGCATGCATCCGATCAATGTGGGTCGTGTACGTACTTCCTCCTTTGCCAGCTCCTGCGATACTCCGCTGCGTTTGCACAACTGGTGATACTCACTCCAGACTTCCCGATAGCGAGGATCGTCCAGCACATTGACGCACTCGTAATTAGCACCTTCCCTGAGTCTTAACCCAAGGCGCTCTATTCGCGAGGCGATGATGTCTGCTCTGCCGATCAGCAACGGTTTCGCGATACCCTCGTCTACCGCTACCTGGGCCGCACGCAATACACGTTCATCCTCACCTTCCGCAAATATCACCCGCTTGGGCGATTGCTTGGCGGATACAAAGACCGGTTGCATCGGTGAGCTGGATTGATAGACGAATTGCTGCAACTGTTCACGATAGGCCTCCAGGTCGCTGAGGGGTTTGCTGGCGACACCACTTTCCATGGCGGCAACAGCTACAGCCGGGGCGATACTGGTTATCAAGCGTGGATCGAAAGCGCGAGGAATCAGGTAATCCTGTCCGAACGGAGGCGTCGGCTCGCCGTAAGCCTGCGCTACGATCTCTGATGTTTCAGCCTGCGCCAGTCTAGCCAGAGCATCCACTGCGGCCACTTTCATGGCTTCGTTGATCTCCGTAGCGCCCACATCAAGCGCACCGCGAAATATAAATGGAAAACACAGTGAATTGTTGACCTGGTTGGGGTAGTCGGACCGGCCGGTACCAATCAGGCAGTCCGGGCGAACCTCTTTTGCAAGTTCCGGACGAATCTCAGGTTCCGGATTCGCCATGGCCAGTACGACGGGCCGGGCGGCCATTTGTTTCAGCATTTCTGGCGTCAGTACTCCGCCTTTGGACAAGCCCAGGAAAATATCGGCACCAACGATGGCATCCGCCAGAGTCCGCAACTGGGTAGTACGTGCGTAGCCACGTTTGCTCTCATCCACATTGTCGCGCCCGCTATACACAACGCCACGCGAATCGCACAGCAGGATGTTCTCCCGGTCCAGTCCAAGACTGATGAGCAGGTCAAGGCAGGCAATCGATGCCGCACCTGCACCAGATGCCACCAGTCTTACACTGCCAATCTGCTTTTCAACCAGTTGCAGAGCATTGATGATGGCAGCGGCAGTGACGATAGCCGTACCGTGCTGATCATCGTGGAACACCGGAATACTCATTCTCTCGCGCAAAGTCCGCTCGATAAGAAAACAATCCGGTGCCTTGATGTCTTCAAGGTTGATACCGCCAAAGGTGGGTTCCAGTGCCGCGACGACTTCAATGAATTTATGCGGATCCGTTTCGGAAACCTCGATATCGAATACGTCGATTCCCGCAAATTTCTTGAACAGGCACCCCTTACCTTCCATCACCGGTTTACTGGCCAGAGCGCCGATATTGCCAAGCCCTAGAACGGCCGTACCGTTGCTGATCACCGCCACCAGATTGGCGCGAGAAGTCAGATCAGCTGCCTGCAGTGGATCTTCCTGAATCGCCGTGCAAGCATAGGCGACACCAGGGGAATAGGCCAATGAGAGGTCATGCTGATTCGCCAGCGATTTGGTCGGGGCGAGTGCAATTTTCCCGGGCGTCGGCCCCCGATGATAGTCAAGTGCAGCTTCACGCAAGTATTCTTCACTCATCCGAATGTTTCCTGGTGGGGCGGGTTCAGTCAGATTCAGTAATATCACACATGCGTTCCTCCAAGCATACCAGGCGTCGCAGAAGCCTGATTACCGGTACTATTGTTCCAGGATCAACGACCTCACCATACTCAATTGCGGCGGACGCGGCACCGTTCGTGAACGGCACTGTCAGCAAGCCGCTACCTCGTCGCAGTTTGCAGCGGCGCACGGTACGTGGCACTATGATTATTAAAAGAATCATTCGATTCCGCGTCAGGCAACTTTCGCAATACACGGATGTAGCAGGCGTATCTGTGCAGGACGCCGTACAGGAT
>JABDKO010000133.1 GCA_013002165.1 Rhodothermales bacterium | reverse complement strand
ACGGCGAAGCAGCGTTGTCCGTATCAAGCGAATCGCCATCCAGGTAAGACTCGAAGTCATCGGCGAATACTTCTGTAGTACCTGCCGTATCGGAGTAAATCGCCATTTCATCAACACTGAATATGCCTGTAGCTCCCATCACACGAGAATTGTCACCTAGTCGGAATGCAACATGTGTCACACCGCCATTAGAGTTGTTGGTCGGCGTAAATGAAGCAAGACTGACACCATCTACAGTTATCGTTACCGCAGGAAACGTTGTTGCCGGATCACCCGGATACTCCCAGGTAATAACCACATCCATGAAGGCATCCAGCGTATGCGGAAGCGCAGAAGTATCGATACCGCTTGGGCTTCTCACGCCAAAACTGTCATCCCGGATACGAAAATCAAGAATTGCGCCGTCGTTATTGGTAGCTGAGTTGAACAAGGTGATGAAGGCATCACCATCGCCCAGGGTATCGTCCAATCTCTTCACCGCAACTTCCAGGCGACCTGCCACAAGCGGGCCACCGGAACCCAGCGCATACCTCAGCTCACCTGTATCGGTGTCGAGCGTATCGACAATTTCGGCAAGTTTGTTACCAGGAGTACCGGGACCGCCCGCACCAGCAATGGTCTCCACAGTGGCTTCAGATGTACTTGAGTTATAAGGCGAAGCAGCGTTGTCTGTGTCAAGCGAATCGCCCTCCAGATACGACTCGAAGTCATCGGAGAACACTTCAGTGAAGCCCGCCATATCGGAGTAGATCGCCAGGTCATCAACACTCACCTTCCCGGTGTCTTCACGCACACCACTATTGTCACCGAACCGGACGGCAACGTGTGTCACGCCGCCAATGGAGTTGTTGTCCGGTGTAAATGGAGGAAGACTGATGCCATCGACTGAGATGGTCACTTCTGGATTTACCGATATGGATCCGCCCGGGTATTCCCAGGTAATGCGCACATCCATGAAGGCATCCAGCGTATGCGGCAGCGCAGACGTATCGATACCGCTTGGACTTCTCACGCCAAAACTGTCATCCCGGATACGAAAATCGAGAATCGCGCCATCGTTATTTGTGTTTTCGTTAAACAAGGTAATGAAGGCGTCGCCATTGCCAAGATCGTCGTCCAATCTCTTGATTCTTAATTCCACTCGCCCTGCTGCAAGCGGGCCATCGGCACCCAGCGCATATCTCAACTCACCGGTATCACCGGCATCAGTATCGACGATGACAGCGACTCTATTTTCCCCGGAAGGAGCAGCGCCGCCGACGCCATTGATAGTAATCACCAGGTCTGCAGTGGTTCCGTCAACCGATGAAATCTGGATGGTATCCGTTAGCCTGTCGCCCTGAACCATCGCCGCAATAGTTGGGTTCGTTGTGTCGAGCGTGTATTCCCACGCGCCGGAAGCCAGGATCGAGAAGGTTCCGTACTGGGTAGCTGTCGCCGTTTGCTCGACAAGCATATCTTCACCCGGATCGGGGTCAATGACGGTCACCGTATCCATTAATACATCGGTGCTATCGCTATTGATGGCGCCCACCAGATTGAAGAAGGCAGCCGGCGTCGATCCTGCGCCTGCGCTTACGTCATAGACTGAAACAACTGTGTCGACTGAATTTGGATAATCCATGGAGCCAGCGAAGGAGTCCCCTACGAAGTACCCCTCGAAATCGTCCGCGAATTGCAGAGTTGTCCCGGCGGTATCGGAATAGATTGCAACGTTATCGACAAAGTACGAACCAAAAGGAATAACCGTACCGTTGTCGCCAAAGCGCCATTGAACTCGTTCAACGCCCTCAGGAATACACGTGTCGACCGTTGGACAATCGGGGTCTACAGTCACTGCAGATGCGAATGCGCCGCCACCCAACACTTCGCCATTAATGACGATCGTGACCTGATTGGCTTGCGACATGTCCCACAGGATCTCGATGTCGTACCACTCATTGGGTGTGAACGGAGTTTCGATAATACCGCCAGGGTAGGCCGCGTTGTCCGTGTTGCGGACTAAGAACCTATCCTCTTGTATACGCAGGTCAACCAATGATTCCGCAGAGCTGCCGGAAGAGCCGTATAGCGTGATGTACGCGTCTTTATTATTGCCATCGTCCGCGAGAGCCTCAGTCTTCAGGAATGAAAACGAGAGTTTTCCCTGCAGCTGATGAGGGTCAAGGTTGAGTCTTAACTCACCCGTATCGCCGTTAATGGTGTTGGTGATTTCAGCGACTTGTGTAAGCGCTGTAATACGAATGACCAAATTGGCAGCTGTCTCATCTATGGAGGAAAGTGCAATGATATCGTTGACAGATTCACCAACTTCCAGGCCGGCCACCGTTGCATCGGTAGTGTTCAGCGTATAGGTCCAGGCGCCGCTCTCCTCGATGCTGAATGTTCCATAAGTGGTTTGGACATCGGTTTGTGCGGTGATCCTGTCTTCACCAAAGTTCACATCGGTGACGACAACGTCACCCATAAGAGCCGCTACCTGATCATTCGGAATCGTAG
>JABDKO010000103.1 GCA_013002165.1 Rhodothermales bacterium | reverse complement strand
AGCCATACGTGTCCGCAGAGTTGGTTCAACGGGAAGAAGATATTGCTGTGAACTGGAGCCTAGTGTGTAGTCAAACCGGTCAGACGACGAAGCTTCTGAAGTGTGTACAATTCTTGATGTTGCACTGGCTCACCGACTGGGGTTGCCGATAGACAACGACAACCACATTAATCCCCCATATCACAGACACGTAATTTACGAATAGTGGCGGTCGGATTCAATATCAGATAGCACCTTGATTTCCGTAAAATCCGCGAACGAAGCCGATCAGTACTTAAAGTATAAGTTTAAGTAAATATCCTATAATACCGCCACCCAATACAATATAAACGCTATTCAGGCGATACTTGAGAATAGCTATCGAAGCCAATCCGAATACCAGGATTGAAGGTAAGTTTACCAGGGCTGCGGTGCCTAACCGAAGTGTAACTACCAGCATCAGGGCAACCGCGCACGCATTGATTGCATCCAGGAATGCACCTGCCCACAAACTCTGCCGGAGCCGTGGAACGAGCGGATTGAGAATGCCGACGAAGACGAATGCCGGCAGGAAAATGCCTATCGTTGCGACTATTGCACCGGGAACTCCGCCCAACAAATAGCCGATAAACGTTGCTGTGGTGAGTATCGGTCCCGGAGTGAACTGTCCGACAGCAATGGCGTCCAGCAGCTCCTGGCTGGTCAGCCATCCATAGTCGTGGATCAGGTCACCCTCGAGGAAGGCGAAAAGCACATATCCGCTTCCATACAAAATCGCTCCGACTTTCAGGAAGAATCCTCCGATCTTCCACAATGGAATCTCCCGGTCGATGGATTGCATCAGTGCTGTGCCTGCAGATGTACCCAGAAAGGCCAGAAACGGAAAAAGAAACGTGTTAACTGTAGGTGCGCCGGATCGTCTAAGACGCAGCCAAACCATACCGATAAGTCCACCGGCAACCAGTGCGACTACCTCGTTCACGCCCAGATAAAGACTTATAGCCGCAGCAAGCGCGACCGGTACAAGGTCCCATGATTTGATCGCCGCCTTTCCCAGTTTCCAAAGTGCACCGAGAATGATTGCCATTACGGCTGGTTTAATACCCGCAAGGAATGGTTCAATTTCCGGGAGCTGCCCGTATTTCACATACAGAAATGCAAGTCCACCAGTAATAAGGAAGGCAGGGAAAATAAATGAAATTCCGGCCACGATTACTCCCGGCCACCCGGATCGCTCATACCCGATATGCATCGTCATCTCTGTCGAGTTTGGGCCCGGAATAAGATTGGTGGCACCTATCAGGTCTAGAAAATGCTGTCTCGATAACCAGTTCCGACGGGAGACTACTTCATCCTCGAGCATCGCAATGTGTGCGGCCGGGCCACCGAAGGCCACCGTTCCCAGCTTCAGGAAGAGACGGCCAAGCTCAACCAATCTGTTTCCGTTTTCCGGTTCTTTCTCGTTCATGGATCTATTGTCGATAACAAAACGGGTGCGTAATCGTACGCATTTTCAAGCATCAACATGTGCCTTCGTAATCTGATATCGGTATGACTGACAAACGTCAACTCTCGCGCGGAATTGTACTGTTTGACGGTGTATGCAACCTCTGCAACGGATCTGTCAACTTCGCCATTGACAGGCTTCCTTTGACAGCCAATATACGTTTTGGGGCACTTCAGTCTGAAGCTGGTCGATCCCTTGTGATCCGCGCCGGTCGGGATCCGGAGGTCTTAGATTCGATTATTTTCATTACGGACAACAGAATCTGGAGAGAGTCAACCGCAGTCTTCAAAATCGTTGAGAGAATGCGAATGCCCTGGCGAATGTTGTACGGACTCCGAATCATTCCCGCGTTCATTCGGGATCCGATATATCGATGGGTGGCCCGGAATCGATACGGCTGGTTTGGGAAGCGCGACTCATGCCGCATCCCAACTCCGGAACTGAAGAGCTGGTTTTTGTCCGATTTGCACGACCATGATTTCCGGGCAACACTGCCTGGAACCTAGTTCTGTTCCTGCTCCAGCAGCTGGAAGTATTTCTTGATCAAGGCCTCGTAGTCAGGAGAATACCCGGCCTCCATTGCCCGAATCAGATCTCTTCTGAGTTGATCTGCCGTTTCAATCTCCTTAAGAGCGTCGGGACCAACCCTGTCGAGGTCGCGACCTGTCTCGCTTTCCCGTTTGTTTTCGCGACCACGTTCTTGCATCGACTTTGTCGCCTCGAGCATTCGCGTCAAGATTTGCTTCTGGCGGTCAACCATGTTGCGATTCGTTCTACGGCGCTGCAGGTCATCAACAGACTCAAGCATTTGCTCTGCAATCTTGTTCAGGTCGCCGAGCAGTTTGCCTCTGAGGTCCGGATTTCTGCTTAACTGCTTAAGCTGCTTCCGTAGCTCCTCCTGTTGCTGGGCCAATTGGTTCAAGCGAGACTGCACGTCTCCGGTCAGGCGCTGGCCCTGTGCATCATTCAACATTTCTTGCAGCTGCTCGTTTAACTTCTGCTGTTGACCAGCCATATTCTGCAGTTGTTCGACCATCTGCTCCATCGACTGGCCGCCTCCCATTCCAGATTGCTGGTTCATCATCTGCGAGAGAAGATCTGACAGAAGGACTGCCAGCTCATTCATATGCATCATCGAACTCTTCTGGTGTCCGGTGGCCCGCCGGGCGATCCTGTCGGACATTGCACTGATCGCTGAGCCCATTTCACGAAGTGCTTCACCGGTCTGCACCTGAACCTCGCGCGACATTTGGGGGATCTCTCGGGCCATCTTCTGAAGCGAATCACTCACCGTACTTAACCCTTCGCTGATTTCAAGCTGTTGCTGAGCATATCCGCGCAGCAGGTTACTGTCACCAACAAGTCTCTCGACCTGGGTTCTGAGGTTTTCCTGTTGACCCGACAGAACCAGAATATCTTCCAGTGACCGGCGTAATCCTTGAAGATTGATGGACATCTGCGAACCCATCATGCTTTGCTGCATCTGGGAAAGGTCCTGCTGCATCTGATTAAACTGCTGTTGCATTTGCTGCTGTCCCTGTTGTGCAGGTTGCGTCTGTTGATCCCGCAGCTGATCTGCGTTTTCCTGCATCTTCTGAGGCATGTTCTCCTGCTCCAGCTGATCGGTCATTTGCTGCATTTCGCCCTGTGGCGCAGACTTGACATCCTTCATCTCTTCCTTGATCTCTTCCAGTCGATCAAGCAAACTTTCGAGTTCCTTTTTTGCACGCTCCTGCTCAGCGGCAAGCTGATCCAGGTCCTTTTGTGTTTTCTCCTGTTGCTCTGCCGATGCCTCGCCGTCTTGTGACGCGTCCATCTCGTTTTCCACTTGTTCAGTCTTCTCCTGTAAGCTCTCTTCGGTCTTGGCTAGTTCTTCTGCGCGCTTTTCAACTTCGTCGATTGATTGTTGTGTCTTGAATTGCTTGAACAAGTCAAGGGTGCGCTCAAGCCTCTGTCTGTACTGATCCTCCGAAAACTCGAACTTTTCAATCGCATCCTGCATCTGGTCGAGACTCATCTGTTCAATCGCATCCTGGAGCTGTTCGAGAGCGTCCATCAATTCGGGTGAATTGATTTCCTCCGAAACTTTCTTCAGCTCTTCGTACATGTCCAGTGTTTCTTCCGAAACGAGACCATTGTCTTCCATCTGCTGAATCAGGTCGTCTATCTCACCACTGAACTCATCGACTCTGTCCTCGATGCGTTCCTGCTGATCGAGGAGCTGCTCCATCTCACGGTTGTTTTGCCAGTCTGAGTCCGGATTTTTGCGAAGTTCATCGCGAAGCTCTTCAAATCGCTTGCGGACATCCTCCGCGTCATCCAACAAGTCGGTAAGGTCGGTCTCTGCATTCTCTTGAGATTCCCCGAGGGATTCGTATTGCTCTGACAGTGACGGATATCTCAGTTTGATGAGATTTGACCTTGTAGACTTGGTACCGGAATATGAATCGTTATCCCAGACCTGGACAAACAACTCGATTTCATCACCGGGGACAGGAGCGAGTCCGTGTTCGCCAAGAACCCAGGTGTTCTGGAAGACCTGGTCGAGTTCGACTACCGATCCAACTTCAAGATCGATTGATTCGAAAGTTTCAGACGCTTCTCCGAAACGACGTTGCGAGTAGCGATAGAAGAGAGCAAGTCTGGAAAAACCAAAATCATCTATTATTCGGCCAACTATGTCTACCGTCCCCGACTCGCTAAGAACAGTGTTGTCATCCGGTGCAAGAATCAGGATTGACGGAATCTCGTCCGGTCTGGCGTCAATTCGATATTCGATGGGGTCAGCGTTTTGAACACCTGTTTCCGACAACAACGCAATGCGGTATGAGCCGCTTCTGCTAATAATAAATTGTCCGGTGGCCACTTGTGCTGCAACGTTTAGAGGCACAGATGTGCTGTCGTCAAAGACCAGGTGGACAGATTCGATCGGAGGTCCTGCGATTGCTGCTTCAACCGAAACGCGTGTCCCTCGCAGTCCGCTAATGTCCCCAACGTTACTACCCAGGTCGACCCGCGGTCTGCGAGAATACGCGGGCGGGGTCAATCTTATGCTTAGCTGCCTGACAACAGGGCGTTCAAAAGTCGATACAGTGAACCATTCGCTGCTGAAGGCACCACCAACGATACGATATCGGAAGTCGTTCCGGACATTGACAAAGGTGTGCCCGAATCCGGCTGCCGTCGGCGCAGCTTCGAGAATACGTGAAACCTTTTCACCGTCGTAAGCAACCTCGAGCTGAATAGACTCAGGGACATCGTTTCCTGCGGGTATTATCTGTACGGGCACCGACGAGCCCTTGACGACTCTGGTCGAGCCGGGTGTAATGCTGAACGAAAAAGGCAAGGGCCGTGTGTACTCGGTTTTGGGAGACAGGAGTCTCTTCGAGGCACCCAGGTACGACGTCGGTGCGAGAGTAAATAGCAGGACCGCAAAAACTAGAGCGCCGGCGCCCAGCTTGCTCGATTGCTTGACACGCGAAAAATCTTCCAGAGTAGAGAATGTCTTCGTATCGATTCCAGCGGACAGACTCTGGATTGCACCGTCGAGCATACCTTGTTCTGCGCTACTGTGGCGACCACCATAGAGTGACAGAACGGACAAGACGCGATCTGACACAGAGGAAAATCGGCGACCGATGCGACGCGCCAGTTCTTCATTCGAAGGTCCCGGCAGAATTCCGGACAGCTGTGCTGCGGGGTAAAGGACGAGAAAGAGTAGTCCCAGTACCGTAGCACCGGCGAAACTCCAAACCAAGATGCCGCGGACCTGGGATGAGAGCCACAGGCGTGACTCCAGAATAGTCAACCCTGTCCATGCTATCGCGACAAGGGCGACAACTACAATCAGGCCGTGTACAACTCGTGCAGTTGCCAGGCGACGTCGTGTCCTTCCAAGTTCGCCAAGGATGGACTGAATGATTTGCAAGCTTAACTCGCTCATTTCGGCCGAGTATTTTCCGAAAAGAGATGTTTACCTGCCTCGGCGCGTTCTAGTTTCGAGAGTTGGCCGAAAAACGCTATGTCAGAAGGGCATAAGCAGCTACCCCGATCTGAGCCATTATCAATACGATAATGGTGAGGACTTGTCCGCTGTTAAAGTGCCTGGGGGGCTCATAGGACCTGCGGATCTCTTTGCTTCTAATGAAGCCGTCCTTTTCGCTCTTATAAATCGAGAAGACCGCCAGAACTATTGAAACCCCGATAATGGGCAGCCAGTCTTTCCCACTCACAAGGATAAGAGTCACGCTCGCCAGCGACAGTACGATTACAGCGGCGAAAATGATGATGGTCTTGTGCTTCACTACAGATCCCGACGTTGACATTGAAATGATCTTGCAAGCCATGCCTGGACGGCTTAATTAATTAAAATAATACTATTGTAACAGGAAATAGTCACAACGAGTCGAAAAAGCTGTGGAGTCCGATTATATTGGCCGATAGTTTCGCAGCAAGTATGTATAAGTTTCTCAAGATCAACCGGCAAACAGACACCTCATGAGCGATACCATTGCAGTAATTCTTGGGGGAGGTGCCGGGACGCGCCTGTATCCCCTTACGCGACACAGGTCAAAGCCGGCCGTTCCCCTGGCTGGAAAGTACAGGCTCATCGATGTGCCGATATCTAACTGTATACATTCACAGATTGATCGCATTTTCGTTCTCACTCAATTTAACTCTGCAAGTCTGAATCGTCATGTCGGACGATCTTATCAATTTGACAAGTTTAGGGAGGGATTTGTAACAATAATCGCTGCTGAGCAGACTCCGAACAGCAAGGAGTGGTTTCAGGGCACTGCTGACGCCGTCCGGCAGAGCATGATTCACCTGAACAGTTTCAAACACAATTATTTGCTCGTGTTGTCCGGTGACCAGTTGTACAGTATGGATTATAGAAAAATGCGGGCGCATCACATCGCATCCGAGGCGCATATCACCATTGCGACCATTCCGGTCAGGGAGGAAGAAGCATCCGGATTTGGCATCCTGAAGACGGACGAAGATTCTCTGATAACCGAGTTTAACGAAAAACCGCCGCCGGAATTACTGCCAGGATTGAAGAGTCCGGTTTCGGATGAGATGAAGGCTGCTGGTCGTGAGCATCTTGCTTCCATGGGTATCTATATTTTCTCTCATGGTGTGCTCGACAAGTTGTTGGAAAGCAGGCCGGATGCAGTCGATTTCGGAAAACAGATCATACCGGACTCGATCTCCGAGCTACGTGTAGCCAGTTATGCCTTCGATGGTTACTGGAGTGACATTGGAACGATCAGATCATTCTATGACGCCAATTTGATGCTGGCCAAGCCGAAACCGGACTTTGACATGTTCAATCCGCAAACAGGTCTCTATACGAATCCGCGTATGTTGCCCCCGGCAAAAATTCAGAATGCCACGATCCGGGACTCCATCGTCGCGGAGTCGAGTGTCATTATTGATAGCATCGTCGAGAACTGCGTCATCGGTCTCCGGTCATTTATAGGATCAAACACCCAGGTCCGGAACACTATTTTTATGGGTGCGGATTACTATCCATGGCATGACCTGAACGAGCGGTCTACCGTGGACGGTCCGGGAATCCCCGGCGTAGCCGAAGGATCGATAGTAGAGAATGCGATAGTCGATCGTAACGCATCTATTGGTAAAAACTGCCGCATTACAAATGCGAGCGGAATTAGTGAGTTGAACGGAGATGATTACTACATCCGGGATGGGCTCATTGTTATCCCCAAGAACGCAGTGATTCCGGATAACACGGTGATATGATCTGGCTGCAAGACCAATCCTCACATCAACAACTCAGTATTGTAAGGCTCTTGTATCTTGAAATAATGCTGAAATGAGCATCATTGCCCTGTCGTAGCACTTTTCGACGCCGTTCGACGCGCCATCGATTGCTATATTACCCGCGCTGATAAGTATCGAACTTTACTTCCAAAAACGTGGATCCCATGCGCAATGTCCCTCTAGTGCTTCTTGCCTGCATTTCAGTTCTTGGCGGTTGTCGAACTTACGGAGGGTATGACAGCAAAGAATTGAATATTGAAGCATTAAGTGATCTTACAGAGCAGGTCGCCTCATCTGCGACTCTGGCAGAAGCAGAACTCACCATGCTGCAAGAGGCTTCACGGTCGGATGCGTCTCTTCAGGCCCACGCGGAAGTATTCTCCATGTTTGTCGAGCATCACAGGGAGCTGGCGAACCGGTTGACAGATCATGAATCACCGGCCGGTTACCTATCAACAAGTCGGGCTCTGGGTGCAGTAATTAGTGAGTTAAATATCGTTCGAGACGGCTATGCTGATGTAAAAGTAAAAATCGCCGAATCGCGCGGTGCGACAATCGAGCGTACAAATACGGGCGACGATATTGCCTACAGCGACGTACCTCCATATTTTCGTCGCATTAGACTTAATCAGGACCTCTCAATGCGCGATGTTCTCACTATGAGTAACTAGTCACTTCAGTCCGGGTCCATCTTTGTCCTTTCCGTTTTGCCGCTGCGTTGGCCTGCTACTCGTGTGTACAGGCCTGTCGACCTCTCACTTTGCTGTAGGGCAGGAGACCCCTGTGGACTCGCTCCGATCTTATGATCTGAACGAAATTGTCATCAGCGACGGAACTGACGAGGAGGCAGCTATTCTTACCGTACAGCGGCTCCGGCTGGCCGACCTTGCCCGGACGGATGCCATGACGGTCGAGCGAGCTGCAAGGCTAATACCATCAGCACATATTCAAACGAATTCCCGCGGCGAGTCCTTAGTCTACCTGCGGAGCGCCGGAGAGCGACAGGTCGCGGTATTCTTTGACGGAGCACTTCTTAATGTCCCCTGGGACAATCGGATTGACCTGTCACTTGTGCCGACATCGATGGTAGGTTCGATTTCCGTTGCGAAAGGAGCAAGTTCGGTCCTGTATGGCACTAACGTCCTTGGCGGGGCAGTAAACTTGCGTTCTCGTGAAGCTGACGGCCCGGTTACAGAAGTAGCAGCCCGTTACGCTGACCCGCATTCGGTGCAGGTTCAGCTGAACCGACTCGGTTCATTCGGTAAGTTCAGCTACGCACTTGCAGCTGGCTATCTCGATAGTGACGGGTTCGCTCTGTCGAGTGAAGCTGAACTTCCGTTCAATCAGTCGGGCACCGACATTCGCTCGAACACGGATCGTAGATTGGGTAATGTCTTTGGTCGGATCGTTCGGTCTGTAGGCGAACGAGGATTGTTCTCCGTGTCGGCAATGCACTATCGTGGACGAAAGGGGGTTGCACCCGAGGGCCACCTTGATCCTCAAATCAGCAACGTTAGATACTGGCGACTACCGGAGCTGCAGAACTCGATGGTGATCACTAACTATTCAAATCACGTCGGCCCGGTGACAATTCGGTCAACAGTCTGGGCGTCTGCGTTCCGACAGTCAATCGATCAATTCGAAACGTTTGAGTTTGGGGCGGTATCCGACACGCAGCAAGACACTGACAATACAATAGGACTCAGAGTTGGTGGATCTGTTGAAGCAGCCGGTGGGCATTTACGAATGTCCATCAACGGATTAACCTCGTCTCACGATCAGACCGATATCACGGTCAACTCAGGACTCGAAGAACAATCGCTTGCGTTTCGTCAATCCATTTTCAGTATTGGGACTGAGTTTTCTCGTCCGTTGGGAGATGCAGCTGCTTTTACATTCGGCGGTTCCCTGGATGGCTATTCGACGCCGAAGACCGGTGACAAACCATCGCGAGACCCTGATTTCAGCTACGGCGTTATGGCCGGTGCAACGACCTCGCTCGGTGATGATCTACGTATTCGAGGATCGATTGGCCGAAAGCTTCGATTTCCGACGCCACGAGAACTTTTCGGTGAGGCGTTAGGACGGTTTCTGGTAAATCCCGATCTCCGTCCTGAAAGCTCAATTCTCGCTGAGGTCGGGTTGGCACTAAACAGACCGACCGTATCGTTTGAGGTTATCCCGTTTCTGAGTCGCACGTTCGACACCATAGATCGAAGGAATGTCGAACTTGACGGTACAGTATTTCGGCAGAGGGTTAACCTGGAAGGTAGTCGGGTTATCGGCGTTGAAGTCGCCGGAGTTGCGTCAGCCAGCCGCTATGCGACTATATCGGGTAACGCCACGATTGTTCGAGGAAAGATGCTGTCAGGATCCGCCGACTCAAACAAACTCGTGGAGAAGCCGAATATACTCGCCGCACTGAATACGGAATTTCGTGGCCCGCGGGGGAGTAGACTACTTGTCAGCGGTACCTACACTGCAGATGCTTACAGCCTCAGTGAAAGCAATGAATTTGTCAGGCTTCCAGATTCGTTCGTCCTCAGTGCTCGAGTCTCATATCTCCAGACTATCCAGGCTCTGCAAGGCGGGGTAGAGGTTTTCGGTCGCGTTGATAACCTGACAGATGATGTCGTTCTTCCGCAGCTCGGTCTGCCCGGCGAAGGACGCAGTGTATCTGCTGGAATGTCATTGACATTCTAGAACTCACGATTCCACTTCGTAGTAGCTGCGAGCGCGTGCAGGCGATCGGAATAGTACCTTAACAGCACGCCAGGTCGCACCGAAATATTCACTATTCCGATACGCATTCAGTGACGCCTCATCCCGCCATGTGCTATAGGTAGTGAGTACTGACGAATCGTGGATGTCCCGTAGCAGCGTAACACTGTAGCAACCATCAAAAGACAATATCTTTTCTCGCGACTTTTGAAATTGCCGATGAAAGCGGTCCAGATCTTCCGGCTCAAAGTCCATCGTAACTATTCTTATCAGCATTTTTCGGCTTTTGCTTCTTGATCATGTATTGCCCGATATCGCATGATAGGCATCTCGAGCGACTGCAGTAGAAGCTGTGCAGCTCATGAAGTCCCTGCGAGTAGAAAGCGTGGCTATTTTGGAGTCCATGTTCCTCGTATGTTCGCGTGATCGCATTTTCTTCGGGGCCGATCTGTGACAACAGTCCGAGCATCGCGAGGACGATGTGTTCATCGCCTCTCCGGTCAGCCTGCCACATCATGTGGGGTGCCGCTGCATTCACAATGATCCGATCAATTGTTGAGCGGCCCGGACACGACCATAAAGAATCCCCGGACCTGGACGTCCCCGGACGATAGTACGTAGGGATTTCAATCGTCAGCATTTTCCGCAGGATTGTCAGCGCGTCGTCTCGTCTGATAAGGCGCGAAAAAGTGGAATACGAGGACCACTGTGGTTCTCGGATGGTTTTGAATGCATATCGTGCAGCTTGAGCAACTCTGACCACCGGTGCATTTGCAGGCCGCAGCGGAGCAAACTGCCACTCTGAGGATTGCATCATTCGCCCGGCCTGCAGAAGTTGTTGAAGTTTGACGAAATTGGTCAAAAGATCGAACGCATATGCCTGACCAGCACCGGAAATATTTGAGATACCTTTCGTTCCTTCCAATAGTCCTGCAACGCCGAGGAACCATGCTTCTGCTTCCTGCGCCGTGCGCGTACCTGCACATCCAGGCCATGCAATATCAAAAAGGGTTTCCATTGCGTCGCTATTTCTGGCGTAACCAAGAGCACGAAAAATGAGCCGTAGAAATCGATCCCCGGGTAGCTTGTTTGCTGCGACATTGCCGGACATTTTCCTGAGGAGACGACGTCGAGCAAGAGCGCGTACCCACCGGTCAGACAACTCATGAGGAACGTCTCGAATGCAGTCGCCGCATAGCAGTCCACTCGGACCTTGTCGGGCAATTTTTGTGACTATTTTTGAGACTGGTTGTGTTATGTAAGGATCCAGGACGATTTCCGTTATCAGAGTTCCGTCTTCACGACGCACGGTCCCGGTCCACATGTCGGGTCCCAGCACGACATGAAGCACAACGTTGTTGTACCTCGGGTCGTCCTGATGCCCATGCTGAAACCACGCTCCCGAGGTTACGTGTATCTCGACATCGCCGAACCACCGAAGATCACCGATAAATATTTGTGCCTGAAGAAAGTCCGGTCCTCCGCCATCATTCCGGATTCCTGTATTGACGACTCGCACGGACTTGCCATCGGTGCTTATGAGGCAACGATTATCGAACATCTGACGGGCCCAGATATCCTGCACGACCGATTCGGGAATAGGTGTGTTTGGACCGCGCGGCATAGCTACTATTGTCTGTCTCTACATACAGACAACGGGTTGTTCAATTCGTAACTGTGGCGGGCGTAGAATTAGTCCCGAAGTTGATCTCTCAACTTCCGGGCAGCTCTTCCGGACATCTCGGCAAAGTCACTTCCGGATGAGGCATAGAGGATCCCCCGGCTGCTGTTAATCAGATATGGTGCATCACCACCCTGCAAAGCGGAAACGACTTGCTCTATATCTCCGCCCTGGGCTCCTACTCCGGGAATGAGTAACGGACGATCTGGATATTCCGAACGAATACTCACCAAGGCCTCTATGTCCGAAGCCCCCATCACAAAACCAAGTGAGCCGGCTAAATTCTCAGACCACTCCTGCGCCAGTCTCGCGACTCGTGTGTACAGATACTGGTTGTCAGAGGATTTCATGAGCTGAATATCTGACGCAGCTTTGTTAGATGTTCTAACAAGGACGTAGCTACCTTTACCGGTGTACTCCAGAAAAGGAGTAACGGAGTCACTGCCCATGTACGGACTAATTGTTATTGCATCAAAGCCCATTTCTTCGAAGACAGATCGGGCATAGAAACGCGCCGTGTTCCCTATGTCTCCACGCTTTGCATCGGCGAGGGCGATTCGATCGGCGGGGATGCATCGGCGAGCATCTGCCAACACCTTCAGGCCATCCGGACCGAGCGCTTCAAAGAAGGCAAAGTTGATTTTGTAGGCAGCACAGAAGGGGAGCGTCGCGTCGACTATCGCCTCGATGAAATATGATGTGGCTCTGACGACGCCAAATTCATCAACAAGATGGGAAGGCAGGCGGTCGGGATCAGGGTCCAGACCGACACAGAGCGTGGATTGCTGAGCTTGCTGAATGTCCGCGAGTCTGTCGGAATACTTCTGTGGCATCGTACAGAACGACTTGGAGCGAAAGGGTTAGCAAAGATGGGTTTTAGGCCGATAATTGACTGTGTGGACTGTGCGAATTCGTACCTCGACACCGGTCCGAAAATGGAACAGCAACGTTCATTACCTAGTAAACAGTGTGATCTTTGTTATGCACCCTGGTCATGCACCTTGATTGTGCAAAATCTGCGAGTCTGCGCTAGCACTTCAGCGCGGTTTACGCACCTGCGAACACACGCGTTTGCTGGAATATCGGTTGCCGGTCATGAGGACCGCAACTTTAAAATAGAGGAGTAGAATCTAATGGCAGTTAAGAGTCTTAGCCAACTTAAAAATGTTTCGGCACGCGATCGAAAAATGATCGAGGACATTGAGGTAATGCTTGGTCCTGAGCCGTCCGAGATGGGCTTTGTCAAGAACTTGTTCTGGGGCCGATATCGCGAAGAACTTGTTTTTCCATACCCGGAGCCTTCACGAGCTGAAAAAGAGAAATGCGAAAGGCTTCTCTCTGAGCTCGAGGAATATTTGAAAAACGAACACCCTTCTGCATTGATTGATGCCGAGGAGTATATCCCGGACTGGGCCATCCAAAAGCTTTTTGATCTCGGTGTCATGGGAATGACAATTCCTGAAGAGTACAATGGTCTCGGCTTGAGTGTCTCCAGTTACAACCGGGTGCTCGAAATGATTGGAAGTTACTGTGGTTCTACCGCAGTGATGGTTTCGGCCCACCAATCGATTGGCTGCAAGGCATTGATGCTCTTCGGAACAGATGCCCAGAAGAAGGAATTCCTTCCGAAGGTAGCGCGGCAATACTTGTCGGCATTTTGCCTTTCGGAGCCTCAGGTTGGTTCGGATGCGGCAGGTCAGGAAACCCGCTGTGAAAAGAGCAGTGACGGTACGTACTACATTCTCAACGGAGAGAAGAAGTGGAGTACTTCGGGCGCTCTGAGTGGCATGTTTACCGTGATGGCGAAGCAAAAGATCACCGATCCGAAAACTGGCAAAACCCGAGACGCGGTCACAGCTCTCATTTGTACGCCGGACATGGCGGGAGTCGATGTATTTCAGAATAACCGCTCGAAGACAGGCATTCGAGGTACGTGGCAGGCGCGAATTCGTTTTACAGATGTTCGCATTCCGGCTGAGAACCTTCTTCACCTGGAGGGCAAAGGTCTTCACGTTGCTCTTACGTGCTTGAATTACGGCAGATGCACGCTGTCCGCCGGTGTGACGGGAGCTGCCAAGCGAGCCCGGGATCAGGCGACGAAGTGGGTGCAGACGCGCTATCAGTTCGGGCGACCCCTTGCTGACTTCGAGCTTGTCCAGCAGCGCATCGCTCGTATGGCAGCATATTGCTATGCGATGGATGCCGTCCTGTACATGGTGACAGGAGTGCTCGATCGAGGCGACAAGGACGTCATGGTTGAGACAGCAATTAACAAGTTGTTCTGTTCTCACTACGGTTGGGAAGTTATTGATGACGCCATGCAAATCATGGGCGGTGAGGGATACGTAACCGAAAATGAGTTTGAGCGCCTCTGGCGAGATAATCGAATTCATCGAATCGTTGAGGGTTCGAACGAGGTCATGCAGTCGTTCATCTTTGCATACGGCGGTAAAGCATTAGCCGAGCAAATGGTTGGCATCCAGGAAGCACTCGGATGGAATAACGATGAGTCTGTTGGGGAAAATCTTAAAAGGCTTTCGGAGAACGGATTGAACATTGATCTGCTTCGAAGAGCTATTCCGCTAGGACTGCAATTATTTGCGGGAATCAAACCGCCAGCTCCGCTTGTTGTCGGAGTCCATCCGTCATTGCATGGGTATGCTGATCGGCTGTCTAAGCTGGTTCAGCTCAACTCCCATGGATTTAAACTGGCGAGTAAATGGCATCGCGAGGAGATAATCTCGCGGCAGGCCGTGCAAGCTCGAGTAGCGGACAATGCGATGCTATTGTTCGCAATGTCTGCGTCGCTTTCGAAGATGGATCTCCAGCTTCGCAGCGGTAATCGTGACCTTGAGTTTGAGCGCGATCGCAAAGCGTTTGAGCACGCGTTCGATTTGTTTGAGCTAAAGATCCGATCGAATGACCGCGAACTCCGCAAGAATGCCGACGACTCAATGCTGGCGGCTGCCGAGGCTGCTCGGAAGCATAACGATACGCTACCGAATAGTGATTATGTGATCCACGAGTCGTCTCCGATTGCTGCTGGAACGGGTCGACCGGTTCTTGAAGAGAACGTTCGACAGTTTCCGGGAGATGCTTCCACGAATGGGACCAAGAAAAATGGTCGGATGAAGAAAGCCGATCTGCATTCGTAGTCAGTGTTCGACTTGACGCATTGAGTTTGATACGAGAAAGCTCCGGCGCACTGCGTCGGGGCTTTCGTTTTATCATAGTGGCAATGTACCCGGGTGATTCACTCGCGTCCGAGTTGACATCGTCCCGATTCTATTTCCACGCCGGGCGGAGTGACAAACTGACAGTCAGAGATAGCACCATCTCGCTGGTTTAAGTCATTTTCCCATCGGTTGTAACGGTCTACTTTGTCAGCGAGAGCTATGCTATCCGTTACAGCGGTTGAATAAGCGAGGTACTTCCACGGTCCGCCGCAGGGCTTGGACCCGAATGCTATCTCCCTGCAAAATGCGATGTCGGATGCCTCGGCGGTGCCAATCATGGCCAGAATTTCGGCCTCCAGTGCAGCCAGATCAGCTCGATCCGGGTCGCCAAAACTGGAACATCCGCTAATCACAATTGCTGTCAGGAACGCGGCTGCAAGAAATCTATTGACGATCATTGCACGTATTCTGAGTATTCGAGAAGGACTTGTATGGGACAACCGATGATACGGACCTTACTATATTCGTTGCACACACAAAACTCCCGAATGGTCGCAGTATTGTGACGACCGGACGCCAGACCTATCTCATCTGACGAGTGTCATTTTCCTGGTCTCCGT
>JABDKO010000088.1 GCA_013002165.1 Rhodothermales bacterium | reverse complement strand
GTGCAAAGCAATCCGTGGCGCAGGCAATTTATTGTCTTGCCGGTTCAGGCGATGAGGTAATCATCCCATCACCATTCTGGGTGAGCTACCCGGAAATGGTAAAGCTCGGCGGCGCGACCCCCGTCATAGCACATACCGGAGTCAAAGAGTCGTACAAACTGACGCCTGCCATTCTCGAAGCGGCTATCACTGATCGATCCCGCGTACTAATTCTTTGTTCTCCATCGAATCCGACGGGCGTTGTATACACGCCACGTGATCTGGAGGAGATTGCCGAGGTGCTTCGCCCTCACGATCAGATAACGGTTATCTCCGATGAGATCTACGAGCACATCGTGTACGATGTACCGTTTGTATCATTTGGTACTCTCGACGGCATGAAAGAACGGACAGTAACGGTCAACGGTTTTTCCAAGGGATTTGCCATGACTGGCTGGCGTCTTGGCTATATGGCCGGTGAAAAGCAAATCATAAAAGCTGCCTCCAAGCTGCAGAGTCAGCTCACATCCGCACCGTCCAGCATATCGCAACGTGCCGGGGTTGCGGCACTCGAAATGGATATGGACTCAATTCGGAAAATGGTCGACGAGTTCAGGCGTCGGCGCGACAAACTTGTCGAGTGGGCTCAGAGTGATCCCAGGATTTCCTGTCCCGTACCCGATGGCGCCTTTTATCTTTTTCCGGACATCGGCGCCTACCTTGGTACTACTACCCGCGGCGGCAGACCTATCGAGACCAGCACCGATTTGTGTATGTATCTACTCGAAGATCATAATGTAGCTCTCGTTCCGGGTGACGCGTTCGGATCGCCTACTGGAATTCGCATATCATATGCAGCCGCATACGATGATATCGTTGAGGCTTCACGTCGAATAAGTGCGGGCTTGAGTCAGTTGAGTTGATTTCTTATCAAATTGAATCAAAAGAACATGGCGAGGCGTAGTTGCACGCCATCCTTTCAATAAGACCCTTTTCCGTGGAGATCAATACCAAGACGCCTGCCGCTGATCCAGCTATTGCTGGCATTGCGCCTCTGCAAACAGCATCTCGTCCCAGATACTGGCTTCATATTCTCCTGTTTCTGTCGACGCTGCTGACCACGACGACAATATGGGGTCTATGGTCGAGCCAACCGGCTACGTCAATGATGGATATGTTTTCATGGCGAGTGCTGTCATCCGGCCTGATCTTCAGCACATCCCTGCTCACATTCCTGACCGTCCACGAGTTCGGGCATTATTTTGCGGCACGGCATCACTCGATCGACGCAACGCTGCCGTACTACATTCCGCTTCCATTCATTGGGATCGGTACGCTTGGAGCCGTCATCCGAATCAAGTCGGCAATACCTTCACGAACGAAACTGTTTGACGTTGGAGCTTCCGGTCCAATCGCAGGTTTTGTTGCAGCCGTATTACTTCTATTTATTGCTCTGGCTACGCTTCCCCCACCCGACAATGTTATGCAGTTTGACGGGCATCCGGAGCTGAAAGCTTTTGTCGAACAAAACGGAACATACCCGACAGAGATACTACCCCCGATCGAGCAAGAGACGTCGTCCATTGTTGTCGGCCAGACACTTCTATTCTGGATGGCGTCCAGCCTGTTTGACAACGTGCCACCCATGTTCGAGATGTATCACTATCCTCTCTTGTTTGCCGCCTGGCTGGGATTGTTTTTTACGGCATTGAACCTGTTGCCGGTTGGACAACTCGATGGCGGCCACATTCTGTACGCCCTCGTCGGTCCGGTATGGCACAAAAGAATTGCGTCAGGGTTTGTTTTGTTGTTGCTCGCGTCGGGTAGTATCGGATTTGTGGCGGATCAAACTCCGGCGATGCTCGATATGAGAGCAACGGTTGGGCCATTTTTCTGGTTTATTCTTGCGGCCATTCTGTTCTTCTATCTGAACAAGGTATTCTCCGGTGCGCACCGGTTTATAGCGCCGTGGCTGCTCGTCCTTATGGTACTGTCGGCGGTGGCCCCATCGCTTCCGCGTCTGGCAGATACCGTGGGATATTCCGGGTGGCTGATCTGGTGCCTGTTGATCGTCTTTCTCATCAAGATTGAACATCCACCGGTATATATTGAGGACCGACTGACGGGCAGCCGCAAGATCCTCGCGATCGCGAGCTTTGTGGTGTTTATTCTCTGTTTCAGCATCAGACCTCTTGCCATCGTTTGAGGGCATTAATCAGGGGGTTGCTTCAGCCGATGGTCAAAGGTAGATTTAGTTCAAACATTTCAAGACGCCTATATTGCATTTCGATACCGTTAGTCCTGCGCGATAGCGCATGCTTTTCAATTCATCTCAGGTATCTATGCGCCTAGGTATAACGCAGCTGCTCGCGCTGAGTCTTTTGTTTTTTGTGGCCGCCTGCGATTCAGGCCCCGGGACAACTCCTATTTCTACGCCGGCTCCAGTGGTGAGCGAGTTGTCGTACTCTCCGTCGTTTTTTGATCTGTCGCTTGTGCTTCCCGCCGATACGGTCGGAGGTATTGTGTCCGTACAGATAGATGCGGCCGTCTCCGTGTCCGATTCGGACAACAACATCGACAGGGTAGAGGTCTTGCTCAGATCTCCCCTCGACGGAGAACCGGTGATCCTGCTGGAGCCATTGCAGTCAGCCGGCGGCGGTGTCTACTCGATATCGGAATCAGTTGACTTTTCAATAGGTGCGCTTGGCCTCTACACCATTCTGGTCTATGCGGTCGACGATGCAGCTAACATCAGCAATCAAGTTCGCGGTTTGATTAACTTTGGAGCCAGTCAGCCATTCGGGACAGCACCGGTGATACAAATGATCGAAGCCCTGCCTGATCCAGCTGTGCCGGGGCAAACACTCAAGATGATAGCTACCGTTTCAGATGCGGAGGGGCTCTCGAATATTCTGGAAGTCCTTATCGGTACGACAAATCCTCCAACCGACGATTTCCCGATGTTTGACGACGGTGCCTCCAGTGGCGACGACGTCGCCGGCGACGGTAGATATACTGCCTCGTTCAGCATACCGGCGAACCAGCCGCCCGACACTACGACATTCTACGTTCAGGCGTTCGACCGAAACGGGCTTGCCAGCGAAGTAGCGAGCAGAGAGGTGCGTGTACAATGAAACAGGCACTAGCAATTATTACCGGTCTGATATTTTTCATCATTGCGCCTGCTGAAGTCCGGAGCCAATCATTTCAGTTGACTGAAGGTGGAATTCAGGCACTGGTGCCCTCCGACGGAATTGTAAACAATGCGGTCTCAAACCTGCATGCCGAGGGAGACACTTTATGGGTAGGTCCGTTTCTGAATACGACGAGCGACGGGGGAATGACCTGGTTTGTGAGCGACGAGGACTCACTCCGCGGAAGTCGAAATCGAATATTCTCGATTGACGTTGAGGGTACAACGATCTGGCTCGGGTTGGGCTACATCGATGATGCCTCAGGAGACGGATTTCAGTCCGCGGCGGGCTTCCTGTTTTCGGAGGACGCCGGACAGACATTCCAGTACCGTCCGCCACAACTCGATGTCCCGGGTGACACAGAGGTGCAGTACGGGGTTTCGACTCTTGAGGCACTTGATGTCATTGTGCCCCAGCAGAGTCCTCCATTCGATATCGATTATGACCCAGTCAACGACGAGGTCTGGGTCGCGGGCTGGGCAAGTGGAATTCGCCGATCAACGGATGCAGGTCAATCGTGGGATCGTGTGGTCCTGCCTCCCGACACGCTCGATTTCATCAGCCCTGACAGCACATACGACTTTAAGCTGGAACCGCGCCGCGGTACGCTCGGGTGGTTGAATCACATGGGTTTTGCAGTGCTCGTAGATGATCTCGGGACGGTATGGGCCGGAACGCCGAACGGCGTTAACAGATCTGACGATGGTGGTCTCAGCTGGCGCAAAAGCAGTGCAGATGGGTCCGATAGTACGCTGACCGGGTCGTGGGTCATCTCAATTGAGGAACAGCCTCTTCCTGATACGAATGCAATCTGGATGGCGACGTGGAACGCGGGCGAAGCAGGAGAGCAGGGTGTCTTCGGAATTACGGTCACGCGGGATCAGGGCCAGTCATTTCAGCAGGTTCTTCGTGGTGAAAGAATTCTCGATTTCGCATTTGCCGAAGGAATCGTCTACGCCGCAGGTGACAACGGATTGTTTATTACCCGGGATGATGGAATTACGTGGACAACTGTACGGTCGTTCAATGATCCCGGTCAGCCCGACAGGTTGATACGACCTGACGCACGTGTATTGTCCGTGGCTACGATAGGAAATGAATTGTGGGCGGGCACAACCGACGGCCTCGTAAAAAGTCTCGACCAGGGAGCCACATGGAAACTGTTCAGGGTCGAAGTTCCGCTGCATCCGGACGAACCATCGGATGCCGTTCCGGACGTTGACGTGTTCGCATATCCCAATCCCTTTTCACCGGTCGCGGATCAGTTTGTGCGGATTCGGTACGAGTTGGATACGGCGGCCTCACCGCGAATCAGGGTATTCGATTTCGGGATGACGCTGGTCAGGGAAATTGACATTGACTCTTCATCACCCGGTATCCGAGAATCGGTCTGGGATGGGAAGGACAGTGAAGGACTCAGGGTTGCCAACGGCACGTATTTTTATGTAGTAGAAGCGGCTGGCGACACGTTCTGGGGAAAAATTCTGGTGCTGGAATGATGGTGAAGCGAGTCACATTTTTCATGCTGGCGATTGTGTTCGGACTGTCTGTTGCCGTACCGCAGGTCGCCAGCGCTCAAGAAGCCGGTGCCTTTACGCGACTAGGTTTTGGGGCCCGCGGGGTCGCGTTGAGTAATGCGCTATCTGCGGATATATCAGGCAATGCAAGTCCATTTTATAATCCGGCACTTGCACCCTTTGTTGGCAAGCAGACTCTTTCTGCTTCTGCAGCGCTATTGCGTTTTGATCGCCAGCTGCAATTTCTTGAGTTTGCATCACCGCTGCGCCCGCGTGCCGGTGTTGCAGCAGGCATGATACATGCAGGTGTTTCCAACATCGATGGTCGCGATAACTCGGGCTTTCATACGGAGGACTATGCTGTTGATGAGTTTGCTTTCTTTCTGGCATTCGGCTTGAAATTCAGCGAACGGGCGAGTGGCGGCCTTGCACTGCAGTTATTTCGCTCGGATCTCTTCAATGATATTAGCGCGGTTAACTCGATCGGTCTGGATTTCGGGATGACGATTCAGGTACTTCCACAGACGCGGCTCGCACTAGTCGCCGAGGATCTGCTTGCATCGTTCAGTTACGACACAGCGGGACTTCTCGGCGATGCCGGAAAGACAACGGATGATCCGTTTCCAAGGAGAATCCGGCTGGGCGCATCTCATCAATTACCAGGAATCGGATCGACAATTTTTGCTGAGTATGAGATAAGCACAACGAGCAGGGAGGCACGCACGCAGGAGGTGCAAATTGTCAGCGGAGTACCTCAGCCGGTTGTGATCTCTGAGGATCTCACGATTGTTGACTCGCGCCTTCGGTTAGGTGGCGAGTATCAGTTGAGTCCCGAGTTTTCTGTCCGGGCAGGCATCGACCAGATTCGTTCAGATATCGGCGGCATCAAACCTTCGTTTGGCTTTTCCGTTGTTTATCCGGTTGGAAATCTCTTGACAGGTGCTGAGTACGCATTCGTCCTCGAGCCATACGCCGTTGGTACGATGCACTTTCTTACCCTGAAAATCTTTCTCTAGGATGTCTGTTAGAAACATCAGCGCTATAGCACTCTTGCTTGCAATGGTTATCCCGTCGCAAGTCTCGGCGCAGACCAGCGGGCTCGCCTTTCTGGAGATTGGCGTGAATGCCGAGGCTGCAGCTATGGGAGATGCACACGTTACGTCGGCCTCGAATGCATTTTCTGTTTTCTGGAATCCGGCCGGACTGGCTTCACAGACAACTAATTCCGGCGCACTTGCGCATCACATATGGGTTGCGGACGACAGATCGTATGCCGGGGCGGTCCGACTCGGGTCAGGTTCCAGCGGCGGGTTTGGCCTGTTCGTTCTGGCCAACGCCATCGATGAGATTGAACAGAGGGATCGTCCCGGTCCGGCGACCGGTTCATTTTCTGCTCAGTATTTAACAACAGGTATCGGGTACGGCAGGACATTGGGTCCGGTCCGGATCGGTGCGAGTATCAAATATGTTTCTGAAAAGGTATTGGAAGTATCTGCTCGCGGCTACGCAGTCGACCTCGGAACGCAGGTTGAAGTTGCACAGAAGAGCGTCGTTTTAGGGCTCGCCGTTACTAACCTTGGAAAAATGGACGAACTATCGACGGTTGAGACAACGCTGCCGACAACGGTCCGCGGCGGGGTTTCGTTGTATCCATTCAGGATGATCATGGAAGATAATACGCGTCTCGTCAATAGCACTCTGGCAGTCGATGTATCCTACAATGAGCCGGCAAAGCAGACGCGCGTACACATTGGCGCAGGTGCCGAGGTTGTGGAGATGCTGACCATTCGAGCAGGTTACATTACCAACGATGCACTTCGCGGCCTGACAGCAGGCCTGGGCCTCGCCATCAATGAGCTACGATTTGACTACGCAATGATTCCATTTGAGAACGGGTTCGGCGGCCCCGGGCACATCATGTCATTGATGTATACCTGGTAGTTTCTCAACTGACAGTCGGTCGCGGGTGTGAAAAACTGCTTGCGTTCCCCGGGATCTACATTCCTCCTAGCATCTCAATCAAATCGGAAAGGCCCAGCCCTGTAGCCCCGGTTCGCACGCGGAGCGAGCAGAAGAAGTCCAGTATCAACATCTGCGCTGCGTGAATCGGGATGGCTATCCAGAATAAGCGACACCTCCATACGAGGGCGCCCAGCGCGATACCTCCGACCACTGAAAGCATCCCTTCGATAAACGGTTTGCCGGCGTGCAAAAGCGCGAATGGTATCGCCTGGATCAGAATTGCATAGGCGCCGAAAGTCCGTTCTGTACCAAACAGCATGTAACCACGCCAGAGGTACTCCCATCCAAACCAGTAGAAGATGAATAGCGATTCGTAAATCGCGAAAACTTTCCACGACGAGGCGGCGCTGCGCAGGTGGGGATAATTTGCCTGAAACGCCGGATCGGCCGACAGAACGAAGGTTCCAACAACGACCAGGGGGATGTACAACGCGCTAAGTCCGAGTGCGAGCTTCCAATCGCCCAGGCCCAGACCAATTTCCCCGGGCTTTCGTTTGAAAATAAATACCAGACAAAGCACGGGAATGAGGAACCCGAGGACACCCTGGGTACTAAACCACCAGCCCCAGGAAGCAAGGGC
>JABDKO010000004.1 GCA_013002165.1 Rhodothermales bacterium | reverse complement strand
AAATCTGTGTACAGGGCGTCCCGAGGCTTTATCAAACAAGCCTGTTCTGGTGAGGTAGTTGTGCTTTTTTGGTCGTCGATTGATGAGGCGATCGACCTAGGCATTGGTATTGCTTAGGGTCGTGGCGCGAGTAAATTCATATAAAAAAACATGCACTTATTGTTGATTAAAAAGTTCGAATCAATTCGCAGATTCAACCAGATACACATCGTGTTTCGTGATAATGGGAAGAGGTAACAATGGATAAAAAACAGTTAACATATTTCACCGCGAGTCTGGCGCTATCGACCTTATCGGTTGCAACCGTACAGGCAGCACCTTCAGCAAAATTTGCGGCAACGTGGACCAGCGAGCCAGCTTTGGCATCCGTAGCCGTAATCGAAAATGCAACAGAGGATGACACTTTTGTTGACGAAAAAATGGGCTACACACTGGCCACCATCAAGGTACCGCAGGATAAAGAGCTACTGGTTGGCGTTTCTGCAGAAATTGGCCTGGTGACTTACGGATCGGTCAAAGGTAAAAATGGTGGAAGTGGAAAGGCAATTGCAGATGCTGAAGCGTATGTGACGGTCATGGCGGTAGCAAAAAATGGCGGTGGAGTTTCAACGGCGGCGCCCGGTACGATAATTCTGTCAAAACGCATACAGCAGCTTTCCGCGACGTTAGGGGGAGTCATTCAGAGCTGTACAGACGGAGATACAGATTTTGATGGCGTTGCGGAAGTTGATCCAGATGGCACGATTAACTTCGCCGATGAGTGCATTGTGACTGATGAGGAGATCGGGTTGCTCCTGAACACCACTGCAGCACATCACTTCAATTTAGTCTTACCCAACATGGATCAGGGTGAATATGATATCAAGGCCGTATTCAGTACCGGTGCACGCGCCGAAGTTGATATCTGCGATTCTTCAGAGGATTACTGTGGCGACCTTTACGACGCTGACGGCACGGTCAGTGTCAGTGCGGAAGCAAAAGCCGTTATCAACAAGACGATGGTGACTGTGCAACAGGTACGTGCAGCTAAGGGTGGTGTTATCGACACGGTAATCACTGAACCATGATAAACGGATAATTGCAGAGCCAGGCTTACTGCAGGGTTCAAAACGGCTCCTTCGGGAGCCGTTGCAATTTTGAGTATTCGCCGATATCGCCATTGTTTGTCATACAGGCGAGAACCTGGCGCGGACGAGCGGGTCGTCGGGTCAATGCGTGGCGCGATTATCGGCACATCATTCTGCGTCAGTCTGCTGCCGGCTTCATCTTAACTATAGCGGATCTGGTTGTAACCATCGGCATTGGTGACACTCGTCAGACGGCCGGGGTTGTCATCAAACCACACACATCAATTCTCGGCCAACTCCTGCTTCAACTCTTCCTTGTTGATCTGGTTCCGATCACTTTGCACCAGGGGCAATGATTTTCTGTAAACAATCCGGCTGGGCACCATATAGGTCGCCAGGTGTTTCTTCAGCTCGAAAGCAATCTCCTTTTCGGAGATTTCGCTGGCGGCTGAATACACCATGACGATTTCCTCTTCTATCAGGGGATTATTCATGCCGAATACTGCGCATTGCTGTATTTGCGGGAGGTGCTTCGTAACCACCGATTCCACCTCAAACGGAGATACCCGGAAGCCACTGGTCTTGATCATGTCGTCACGGCGGTATACGAAGTAGAAGTAACCTTCTTCATCTTTGTAGACATAGTCACCAGTTGCCACGACAATCTCGTCTGCGAGCTGACCTTCCAGATCGATCACGTTCTTGAGAATCTGGACCGACTTGAATCGCTCGGCAGTTTCCGCCGGTGCATTCCAGAAGCCTCGATAAATGTAGCTGCCCCGATGGATCAATTCCCCCACCTCACGAGCGGCACATTCCAATCCATTTTCATCGATGACGTATAGCTCGACGTCGGGAATGGCCTTGCCGATGGAGTCCGGGCGAATCTTGATTTGTGAAGGGTCCAGGTACGTAGAGCGGAATGCTTCCGTAAGCCCATGCATGGAATAAAAGCGCGCGTTTCTGAACGTCTTCTCACAATGATCGATCATCCGCTCCGTCACGTTTCCACCAGAGGAGGTAATCGTGCGTACTTTGTCAAATAATTCTGCGGTGGGGCGTGCGTGCAGGTCTTCATCGAACATTTGCGAGATATGCACAGGCATCAGTGGCAGCACGGTAACCTGATCGTTGATCAGGTGATTGAAAAATTCCTCGGGCAGGATGAAACGGTGCAAGGCCAGAGTAGCCTTGTTCAGGAGCGCGCAGAAAATCTGGTTGAGACCGTAGTCCAGGTTGAAAATGAGCAGTCCGGATATCACATCACTCTCGTTCAGATTAAGATACTGCGACACGACGCGTGCTGAATCAAACAGGTTTCGGTGTGAGATGACAATGCCCTTGGGGGTGCCTGTCAGCCCGAAGGAATAGGTGATGACAGCATTTTCATGGCCGTTGATATCGCAGTGGAACGGTTTGTTGTAGTACTTGTAAATCTCCTCGAATGAGGGGATGTCCTTGTCCACTGTTTCGATGGAAATGATATGCCCATCGAAGTCGATCTCTTCAATACTTTTCAACTTGAGTTTGTCGGTAATGACGCACTTTATGCTGCAATCGTCGATGATGTACTGGACTTGCTCCGGTTTGAGCAGTCGGGTGAGGGGAACGAGAATGTAGTCGGTGGAGAGGATCGCCAGAATGGCAATGACCTGGGAGATATCCTTGTTTGAATAGAGCCCGATGCGAGACCCCTTTGGCAGGTCAAGCTCCTGCAGGTAGAGGGCCACGTGGTTCACACGTGACAACAGCTCGGCGTAGGAGAGCTTACTTTCATTGAAGCGTACCGCGATCTTCTCCGGGTGAGAGACTGCGGCGTTGTCCAGCAATACACGAATGCAGTTTATTGACATGTTGCGTGTTCCCTTGCGCCGAGTGTCCAGATATCGTAATTGGTGTCCAGTACAGTCACAGGCTTGTGATCAGAATTGAGTATCTTTCGATAGAAAAATGCCACGACGTCTTCGATGTCTTCGGCTTCCAGTACTTTGGTAATGCCTCCCGTGAATACGATGGAGTTGATGGCGAGCAGATTAAGGGTGACGTAGGTCGGTCTGTAGTGAGACATCTTGCATAAGACGAGAAATATCGCAAGTTGCATCAATATCCTGGTCGCCTTCTCGCTGTATTCAGTGTAGATATTTTCTGTCACCTTCAAATGCATCAAAAGCTCGTATGCAAATTCATTATTCTCGGCTGTAAAAATCAGTGACTGTCGCGATTTGTAGACGCCCAGTTTCTTGAACACAATGCGATCATGACCCTGCTCGGTGACGATGTTGTCGCTTACCAGATCCTTGGAGTAATGAACATCGGTGGTAGCGCCACCGATGTCCAGCAGGATAAACGGTTCTGTCACTGAGAAAGAGGAATGGATCAGAGGCAGGGATTTATTGACTACATAGGGAGTAGGGTAAATCTGGTTCCCTGTGATTTGATACAGGTGCTTTATATCCTCCTTGCCTTCTATGTCCTGCTGGTACAGGTTGGTAAGGTATTCCTTGAGATGCTGTTCGACAATATGCAGGCGGTCGTCAATAATATTCGGTAATACGACCAGTCGCTCCACTTGCGATGCAATGGCAGCCGCATCCTGGGAATTACCCACATAAACCACATTGGAGTAGTCAAGTTTGGCGATGTAATCGCTGAGCCGCTGGTCAAACAAGCCGCCGTTGGAATCAATGCCTCCCACTATGATGACTACATCGATGACATCACTGGGTATCGAGTAATCTTCTATGTTTTGAAAGACTATTGACTGGATGATGTTGATGCCTGAGTTGAAAGCGATATTGCTTGCATACTTCAGTGAGTAGGAATGCGTTAGACCGATTATCAATGTGCTCAAGCCGCCGTTGGCGGACGAACAGATATGAATGTCACTGGCCTCGAAGCGATGCACGGTATCGCCGCACTTGTGTATCAGGTCGTCAAGAATCTGCTTGTTGAAATCCCGAAAATGCTGCTCAATGGACGCATTGGTGCTGACCTTGAAGTAAGTACTGCCAATATCGATCAGCAGCTTTTCATTGCTCGTGCTCACTGCATTATTCCTATATCGTGGATGATGTCATTGACGATACTGGTCGTGTCCTTGTTCAGGTCGCAGCAGGATTTTTCATAGGCATAGCAACGGTCGGGGATCGGTACATTACCTCGTTCGATAATTCGAATATTTTTATGGGCGTCACGTATGGTGATCATTTTATTGTGATTGATTATGTGCGGTGAGAAGGGCACATCGATGATGCCATTCTTTATCGAATTGAATACTTTGCGCCAGAGTGTATCCGCCGAGTCATTGAACACGGCGTCCATGATTGCCTGTACTTCGGCTGTCAGGATTTCCTCCTCTTGTTCGTCGACAATAGCGGGCAATCCACTGAGAATTCTCAGTGTGTACTGGGTATTTGCCACGGTTTGAGCATTGGCTTCCTTGGTCGGTATACCTACAGCTTCCTCACGGGTTTTGGTAATGATCTTGTCAGCACCTACCATCGAGGCAATCACAGTTGACATATTAATGAGTTGATCGGCTGAATCCCTGTTTGTTGGAAAAGCCCCCATCCACTGGTGATAGACCAGATGTATGGATGCATCTTCGCAGCCTATCTGTGCTGCGTAGAACCTGGCGAGCTTGCGGGTGACCGTGCCTGTGACAATGTCCTGGATCATCGAGCCTTGTTGCGAGAATGACACCGAGAATGACTTGACGCCCTCTTCCAGTGACAACAACATCTCCAGCAGTTGGATGACTATGGTTATGGCCGGCGGCACGAGGGTGGCGGTGAGCGGGCCGAAGGATTCCCGATTGATTGGTTTGTTCAGCTTTGAGTAGTCTGCACATACGCGCTCCACGTATTTCCAGTAAAGGAAGGCCTTGTCCAGCGGGAAATTCTTGGAGTAGGGGAGCAAGTAGGTGATCGGCCCGCCCTCGATTTCGAATATGCCGGCAGCGATGGCGATTTCTGTCAACAAGCGGGCGTCCGGAGTACCATGGCGCAGGCTTACCGGATGGTTGAAGTGCGTCATCATCTTGCGCGTGGTGCGGTAACCATGATTGACCAACGGGTAGCCGTTGAGCATATCGATCTCGTTCGCTTCGCTCAGGCGCAACATCTTTTCTGCCGTTGCGTAGTCATTGAGTCGTGTATTGGAGTCGATGGTCAGTGGCAGGACGTCGACATTGGCGGCAACAAAGAACTCGTACAGGGCATACTGCTTCTCGTAGGTCGGGAAGCCTCCGCGGGGCTGAACCAGCATCTTGTCCCTGGTGGCGAAGTGATGAGAGATGAACAGCTTCTCATCGGCATTTTCTATGAATTCACGCACTTCATCGAAATCAAAGGCGTCGACATTTTCATTGCCGAGTATGATCTCCCGTTCTTCCTGTAACTGGCTCATGGCTGTCTGTGTTCTTTGATGTAGTCTTCGAGCATGTCCAGGCCCGTGTTCAGGTCAACCTGGTGGCAGACCAGGTCAAAGCCGTAATTCTTATATCGCGGAACGATATCCCTGGCATTACCGCTGCCAACAGTCAGGTTGCCCCCAATCATCATGATCAAGCGGTCGAGAGTCTTGTATTTGGATTTGAGTATCTTGACCTCGCGGCTCCATCCCTCGGCTTCACCATTGAGAGAGGAAATCAGCAGAATCTCTGCCCCCGTTTCCACGGCTGCATCGAAGAACTCTTCCAAAAAGGTGTTAACACCCAGGTTGAACACCTCGTAGCCTCTTGCGTTAAGTGATAGATCCATCAATCGGTTGGCCACAACATGGATATCGTTGCCAATTACACCTGTTACGACCTTCATGATTCACGTGCCCTGTATCGAGCCCTCCATAATATCAAATGTGCCCCTCACGGAAACATCGCGATGGTAGAATCCGTCCGGAGCCCGATCCAGCCGGGCACAACCTCCCGTTTGCAGAGAATGGTATGACCAGATATATCGCAGATTATTGTGACACTTACCCCGACAAAGTGTCAGTACTTGGTCCTGGATTCACGAGCTACGGCGGCGCTGTCAGGTGCCAGGGGGAGATTGTCACCATCCAGCTTGATCGCAATAATTCCGATCTCATCACACTGTTACGAGATGAAAACGGACGAGGCAAGGTGGTCGTGGTAGACGCCAGACAAGCTTACTTTGCGATCGTTGGCGAAAACCTGATGAAATTCGCCCAGGCCAGTGGCTATGCGGGCATTATCGTAAACGGCTATATCAGGGATACCGTGCAGATAGCAGATATCCCGGTTGCACTGTTCGCGCTGGGTATCTGCCCGAGAAAATACATTCCTGTTACCGGCGGAACACGCGATATACCCCTGTCATTCGGTGGCATCGAATTCCGTCCTGGCGATTATATTTACGCCGATGCCGATGGTGTCATCGTGACGAAAGAGGCGTTTGAAACAAGCTGATCGACAGTGGGTTCAACCCATGCCGGTACCGGCGTCGGTACCTGGCTGCCTGTCACGCGCACGTTGCAGATCGTTTCGCCAGCTCCAGATCGTAGCGCTGCCCCAGATCAGGCAATAAACGGCCCCGAGCCCCAGAACATAGTGCCCATTGAGTGGGCCTATGGCCGCCCGCTCACTCAATTGAGAGAGGTCTGTCAGCGGGGCGGGATGCACGATGATTTTGCCGATATAGGCGGTGGTCTGGATCAACAGGATCCAGAAATAGTTGCGTCGTATACGCCGGCCAATGGCCACTCGCATGGGCACGTGATAGCTTGGTGCGCAGTAGTCATCGGCCAGCGTGTGTTGCCAGCCGTCTTCCATGCGCAGGTCCCCGTTGTACAGCATTGGCGCGTAGAAATGCACCTCTATCCAGCGGCAACGCGCGCGCCATACATTGAAATAGCGGTATCTGCGTGCTTCCAGCATCAAAAAGAAACTGATGAGAACGCCGACCAGAATAAGTGGCAGTGGTGAGGCCTCCGGAGATGAAAACGCAATCGACAGGGCAACGCCTAGCGTCACGACTGACCAGTTGGTGGTCGTGTCGAGGCGGGTTCGCCAGATGGTCGATCTGTAGACTTCGCCCCGATACAAATGCGCAATCGCACCAATCTCCGCTGCAGTGAGTTGCCTGCGTTCTGGATCTTTGCCAACAGACATCGGGCGTACCTCCGATTTCAGGATCGCATACCGGACACCGGCAGTGCAACAGCGATGGCCGCTCCACGGCAACAGGCGTTCTCCAGTGCCGAGTAAAGACTGGTGGTATAGTGAGGGCAACGTTCAGGCAATTCACCGGAGGGGCAGATGGTACCTGTCATCCTTTTAGTAGGCCGCCTACCCAGCGTAGTTGAAGATATCGAAAGTCAGCTGGACGATCTGCCAATAGAATGGCTCGGGGCGCATGATCGCGAGGAAGTCATTCGGCAACTCGAGGCCGAGCCGAATATCTGCAGCGTGATCATAGGAGCGGGTCTGGATGATACTATCCGGGGCGATCTTATCGGGATCATCGCATCACGTCGACCGGATATCTGTATCCATCTAAAAGATCGAAAATCCGGACCAGCGGGAATGGCTCCTTTCGTACGCCGAGTCGTGTCGATGGACGTGTTGCGCAAGGCGGAGACCGCGTAACGAGTCTAGCGGATAGGACGTATACACGTTGAGCATAACGTCAGGGCGCCAGTCCGCCAGCCACGGTAAGCACCGTACCGGATACAAAATTTGCCTTTGCCGAGGCAAGCCATACCGCAGCTTCTGCAATATCATCCGGGCTGGCTATCCGGCCAAGGGGTGTGGATGCTGCCACCATGGCAGGGCGTGCAGGGTTACCTTCACGCTGGTGAATATCCGTGGAGGTCGTGCCAACCCGGATGGCGATCACTCGAATGCCGAGTGGGCCCAGTTCCTTGGCCGCGCCGACGGTCAGAGTCTCGACGGCAGCTTTCGACGCGGCATAGTGAACGTACTCGCCTGGGCTTCCAAGGACCGCGGCAATCGAAGAGATATTCACGATCACGCCACCCAGGCCTCCCCGGTCCGTTCTCATGCGCCTGGCAGCTTCCTGCAGGCAGAACACCGTGCCGTGAAAATTGGTTGCGAATGTCGACAGGAGTGTGTCCTCCTGCAGATCGGTAAGCGTGCTTGACCCACCGATGATACCTGCGTTGTTGACCAGGCAGGACACCGGACCCAAATTCCGGTCACAGCTTATAAACATGGCTCTGACAGCTGCTGAGTCGGCAACATCTGCCTGTACCGCGATAGCACGTGCACCTGCCGCCTTGCAGTTCCGTAC
>JABDKO010000315.1 GCA_013002165.1 Rhodothermales bacterium | reverse complement strand
GGATAGGAGGATCCTGTGGGTAATTCAAGGATACGAATCGGATGGACGTAGACCCAAATGTGAGCCGTTCGGAGGTCCCGATCCTTCACAACTGCCCCTCATCCCTGATTCCTCATCCCTCATCCCTCATCCCACATCCCTCATCCCTCATCCCTCATTCCCCAACTGTAAAGGTTCTTCGAAGCCTGAACTATTGGAGCGCACAATAAGTATATTTATCGTCCCGTTATTGGGATATATCCAGTTTTACTTCATTGTGGAAGTCCGATCGGGACTTCCCGAGACCAGGCGAATCAATGGGCTTTATGAGCAAAATGCGCGACAGCACAGGGGTTATCCTCTGGATTCTGGTCGTTGCGTTTGGCATCATCTTCATGCTTCAGGATACTAACGTTTTTGATGTACTCGGGCAGACCGGGAACGTCATCGGAAAAGTGAACGGAGATGACATCTCGCTTGAAGAATTCAACGCGATAGTTGACAGCCGTCTTGAGCAGTACAGACAACAAACCGGTGAAGCGATTCCTCCCCAGATGCTCGACGCAGAACGCGATCGCATTTTCGACGAGCTAGTCGATGACAGACTCCGCCAGCAGGAAATGGATCGACTTGGGATTGAAGTCGCCGACTCCGAAGTGACGGACCTGATCACGGGCGATAATCCACATCCATTTATTCAGGATTACTTCAAGGACGAGTCGGGCAATCTCGACCGTAGCCTGCTGCAGAACTTTATCGAAAATGAAGACGCCCGCGACTTCTGGATTAGTGTTGAGCAGTATCTGAGGACTGAACGCCGCAGGGAGAAATTCGACAAGCTGCTCGACGCAACCGTTCGTGTTTCGGATGAGGAAGTGCTCGCCGAATTCGAGCGACGCAATGCCTCGGTTAATGCGGCGTTTGTTGCCCTCCGGGTTGCCGCGGTTCCTGATTCCCTCATCTCATATTCAGATAGAGATCTCCGGAGATTCTACGACGACCATCGTTCAGACTATGCCCGGGAAAAGTCATTCACCCTCAACTACGTCACGGTTTCGAAATCGCCAACTGCCGCTGACACGATTCAGGTGACAGAAGAGCTGGACGCGCTGGTGGATCGTTTTGCCAGTGCAGAAGACGACTCGCTGTTCCTGATCAGGAATTTCTCGGAGCGTCCTTACTCCGATGCATATTTCAGCGTAAACGATCTTGATCCGGATCTCGCGGAAGTCGTCTTCGCAAATACCGATTCGGATGGCGTGTTAGGCCCATTTGCTGCGGGCGGCGAAATGCATCTGGTAAAAATCAAGGACGTCCGCCCAAGTGACTCAAGATCTCTGCGCGCCCAGCACATTCTTGTCCGTGTAGCGCCCGGGGCCGCGGACGATGCAAAAGTTGCCGCGCGCCAGAAGATCGATGACATCCGCGAACTGATTAATGCGGGAGCCACGTTCGGTGAAGTCGCTCGCCTGATGTCCGATGACGCGCTCAGCGCCGCTAATGGTGGTGATCTGGGATGGTTTTCTCGTGACAGGATGGTCAAAGAGTTTGCCGATGCTGCATTCAATGCAAGGATCGGCCGTATTGTCGGACCAGTAGAAACCCAGTTCGGGTTTCATCTCATTAAGGTTACCGCTGAGTCCCGCGAGGAAGTACAGCTGGTTGACTTCTCGCTACCGATCACAGCATCGGTTACAACACTGAACCGAATCGAAGACAATCTTGCCGACCTTCTTTTCTTTGCGGAAACTGAAAAACAGGATTTCACCGAGGAAGCGCAGCGCCGAGGATACACCGTGCAGCCGGTTCAGATCGAGGCTGATCAGTCATTTATCCCGGGGATCGGGAATAGCCGTCAGCTGACAAACTTCCTGCAGCGCGCGGACGAGGGAGATTATAGTCCGGTAATAGAGTTGAACGAAAATTTTCTCGTCGCGCAACTCGCTGAAATTTCGGACGAAGGTTATCGTCCATTTGACGAAGTCAGAGCTGAAATAGAGGTCAGGGTAAAAACAGAGAAGAAGAAAGAAGTCCAGGCTGAGAAGTTGAAAGCGGCCGAAACGACGAATCTTACCCAGCTTGCGACAGCTGTCGGCGGAACAGTCCAGACGGCAAACGATCTCACATATTCGTCGGGGGTTATACCTTCGCTTGGACGCGAGCCCGTATTTATAGGCTCGCTGTTCGGACTCGACGATGGCGAAGTGTCCGGCGTCATTGAAGGCGATAACGCCGTATTCGTGATACGCCGCATTTCCTCATCCAACGTCGGTAACATCACGGAAGCTGAACGCGGTTCGATCAGAGGTCAGCTCACGCAGCAAAAGCGCAATAGACTGCGCTCACAACTGATCGCCAGTGTGCGAGACGAAGCCGACATCGTCGACAACCGTCGAATTTTCCTGGTCAACTAGGTTTCAACAGGCTTGTGTCCAGTTGAATCGTTCCACGATACACGACATTTGAAGGACCGGAGAGGGACAGATTTTCAATCTGTCCCTCTTCTGTAATATCAAAGTCAACAACCAGCTCGCCTCCGGGCATATGCACCACTACCGGAGTCGCAGCTACCATGTCTCGGAAGGCGGATACGATAGCGGCAGCCATTGCGCCCGTCCCGCAAGCAAGCGTCTCCTCCTCCACGCCTCTCTCGTACGTCCGGACGGCGATTTCCGTCGGACCCATTCCCGATTTCGATACGAAGTTAACATTCGACCCTGATGGTGCCAGAGCGGCATCGTACCGAATCGCCCGGCCAATACCGGCTACGTCAGTTTCGTTTAGATCGCCCACTTCCATCACCACATGATCAGTACCCGTCCAGATATATGATGCTTCATCGGTCAGATTGTCGAGCTGGATGTTTTTGCGATAGTTTCGGGGCGGAGGGACATACAGCGTAATAATCCCGACCGCGTCCGCTCTGGCCCTGTACATGCCTGAATCAGTTTCTATCAGGTATTGGTCAGAGTTGATTTCAGCGCCAATTGCGTATGCGACCAGACAGCGGGCGCCATTCCCGCACATGCCCGCCGTACCGTCGGCATTGAAGTATCGCATCCTCGCGTCGGCATCGACAACCAACGGTTCATTTAAGGCAACTAGCCCATCAGCACCTATTCCCGTTCTTCTCGGGCAATATTCAAGGGCAATACGCCTCAGCTCGGCGTCGCTGAAGTTGTAGAAGCGATTATCAATAACGATAAAATCATTACCCGCTCCGTCCATTTTTGTAAATTCCACTGTCAGGGCCATGGCTTCCGTGCTATCGTTTCGCATCAGGTTTCACCGCGTTGCAACCTATCCATCCATCCCGGATAAAAAGGCCAAAGGATTCATTCATTAATGTTACGTCTAATTGGTAAATAAAACGATCGTTATTGACGATGCAGAGCCGTTGCTGCTCTACGGACTCGATGACTCATATCTCAAAAAGATTGAAGCCGGGTTTCCGGGTACTCAGATTGTCGCCCGCGGAAACACGATAAGGCTCGAAGGAGCTTCCTCTGAAGTCGATCAGATCGAGCGCATTGTCGAGGAACTCGTATCTGTCCTTGACCGAAATAAAAGCCTTACTGATAACGATGTCGAAACAGTTCTGGCTCTGTTTCAGAAAAACCCGGGCAGCACATCTGAGGATGTCGATCAAGCGACCAACAAAGAGTACATCCTTCGGACCCCGACGGGTGAAACGATTGCCGCCAAGACATCGAATCAAAAAACTCTTGTCCTGACCGCAAAGAAGTCGGACATCGTGTTTGCGATTGGACCTGCCGGCACCGGAAAAACCTACACTGCTGTTGCTCTTGCCGTAAGTGCATTGAAGGAGCGATCGGTCAAGAAAATCGTATTGTGCCGTCCGGCTGTCGAGGCCGGCGAGCAGCTTGGTTTCCTGCCGGGCAACTTCAAAGACAAGGTAGATCCGTACCTCCACCCTCTTTATGACGCTCTTGGAGACATGATTCCGAGAGAGAAACTGGCGATCCACCTCTCGCAAAATACGGTGGAGATCGTACCTCTCGCCTATATGAGAGGCCGGACGCTGAATAACTCGTTTGTAATTCTGGACGAGGCTCAGAACGCGACCACGCAGCAAATGAAAATGTTTCTGACCCGGCTCGGCAGGAACAGCCGGGCGATAGTAACTGGCGACGTTACACAGATCGATCTTGGCCGCAAAGTAAAGAGCGGTCTCGTCGAGGCAGCCCGCATCCTCGAAGGTGTCGACGGAATCGAATTTGTTTACTTTGACCAGAATGATGTCGTCAGACACAAGCTCGTGAAGGAAATAATTGCTGCGTACGAACGCAACGACTCCCAACACTCTTAGTCCGGAACCTTCGGAATAAAGGTATTGTCGATCAGACGGGTTTCTCCAAAATAGACCGCAGTAGCTGCAATCGCTGATCTCCCTGGCGTCAGTTCGCGTACCCGCGCAAGCGATTCTCCATCCACCACTTCAACGTACTGCAAGTCGGCCAGTGGTGATGTCTCGATGATTTCGCGCATCTGATCTTCGATAACAGATGCTGACCGGACTCCGCTCGCGATCAGATCTGCGGCGCGCGTGACAGCCATCGAAAGAACTGTCGACTGCCTCCGTGCCTCCTCGCCCAGATATCTGTTTCTGGATGAAAGCGCCAGGCCATCGGGTTCACGAACGATTCCCACACCTTCGATATGTACGTCCATATTCAAGTCTTTAACCATTTTGCGGACTATGGCAAATTGCTGTATATCCTTCTGTCCAAAGCACGCGAAGTCGGGTTTACAGATGTTCAGAAGCCGGGCGACAATTGTCGCGACACCGGTGAAGTGACCGGGACGATGCGGCCCGCAAAGAGTATCCGTCAATCCATACACCTCGACTTTCGTTGCATTAGAAGTGGGCGGATACATGGTCTCGAGATGCGGCGCAAAGACGACATCGACTCCCCCCTCCTCACGAAGGATGCGGCAATCCGTCTCAAGATCTCTCGGATACTCTTCAAAATCCTCGCCAGGCGCAAATTGGGTCGGATTTACGAAGATGGACACTATAACGCGGTCAGCTAATCGCCTGGCGGTCCGGACCAGTTCCATGTGGCCGGCGTGCAGGGCACCCATGGTAGGAACGAGAGCAATAGAAAACGATTTGCGCCTCCACGCATCAGACTGGGCTTGCATTTCTTCTATGGAAGCGAGGATCGTCATTTGGACTACAAAGAATTTTCGAGATGATTCCACGCGATGTACTCGCAAACAGAATCCAGTGCGGATTGATCGGTGGTATATTGGTGCAAAATATGACTCGAATCGAGTCAGACCAACTAAACGGTATTCCAAGATGGCAGAATTTCGCACAGAAAACGATTCGCTGGGCCCGGTCGATGTACCAGCAGATGCACTGTACGGCGCTCAAACCCAGCGCGCGAAAGAGAATTTCCGAATAAGCAGCCTTCGTTTTCCGCGCCTGTTCATTCGCTCGATGGGAATTGTCAAGCGTGCTGCTGCACTCGCCAACCTGAAGCTCGGATTGCTCGATGGACTGATTGCAAATGCGATCGTGGCGGCTGCTGAGCGTGTTGAAGCAGGCGACGTTGACGACGCCTTTGTCCTGGATATTTTCCAGACTGGTAGCGGGACGTCAACCAACATGAATGCAAACGAGGTTATTGGAAACCTCGCCTCGCTCGAGCTGGGCGGTCATCTGGGTGATAAAAGTGTTCATCCCAATGACCACGTAAATATGTCCCAGTCATCTAACGACGTGATCCCTACGGTCATGCACGTGTCTGCCAAGATTGGCATCGAGGAGCATCTGAAGCCGGCGCTTGAAAATCTGCTCGCTTCGTTGAATGAAAAGTCATTAGAATTTGACCACGTTCTTAAAAGCGGAAGGACGCACTTGATGGACGCCACTCCGGTGCGGCTCGGTCAGGAATTTCTTGGTTATGCATACCAGATCCGCAAAGGTCTGGCGCGGCTGGATCGTGCCTCAACAGAGCTGTCAGCACTTGCGCTAGGAGGCACTGCGGTAGGAACCGGCATCAACAGACATGTAGATTTCCCACGACTGGCTATCGCAAATATTAGTGATGCAACAGGACTACCATTTCGAGAAGCCGAGAACCACTTCGAGGCACAGAGTGCCAAGGATGCATATGTCTACGCTTCAGGAGTCCTGAACTCAATCGCTGCTGCTCTTCTCAAGATCGCCAACGATATCAGGC
>JABDKO010000309.1 GCA_013002165.1 Rhodothermales bacterium | reverse complement strand
GAGCTGACCTTCAATTGTGGCGTCCGGAGCATCCCAAGCTGTACAATGTTGTGGTTCGCGCCGCGTCCGATGCAGTGCAGGATCAGATAGGATTCAGATCCATTGAGACACGCGGCACCGAGATTCTCCTGAATGGTCAGCCAGTCTTTTTGAGGGGAATCAGCATCCACGAAGAATCACCTTTCGGTGATGGCAGGGCTTACTCGGTCGACGAGGCCGCGGTATTGCTTGGCTGGGCAAAAGAAATGAACTGTAACTTTGTCCGGTTGGCACACTATCCGCACAATGAGAACATGGTGCGTGTTGCGGATCGGCTGGGTTTAATGGTGTGGTCCGAGATCCCGGTCTACTGGACAGTACAGTTTGAGAATCCCGACGTCCTGGGACTGGCTCAACAGCAACTGCACGAAATGGTTGATCGTGATAAGAACCGCGCATCGGTTGTGTTGTGGTCCGTCGCGAACGAGACTCCCGAGAGTGCGGCGCGGATGGCATTTCTAACTCATCTGGCACAGGAAGTGCGCAAGAGAGATCCTACCCGTCTCGTGACTGCAGCACTGGATACGCAATCCTACGAAGAGAATGGAATCAGGATTGATGATCCCTTTGGTGACATCGTAGATGTAATTGGGGTTAACAGCTATTGCGGCTGGTACGGGAACAGCCTGCCTGCCGACTGTGCAGGCATTACGTGGTATTCGGATTACGGCAAACCCGTGATCTTCAGCGAGTTTGGTGGAGGGGCCCTTCAGGGGCTTCACGGTTCCGAGCTGGAACGGTGGACCGAAGAGTATCAATCGTCAGTTTACAGACACAACCTTGAAATGCTGGACGGTATTGATTTTCTAGCTGGTACGTCGCCGTGGATTCTGAAGGATTTCCGGTCACCCCGGCGACCGTTGCCGGCTATCCAGGATTTCTGGAACCGGAAAGGTTTGATTTCGGATCGGGGAATCCGGAAGGAGGCTTTCTATATCATGCAAGACTGGTACGCGAAGAAAAGGGACGTTGAACGATAACATTCCCTGTTTTCGATTTTCATGAGTGTATTGACTATTTCATGAGAGTCATCTTCCTCGATCCTGAAAGTCACCAAGCGGTTGTGAAGTTAAAAGCATATCCCGGATGAAAAACCAGACTCGTCAAACTGTACTTCATAACGTCCAGGCGGCTGGTTGGTGTCTTGCAGAACCCGAATGCCCTGCCCAAGCAGGTTGTATACTTCAATCCTGACGAGGGACTGCTACGCGAGCTCGAGCGGAATGGCTGATGCTGCGAGATCATATTAGACAAATGTGATCTCGGCGGCTATCAACAAACTGACTCTGAGCACACGAAGGTTGTCCATGATTTGCTCTGGTTGTGCTCTACAGCTCTTTCAGTGAAAGCAGTTCTGCATTCCGTGAACAAATTGTTCCACTCCGCATCATACCGCGGTCGATTTACTGTTAGATGCTTACCGTAAAACGACCATCCGACCTGTTGACGATTTATTCCCTGTAGAGAGTTTGTAAAAATAGAGTCCCGCTGGAAGCTCTGTTCCGTCGACATTAATCTGGTTTATTCCCGAACGCATGGGTTTGCTGGGGGACGTAAAGAGAAGTCGTCCCAGCATGTCATATATGCCGACGCTGACAATGCCCGGCGATTCCATTTCAAACTCGATCGTTGTTCGTTCAGCAAATGGATTCGGAAAATTCGAATGAACTCCGAACACTGTATTGGGTACCGATGCCACGTTTGTAACTACTAGTTCGGCCGTACTGCAATCATTTCTTTCCGGTTCCCAAGAATCGTCGCCATATGAATCATCGGGGTCCGGCATGGATGAGTAAGCAACGCAGGCTTCGTTGATAAATGAACCTACACTTGTGGCCCTGACAGTAATTGTTAGCGTGTCTGATTCGCCAACTGCAACTGGTCCAACAAACCAATTAAGGAAGGTATCTTCAATGAAACCCTGCGAGGGTTCAATCAACACTGTCTCCAGTTCCGGAGGCAGGTTGTCGCGAATTTCAACGTTGCCAGTATTCCCGGGACCTCCATTGGTCACAACAATCTGAAACTGATAGAGTGAATCTGAAAGAGTCTCAACAGTTTTTTCGACTGATAAGTCTGCCGCGAATCTTTGGCCTGTTGTAATCCGATCGACCGGATCCTCGGCAACGTGTTCAAATGCACCTGCATCGACACTGCTGCCTCTTATGCGAGGACGATCCAGAATGTCTATCGGATACCCTTC
>JABDKO010000305.1 GCA_013002165.1 Rhodothermales bacterium | reverse complement strand
TAGCTGACGTGGAACCGTTCCTGCTCTTCAACTCGGGTCCAGTATCTCTTACACCGGGCGGTGTAGATTTCTTTTCGTCCGCATGGGTCTTCGGAGCAGACGAGTCAGACTTCTTCAAGAACCGACGGACTGCTCAAAGCATCTTCAATGCAGATTACAATTTCGCACAGCCACCCTTCCTGCCGAGATTGACAGCCATCCCGGGAGACGGCAGCGTAACTCTGAGCTGGGATACGACTTCCGTCGCATCGTTTGACAGGTTTACCCAGACCTTCGACTTCGAGGGGTACAAATTGTACAAGGGTACTGATGCCCTCTTGTCGGATGCAAGATTGATAACTGACCTGAACGGTACACCGACATTTTATAAACCGATACAGCAGTGGGATCTCGAGAACGGCATCACCGGCCCGGTCCCGGTACTCGGCGGTGAGGGTATCTTCGATCGGGGAACGGATACAGGATTGCAGTTCTTCTATGTCGACGATGACGTGACAAACGGGATAACGTACTACTACGCACTCGTAGCGTATGACAGCGGCTTTGGCGATATCAATGATCCAACATCAGCTCCGATTGATCCGCAGGAAAACGTATTTAATATCAGCACAACGCTCGCGGGCAATATCGTTGGTGTATCTCCCAATGCGGCTGTTGTCACTCCGAGATCGCTGCCTGTCGGGTTTGTCGAAGGCGGTACGAATGAAGATTTGTCCTCAATCACTTCGGGGATTGGAACCGGATCTGCAGAAGTCAAGATCCTTGTCGAGCCAGACATTGATCTCTCCGCTATCTACAAGGTAAACTTGTACAGTGAACCGGCAGAGTTTGGCGAATTGTACTCAACGGTTGAGTACGACATCGAGAATATCACGACGAACGAGACAGTCCTTTCGCGAACACCGTTCTCCGAGAGTTCCCCAAATGTTGACGGCTTCTCTGTCATTTTCAACAATGACGCCGACGTGGAAGTCATTCCGAATGAAACAGGCTGGGTAGCCGACCAGGGCGGAACGAACGAGCAGTACAGCGTCAACCCTGCAGACCTGGAAGGATTTAATACCAACTGGGTTGCATTCATCCGTGATGACACAACCGGTTCGTTTTCGCAGACAGCCTTCAATTACGAGCTTCGCTGGGTATCAGATTCGCTGTACACACCGCCCAGAATTTTCGGCTTCCTGAGGGAGGACATTCCAATTTTCGCCGTCAATGCGACTACGAATGAGCTAGTAGACATATTGATCGATGATCGGAATGATAATGGCGTCTACGATCCATCAGATGATCTGATCATCAACGACGTTGTTGCATCACGACGATTCCGTTATCGAATCAGATTCCTGGTGCCATCGGGTGAGACATCGGTCGCTCCGGAGCCGGGGAATGTGTTGCGAATCACGGTGACCCGTCCATTTACCGACGGAGACTATTTTCAGTTCTCTCTGCGTTCCTCGGCGATAGACGACTCGTTGGCGGCCAGTGAACTGGACCGGATTGCAGTCGTCCCGAATCCCTACGTTGGAACATCTGCCTTTGAACCGCGGACGCAAATTGAGGGTCGGGGCGAACGTCGCGTACAGTTTATACATCTACCTCCAACGTGCACGATCAAGATTTTCAATATCCGTGGCGAGCTGGTTCGAACAATCGAACACAGCGGCGGTGTTTCTGACGGTTCCGAGTGGTGGGACCTGCGCACAGAAGGACAGCAGGACGTCGCATTCGGCGTTTATCTATTTCACGTTGAAGCTCCTGGAATCGGTGAGCATATTGGCAAATTTGCTCTAGTCAAATGAGCGGGACAGATATGAAGATGAAATACATAGCGATATTTGCAGCCTGCTTTGGCCTAATGCTTTCTACCTCGCATTCGGCAAACGGGCAAAGTCGCGTCGGTACGACAGCTGCGCCATTCCTGACACTCGGTACGGGTGCAAAGGGTCAAAGCCTCGGAAGCGCGTATACCACGATGGCAGTCGGTGCGGATGCCGTGTTCTGGAATCCAGCCGGAGCCGCCCGTGGATATTCAGGGTCCAATAGCGGGAGTGCATTCTTTACCCACCATGAGTGGCTTGCAGATATCAACTACAATGCGGCCGCGGTCGTCGTACCTGTAATGGGCTCCGCGGTTATCGGCCTGGGAATTGCCGCCGTAGACTACGGGGACATGGTAGTTCGGACGGTAGCACAACCGGAAGGTACGGGTGAAACGTTCTCCTCTACCGATCTGAGCCTCGGCCTTACGTACGCGCAGCCGCTGACAACCCAGTTCTACTTTGGTGGTACGGTCAAGTACGTGCGTCAGCAGATTCGCGATATGAGCGCGACCGGGGTAGCATTTGACCTTGGCTTCGTTCTCGAAACCCGCTACCTGAATGGGCTCCAGTTAGCCGCATCCATTCAAAACTTTGGAACAAAGCTGGAGATGCGGGGAGTAAACGGCCAGACGTTTGTAGACATTGATCCGTCAAACTCGGGGAATAATGACAATATTCCGGCGCGGCTTGAAATGGATAGCTGGGATCTTCCCCTGTATTTCAAATTCGGTGCGTCGCTTCCAGTTTTCGATGTAAACAACGTCCAGCTTCGTGTGTTAGCGGAT
>JABDKO010000291.1 GCA_013002165.1 Rhodothermales bacterium | reverse complement strand
CGCCATCTCTTTCGAGGATGTACCACGTGCGCTGCCCACCCTGGTTTCTGCCAATCGCGATATCGTCCATTCCATCGCCGTCATAGTCACCAGGAATGATTAAGTCCGTATTGAGACCCCAGTTGATATACTCAACACCCATGTCGGATGAGCGCAGAAGGACAAACTGCCCTGCACCTGCAACATCCGGGTTTGTTCTTTGAATGCTGAAGTCATATTTGCCGTCACCGTCATAGTCGCCCGGGCTTGGGAAGACAGTAAAGGTTGTTCCGTTACCCCATGGTACAAACGTGATCTCTCCTCCTCCGGCGCTGCCCTTATAGAAATAAGTACACTGTCCGGCTACAGATGGGCACCTAAATACGGCCGGGTCCGCTTTCCCGTCGCCATCGTAGTCACCCGAAACTGTGGGGTCATCACCCGTTTGACCGAAATCTACCGTATCAACGGTGGAGTCAGAGCTATTCATTATGAAAAAGAAGGCACCCTCGGGACCGCTTGAGGCAACAGATCTCCAGACTGTAATATCCGCTTTTCCGTCTCCGTCGTAATCAGCAGGTGCTACGAAATCCGAAGAAGGCTCACCAAAAGAAGAGATGGTAGCGCTGCTGTCACCGCTGTTATGGATATACCAGCCGATGTTTGATCCGACTGGGGGAGGTCCGCCGAGATTTTCCGTTCTCTGCGTGTCACGCTCCTGAGCGATTCTCTCTCGATAGCTCTTCGCGAACTGTCGCGTCGAGTTGCCGGTCAATGTCGGTGATTCGTCACGAATGACTGAGTAATCAGTTGTACCGTCGCCATCGAAATCGTTGTGCACAGCTGCTGCCGCAGATGGTCCGGTAGCGAGGAAAAGATTTGCGGAATTAACTGCTCCGGTATCTCCACCACCGCCGTCCTCAACTCTGAGTGTCCACGTTCCTGTCGGGCTGGATCCTGAAAACGCTGCGGTCATGTCGGTTGCAATTCCGCCGCCGGGCGCGTCACCCGCGGTCGAAGTCCGATAGTCGCCTGCCTGCATTACATAAAGGCCGGTGCCGTTCAGCGCCTCGGCCCACCAGTCGCCTGCGGCTCCGTCGTTGAATGCGTAGAGATTACCAAGATCAGAACTGTCTCCGCATCCCGTAGCGGTCGTGGATTGTACATCGCTGAAGATCAAATGTTCGGTAGCATCAGGCGCGATCAGTGTCACCCTAATATCCCCAACCCATGTGTGATCGATGTCCATATCAACCCCAACATCTGTCAAAGTTCCGCTGACACCTGAAGCGTCAAATGATACTTCAATCGGGGTTCCGAACGGACCGCAGCCTGGACCGCCATCGGGAATTGCTCCGGTACCCGTACCGGGGATTCCTACACCGAGGTTAGCCCTCCTAACTTTGGTGTCTTTATCTTTAACCTGTGCGCTTGCCGTATTGAGGTCAGCGCCAAACCAAAGACCGACAGCCGCCAAGCTAATCACAGCGAGCGACCAAAACAACCGATAACCGGCCGCGTTCCGTAAAGCCATAGACATAAAACTCTATCCTCCTCTAAAAACAAAAATAGGTGCTAAATTGGTCGAAAACTTTGAAATATTCTGAGCTTATACCCGCTCTGCCAAACGTAGAAATACACCGTTGGAAGGTCGGTAAGACACAAAACTATTGAAAAATACACGTTTTCTAGGTCACACGTTACTCTATCGGCCCCTAATAAAGCAAACTATAATTCTGTTTTAAAACGATAACTATTCAAGATAAGTTACTCATTGCGAACGGTTTAATGAGAAGCCAGCGACCGTTTGAAGGATCAAACGTACAAAAAAAGCCGGGGCAGGAAGCCCCGGCAAATTTAATCGTTAATGGTCTGGGTGTTAGTTGCCATTCCAGCCGGGAACGGGCGCGTCACCCATTGAACCCCACTCAAATGTCTGCAGCATCGAGTCGCTTGACCTCAAGGTGTAGAAGAAGCTGTTTGAGTTGCTTGTGTTGTCACGCCTCCAGATACCGATGTCTGTCGCACCGTCCCCGTCGAAATCGCCATTGGCGACAAACTCCGAGAAACCGGCAATGCCTACTGCGCCCCAAACGGTCGCACTTTGAGCACCGGTGCGATCCAACAACCACCACTCGACATCACTACCGCTGACCCTCACATTCATGAAGTCAGTCTGGCCGTCTCCGTCGTAATCGCCGGGTGCGAGAACAGCGTCAGTTGCCAAGCCCCAATTGATCCACTCGACTCCGGAGTCAGAAGAACGATTCAGAATGTATTGACCATCCTGGAAGATGCAGAAGTCGTAACTTCCGTCTCCGTCAAAATCGCCCGGATATGGCCGGATGGTGCTTGGGGTGTTATTTCCCCAGTCGAAGAAGGTGATCTCTCCGCCTCCTGCACTACCCTTGTAG
>JABDKO010000284.1 GCA_013002165.1 Rhodothermales bacterium | reverse complement strand
CTCCTTGTCGATGAGCAGCACGCGCAAATTGTCGCGCGCCATTACCGTAGCGGCCGTAGCGCCGCCTGGTCCTGCTCCGACAACTATGGCATCGTATCGTTCGAATGTCATCGCAGAAAAGTATAGTGAAAAAGTAAGGGCAAGCTGACCGTATCGCGTCGCTACAACCTCCTACCGCTGCTGCCTTCCGGCCCTGACGGAGTTCAGAGGGAGCTGACCGTACGGGACTTGCCCTCGGGCACTTCCCAACGATGAGCCCCATACCTTGTTCCGATTTCACCGGGTATCAGAAGAGGCCAACGGGATCGACATCGATCGTAACGTGGTAGCCGTTTGGCGGCGCACTAAGATCAGATTTTACGCGCCGAATTCCTTGCCTTACGGAAGCGAAATTTACGTCTAATGGCATTTTCATTACAGTTTGATAGCGGTACGCGCCACGTGTTCGAGCTATGAACGCCGGGACCGGTCCCAGAATTCGGGCATCCGTAACCACTGACCGCAGACTGTCAGACCATTCAGATGCCAGTCGTGCTACCCTGACATCGTCCTTACCACGAAAGCCCACGCGAATCATCCGGCCGAAAGGTGGATACGCCAACTGTTCGCGAATCTCCAGATTATAATCGGCAAACCCGCCATAGTCATGGTTGAGAACGAATCCGAAAACAGGATGCTCGACGTTCCTCGATTGAATCAGGACCAGTCCGGGCTTGTCGGCCCGCCCGGCTCGCCCCGAGACCTGCATTAGTAATTGAAGGGAACGCTCCTCCGCTCGGAAGTCGGGCATCAACAGGCCCAGGTCAGCATCAATCACGCCAACAAGGGTAACGTTTGGGAAGTCAAGACCCTTCGAAACCATTTGCGTACCGAGCAAGATATCCGCATCTCCCCTGCCAAACTTATTGAGAATTTTGGCGTGACCGTTTTGCGTTCGTGTCGTGTCCAGATCCATACGCAGGAGCCGCGCGTCCGGAAACAATTCTGCAAGTTCATCTTCAACCCGCTGGGTGCCGGCGCCCACGTAGTCGAGATCTTCGCTTGCGCAGTCTGGACAGGATCGAGTCGCTGGTTCGGTATATCCGCAGTAGTGACAGCGCATCCTTCCAATCGAACGATGGTAGTTTACGTTGACTGAACAATCGGGGCACGAAGGTGACCAGCCGCAACTGCGACAGACTACGACGGGCGCGAATCCCCGTCTGTTTTGGAGAAGAATGACCTGCTCACGACGCGCGATACGAGCGCTCATCTCCTCTATCAGTCGATCGGAAAGACTGCCTCGACGCTTTTTCCTGTCGAGTGTTATGTCAACAATTTCGACATCGGGAAGTCGACCGGATGACCCGTCAGAACGAGGTACGCGCTCGGGCATCCGGACGACGGAATACTTGCCGGAGCGAATATTGGCGATAGTCTCCGAAGATGGCGTCGCTGATCCCAGTATGCAGACTGCATTGTTTCGCATCGCCCGGAAGACTGCAGTGTCCCGGGCATGATATCTCGGAGCCGGTTCAGTCTGCTTGTACGATGAATCGTGTTCTTCATCGACAACTATGAGGCCAATGTTATCTATCGGAGCCAGAATTGCACTTCGTGGTCCTACGACAACTTTGCAATCTCCGGTCCGGATTCGATTCCATTCGTCAAACCTCTTGCCTATGCTCATGCGTGAATGGAGTACGGCGACCTGGTTACCAAAGCGTTCAGAAAATCTTTTGACTGTCTGAGGGGTCAACGATATTTCGGGGACAAGGATGATACCCGTCTTGCCGGCAGCCAGAACTTTCTTGAGTGCCGCGATATAGACTTCGGTTTTTCCACTACCGGTTATTCCGTGCAGTACGATGGAGTGGAACGCGTTGGAATCCACAGCTTCGGTGATCAATTCGAGCGCTTCCACCTGGGCTTGATGGAATTGTACCGGTTCGTGGGAGTCGTTAGCCAGAAGCGTATCGCTGCGATCAACTGGAAGGCTCTCTGTGACCAGAATATCCCTGGCAACAAGAGATCGCACCGTCGAGCTTGAGGTCGCTGTCTTCTTCAGTAAACTGGCCTGGTGCACAGGGCTGTCTCCTGCGTTGAACACCTCTTGAAGTATCGCTTTTTGCTTTGGACCGCGGAGCGCATTTACGATCTCCTCAAAGGCAGGCCTGGCCCGATAGTCGGGACTGAGAGAAATGAAAATCTCCTCTCGTGCTGCAACCGACTTCTTGCGGGCTTGACCCGGTGGAAGCATCAGCTTCAACACCTCTCCCAGACCGCACAGATAGTAATCAGCCATCCATCTGGCCAAGTCAACCAGTTCGGCAGGAATGGCTGATTCGGGGTTGACAACACGAACTATCGACTTCAACGAAATAGATGCTGACTCCTCGTGGGAAACGTTTACGACAATGCCATGCAACTCCCTGCGACCGAAGGGAACGACGACATGAACACCGATGCCGACTGAATCCAGATGTTCTTCAGGTACACGATAATCGAATGACCTTTCAATCGGTACTGGAACTGCAACCGATGCTATCATTTATCCCCTGAATATTCCGCTGTTTTACGACCGTGTATGATGTTAACAAGTGACCGCAAGATATGTTACCTCAATATCAACACGATCGATTGGGCTTATGGTGTCCGGATCGAGGCGAGAAGATCCAATGCGCGCTCATCCTTACGTTTCACCTGATTTCGAAGGGCATGCTTGATAGCCCATTTCCGATTGCTGGTTGGATCGATACTCCATCGATCAAGGAGTTCCATCCCGACAAGATAGTTGTCCTTGAGAATATCATTTGTTGCATTGGCAACTGATTTACGTACGTAGCCAGACTCGTCATCTTTCAGCCTGTCGAGAACATCGACGAGTGGAGATGGATCATCTATAAATATCTGCAGCTTCTTTGCCCACGGCAACCGTGGTCTCATCCCTTCGGATGCCAGTCGTCGCACGTGCGAATTCCTGCTCTGGGTCCACTCGAGACATCGCGCAACAGTCATCTCTTTGTGTGAGGTCAGGTACGGTCGCACAGCATACTCGCCGGTATGTCTTTTTGTAATCTCCTCGATAAACCCAAGCGATATGTGGGGATGATCAAGTCCGTACGTTTCAACAAAATGGGCAACGGGCATCAGCCAGTAGCCGTTCGTAAACATACCTGTTTCGCTCGCATTCTCGGGGCCAAGGATCTTCGAGAGAATCCCGACGGATTCTTCATATGAACCGGTCAAACACTCCCGGAGCAATCCGGAGATCGCTGCCACGCGATCCTTGAGTTCAAGTCCGCTGACACGGAGATTGACCTGCTCGACAAACCGGGCGACTGGGAAGTCGGGAGAAACAGCGACTATTTTCTCGCCAAGGAGTCTTCCCAGCCTTTCATCGAAGTAGTATTTGAGTGGCGTGTATGCGATTAATAATCTGAGTGCATTTCGTCACACTTACCTCCGGAGGCAAGGCTAGCGGGTTCCCTCTTCTTCGTCGTCCCACTTTTGAACGCTCGAGACATCGGGCATCCCCCAGTCAGATCCCTTCCATCCGCTGAATCCATCCATCCGAAAAGTCCAGAACCCCGTAGACATATCCGATATGACGATCAACCCGTCTTCATTCCTAACGTCTACACCGAAGGCTCCGTTGTACATTCCGAACTCCCCTTCGGCCATCTTCGGTCCGGTGTATGTGTCATAGTAGCCGACCGTCTCGGGTTTCTTGGGATCCATCAAACTGAATATCTGGAGTCCGTCAAGGTATCCGGACACGAAGACATATGGCCATCTGACTTCGTGATTGTGTACGAGGTGCTCCCAGTTGGCAGTCCAGGCGGAAATCGGTTGACTGATGTTGACGGTCTCCCCATCCAGCGCGGGTTTCATGTCAAAGATGCGGAGCGGTGCATACTGATATTCAGTTTCGGTAACGGCGTAGCGCCCGTCCGGGCTCGGTGTAAATGTATGACCCCAGGCAACCCCGTTAATTCCGGTCATCTTGAAAAGCAGCTCAGGATTGTCGAGGTCGGAAACGTTGTAGACGTAGTAACCACCGGTCCCTCCTCCATAGAATCTGTCCTGGCCCGTGTCCGGATGTGTTGCAACGTACAGGTCATGGTAAAATAGTGGCGACGGGAGAATGTCTTCGGCGCCAGCCGGTGCGCCCCGGGCATCCGACGGAACCGGAACAGCGGCAACAAGCGCGCCCTCAGCATCACCTTCTACGAGCATTCCGAGATCATAAACACTTGCCTGGCCTCCGTTCACAGTTGTAAACAAGTACACCCTGCCATTCGAATGCTTGTAGATAAAAATGTTGTGGAATCCACCGGGAAAATCTGGAGCGTTAATCCGACCCACCTCAACCACTTTGTTCGGATCCGGAAGGCCGGTCACGTCAAAAACTACAGCTCCGAGATTGACATTCGGCCCCGGGCCGAACTGGGTAGACTGAACGACATAGTATTTGCCTTTCCATTTGAAATACTTGACATCCATGCCGCCAAGTCCAGTGTGAAGCTCCTCGTCTTCGATTCTCCACTCTTTAATCACTTTCGGTTTTGAAGGATTGGAAAGGTCAATAATGTCCATTCCCTTGACGGCATAAGGTCCGATGTGACCCCGAGCGACATACGCGTATGGGCGATGCATCTCCTGCTCAATCTCCATATCCATAACACTGAGTTGACCTCCCAGGGCGATATGTCCGACGACGTCGATATTGTCCGACCCCCTCTCCAGGGCATTCCACTGGGCACTTGAGGGTACAGCCAGCAGCATAAATACCGGTGCAAGAAAAGTAATTGAGACGCGCTTCATGGTTTCCGGGTATGATGTTGATTGGATCTTTGAAGGTCGAAAAACGACGATGAATTATCAAGACTACCGCCCGTAATAGACGAAAAGGGACGGGTGACATTTGCATTAGTGGCCCGGAAGTCGAACATTGAGAGGTCTGACTTTATCTTTGTCGTTATGCAGGAGCCTGAAATGAAATTCACTCTTCTTCTCGCTTTCCTTGTTCTAACAGGTTGGTCCTCTCCGATGAATGCGCAAGACTACACTGGCACATATGAGGCATCTGGTCCTCAAGGCAATGTTTCATTGACCCTTTCAACGGCACAGCCCGGCATTTATCAAGGTGAGATGCATTTTGCATCTTACGCGTACAGGGTCGAAGGAATGGTATCTGAGCAGGCACTTACCGGAAGTGTCAGCGGATCAGACGGAACCATGGGTTTCGCTGCACAGATGCAGGACGGCATCCTGTACTTTCAATTGTTTGCCGTAAATATCTATGGACAGCCTGACTACAGTAGTGCTCAGACGGTCGCATTTACACGATCGTCAGCAGAGGGGCCGGAGCTGGGCTCGCGCGGTCCTGAAATGGAGACGGTCCGCAATGTTTTCATCAACCGGGTGAAGCTGAGTGATGAGAAAGTTGCTGCACTTGAGAAACAGTATCGAACGCAAATCCCGAACGGCCGATTCTGGTATGATGCACGTGCGGGTGCGTGGGGAGTTGAGGGTGGGCCAACGGTTGGCTTTATAGTTTCCGGGCTTGAGCTGCCTGGGCCATTGCCGGTTGATATATCCGGGTCCGGCACGCAGATATTCATTAATGGAAGGGAGATACATTTGCAAGATCAACAGGCGCTGCATCAGCTGCTGGGTGTTACCTATCCCGGTCGGTACACTCTTGATGCCAGCGGCAACTTGAGCACTGAGCAAGGTCAGTTCCTCGTCAATCTCGCTGCAGCGGGTCAAAAGCAAAAATCTGGTGGGAAGAGCGGAGGACTCGTTTCAGGTGCTGGCGGCACGGTGGGTGTTGATGGTAGTGGCGGTGCATTGTTTTACACACCGACCGTTTCGGGATACCAGAGCTGGAACAACTGAATTGCGAGCGGAATCCTATTCTCCAGGAATTGTCCCAGGGTTTTTTCTAGAGAGTTTCTAGCGGAAGTTCATTGGGCTGACGCCGTCAAAAATCGTTAAGTTGAAACCGGGGAGGAGGAGTGGTGGCCCCCGCGTTTTTTTCTGGACGCTCCTGTCGGTTCATCGCGGCCCCGAGCGAATCTGTCTACAACGCAGGACCATCTACTTTATCGTCTATAAGACACTCAGGCTTTCTTCCACTTGATGCTGCACCCGACGGAAGGCAACTGAACTTCTGCCGGTTCAGAACCCTCAAGAATTGCATCGAGAGCATCCGCCAGATCTTTCCCGTGGGCAACCTCCCCTCGTCTCGGACGCGTCTCATCAACCTGTCCGCGATATCTGAGTTTTCGACTATTATCAAAGACGAATGTATCCGGCGTGCAGACTGCATCATATGCCCTTGCGACCTGCTGGCTTTCATCACGCAAGTACGGAAAGACAAAACCTTTTTCGCGTGCCCTCACTGACATTTTTTCAAATGAGTCAGCAGGATACGACTCTGCATCGTTCGAATTGATTGCAACAAATTGGACTCCCCGGCCTGAGTAATCAGCAGCTATCCGGTTCAAGATATCCTCGACATGAATTGCGAACGGGCAGTGATTACACATAAATACAACGACAAGAATTTCAGCATCCTCATAATTGGTAATCGACCGAGTCTCTGATTCAGACGAATCAATCCACGGGTTTGAAATGGGGAGATTAAACTCTGGTGCCATCGAATCAAGGGCAACCATGCGAGACTCTACTGCCATAGGAAATCGTTTGTCGTTTGTCTAATTGCGATGCCTGAAACTGGCCTGAAGCA
>JABDKO010000258.1 GCA_013002165.1 Rhodothermales bacterium | reverse complement strand
AGGCGTTTCGGTTGTTCAATGAACGTCTCTATGACCTGGCATTCACACGATTCAGTGAGTTTCGAGCCAGGTATCCTGATCATGTAAATTCGCCGGATGCGCTGTTCTACGAAGCCGAGGCACTGCTTGCTCTCGGCGACGAGCTGGGTGCGATCGAACGCTTTCAGGATTTCCGGGAGTTCTACCCGACCCATCCCCTGGCATACGAGGCACGATTGGCGCTGGGTAAGCATTTCTATGAGATTGGCGATCACGAACAAGCCATCGAGTACTTCTCACGGGTTTTGCAAGAGGCTCCACCGGCTGAGACCTCAGCGAAAGCCTTGTACTGGATGGGTGAGTCGGCGCTGGCGCTTGGACAGGACGAGCGGGCAATCGGGTTTTTTCAAAGGGCAGCTGACGACTACACGGCCACCGCAACGGCTCCGACCGGTTTGTACGCGGTTGCGGTAACAGAAGTGAAGCGCGGAAACTACGATGCAGCGGCAGTTGCATTCGAACAGCTTGCCAATCGCTATCCCGGGTCCCCGTATTCAAGAAATCTCGGAATTGCGCTCGCGGAGGTGTACTACGAGCTGGGCGACTACGCCCGTACAATCACGGAGCTCCAGAACCGGATACCAAGTCTCGTTGGCGAGGCAAGGTATCGTGGAATATTCCTTCTCGCCGAGTCGAACAACCAGATACGCAACAGTGCCCAGGCGATCGTCAACTACAGGAAGCTGACCGAGGATGAGCCTGACAACCCGTATTACCGTCAGGCGTTATTTGGCCTGGGCTGGAATTATTATCGTGAGGGTGCATACCAGTGGGCTGCCGATGAATTCTCGAAAGTGGCGGTGTCGGGCGACGATGCGCTGACCCATCGGGCTCAGTACTACACCGGAGTAAACCAGAAGCTGGCAGGCAAGCCTCTCGACGCGCTAGTGTCGTATCGACGTGTTGTTGACGAGTGGCCGTCGAGTGCCGTAGCCGATGACGCACTGTTTGAACTGGGTCTGACCTATTACGGACTGCGTCGCTGGGAGGAGTCGAATGAGGCCTTCTCCAGACTGCTCTCGGGATACGAAGACTCGCCGCTGGTAGATGAGGCTCTGGGTCATTATGGCAACACGTTCATTGCGCTGGCGGACTTCGACAATGCGTTGAACGCTTTCGAAGATGCTATTGAACGAGAGGCTATCTCTCCAGAAATCCGGAATGATATTGTCTTCCAGAAGGCCTGGCTACTGTACAGAAACCAGCGATATGTCGAGGCTGCTCCGGCATTCCTTGATCTGTATGGCAGAGATGAGTTTCAATCGAGGGCAGACGAGGCGCTCTTCTGGGCGGCAGAGAGCTTTTTTCAGAGTGGAAATCTCGGACGAGCCCAGTCATTATTTACGGACTATATACGTACGTATGATTCCGGAGAGCATATCGATGCCGCCCACTACGCGCTTGGGTGGACATACTTCAGACAGTCGAACTACGGACCCGCAATCACGCATTTCGACATCTTCCTCAAAAAGTACCGTTCGGAAGACAGCTTTGTGCCGTACCGTCGGGACGCACGGCTTCGACTTGCCGACTCATACTTTGCTCTTAAGCGATATCCGGAGGCGATCGCCACGTACGCTGTCCTGGCGGATGAGGAAGATGATTATGCACTGTACCAGATGGGACAGGCGTACAGTAACAATGGCGATGTATTCGATGCGATAACGATATTCCGATCACTCCTTTCTGACTATCCAAATTCAGTCTGGCGCGAAGAGGCAACCTACAGTCTGGGCTATCTGTATTTTCAGAATGGCGACTACGAGCAGGCGGTTGACACGTACGAGGGCTTGATCCGTTTCGCACCACGGCAGCCGATCGCCGCGAAGGCTCAGTATGGAATAGGTGATGCGCTATTCAATGCCGGCGATATGGAGGCGGCTGTGACAGCGTACCAGGAAGTTCTCGAGACGTATCCGAACAGCCCATTTGCCGGTGATGCTGCTGCAAGCATTCAGTTCGCCCTGATCGCACTTGGTGATGAAGCACGCGCCACGGCCATCATTGACGATTTCGCGATACGTCACCCCAACTCTCCGGTCGTCGACCAGCTGCGGTTCAAGCAGGCCGAGGTCAAGTTCCAGAGTGGTCGTTTAGACGAAGCACTTACTGACTTCCAGGTGTTTCTTCGCCGGGCACGTAATGACGACCTGATTCCTGAGGCCTATTTCTACCTTGGCACTATCCTCAAGGATCGTAACCAGAACGCGGAGGCCGAGAACTATCTCAAACAAATCGTCGACCGCTTTCCTGAGAGCGGCCGCGCTTCTGAGGCAGCGATTTTGCTTGGTAATCTTCAGTTAGATGGTGATCGATATAACGAGGCTCTCTCGACGTTCAGGTTCGCTGAATCGAAGGCAGACGGCAGACAGCGATCCGTCTCACTTGCTCGCTATGGTCAGGGAATGGCTCTGTTGAATGTCGGTCGTGTCGACGAGGCACGCACGGTATTTACAGAGGCCGTCAATGCGTCGGCGACGCCATCAGAATCCGCCCCGGCCCTACTCGGTCTGGCGAGACTATACGAGTCAGAAAATCAGACGGCGGATGCTGTACAAACGTACCGCGAAGTTGTGAATCGTAGTCAGGATGAGACCGGTGCCGAGGCGCTGGTGCATCTTGGCGAGCTGCTGACAAACCAGGGTCGAGCAGGCGAGGCGCTCGAGCAACTTGGACGCATCCCAGTGCTTTATAGTGGCTACGCTGACTGGATGGCAGAAGGATATCTTGCACAGGTCCGTGCGCATACCAGATTGGGAAACAGGGGTGATGCAACACAACTCTGTGACCTTGTGATCCAGCAGTATCCTGACTCGGTATATTCTGAGCGTGCTTCAAGACTGAAGGCTGCACTATGATCGAACCAAGAATGAGATACCCGAATATCATGGGCAGGACAGTCAGGATTGTTCTTATCGCTATCGGAGCGTTGGGGCTGTGGTCATCGGGCGCGGTTGTTTCCGAAGTCGCGGCGCAGGACTCGTTGAACTCTCAGTTGATACTGCCGAATCTTACGCCCAGAGAGGTTGAGATTCGCGGCGATCTTGTAATATCGTTTCCATCTCTGGTGAGACAGCCTCTTATCGGTTTCAACCCGCCACCTCGAGTACCTGATATTGCCCCTGATCGAATGCCTTACGTTGACGAGTACAAACAGTCGGGGGACGATCTTCCCGACAGTCCACTTGTCAAGCCCACTCCCCCGCCGGTGACCTCGCTGACGAGTGGAGACCAGTCTTTTGGTGAGGTCGAAGCGACGACCGGTAATTATTTCAATCGTACCGTCCGGATTCGGGCAGGCTTTCCGGTAAGCGAAACTTCCAATATTGAACTGGACGTCGACTACCATGGGTCAAACGGTAATGAAGTGTTTTCCAGCATCCCGGATGTTGTTAACGACTACGATACCTTCGAAGGGAGACTTGATTTGAATCACTCTTCGCGATCGTTCAGGGCGCGAGCCTCAATCGGCGGGTATTCAGACGCATACAACTTGTATCCGGTCGGTTCTCTAATTAATGCGCCGTCATTCAACTTGACTCCCGATCGAACAGTAAACGGCTTTGGTGGCGAATTATCTCTGGGTACGGGCACTGCAAGCAGAGTTCAGGTTACATCAGCAGTGGGCTTCGGTCAGTACGTAATGGACACGGACCTGCAATCTTCAGGCAGCATACCGGACATGCTCCTCGAGCGCACCGAGCAGAATGTGACAGGACGTCTCGGCGTCACTTTCCCCGTTGGCAACGCCTCGATCGGTCTGGATGGAAGAGGCGGGTTGAACCGGCTGGATTCCGGCGATGCTGACGAAGCGGAAAACAGTCATATATCCGGTGGCTTGAAATACAGAACGCTGATCGGAAATTCGGTGGAATTATCGCTGGGTGCCCGGATCCTGGCGATCTCTATAACGGAAGGGTCAACCAGAGATGCGAGCTACGTTGCCCCGTCGTTCAGGCTGACTCTGTCGCCGAATCCGTGGGTCGACGTTTATGCGTCCAACGATCCGATGATCGAGAATAATACGATCACGACCGTGACGCGCTCGAATCCTTACGTAATAGATCAACCGGCGCTTGAACCCGTCGTGTACCCGATCAACGCAGAAACGGGGGTCAAGATTTATTCGGGTCCGATTAGAGTGGTCGGGCGGGCCGGATACCAGGTATCTCCAAACTTCAAATATTTCAGACGTGCAACGACTGCCGAGATATCAGAGGCTGTTGAAGCCTTCTCGGCTATCTCCTACTCGGATGCATCGATTTTGTCAGGAGGTGGAGACATATCAATCGCTCTTCCGGGTCGATTATCCTTTACTCTTGGTGGAAAATACCGCTACGCTCAATTTGAGAATTCCGACGATCCTGTACCGTATGTAGCACCGATTACCGGGCGTGTATCGCTAGCCTACAATGACCCTAATAGTCGCTTTGCTGCGGAGATTGCGAGTGATTACACTGGAAAGCGATTTGTTGACAGGAGCAAGTCGAATGAGCTGCACGGATATTCAAGTCTGAACCTTTCAGCCATTTACAATGTAAACTCACATCTCGGGATTGCCGCCCGGGTCAATAATGTGTTTTCCGACGATCTCGAATCGTGGGAGAACTATCTTCAGTCTCCCGTCCGCGTTGCAGCCGGACTAAGGCTATTGTGGTAGTGTGTGATGCTTAATATTCCGATAGAAGACGCATTGACAGAACTGGCTTCTGTTATCGCTCAAGGTCTTGCTGATGGCGATGAGGTAGTCGTAGCGGGTTTCGGACGATTCGAAGTCAGGCACATCCCAACACATGTTGAGCCGCACGGTGAAGCCGGGGCTTATCTGCAGCCGCCGCACAATATCGTGGTCTTCCAACCAACATTCGAGGAGGTCAAGTGATGACGTCTTTTGGAAGCGATTTCGCGCAGCGTGTTGGTATTGAAACTGATTCGGTTGACGAAGTCCTTGAGGTCCTTGCCGAATACGTGTGGGGCCAGGTCCAGCATGAAGGCAGGTGCGACATCCCCGGACTTGGATCCTTCTTTGTAGTGGACGGCAAGAGAATATTTGAACCATCATCTGAGCTCAGTCGCGTTGTTAACTACAAGTATGCGGGCCTCAGTGCTCTTGCTGTTGACGGCTCCAAAAGCGAGATTCTGATTCCCGACACATTCAGTGACGTGGATGCCGAAACCGAATCGTCGTTTGCACCGAAATGGGAAGAACTTCCTGAAGGTGACGATGAGGAGGCTCCCGTGGTTCAGGAAACACCAGATTTCACAGAGGAGTCGTTAGTTGCGGAAACTACTACGCCGCCTGTACAAGCCGACTCAGAATCACTGATCAGTTCATTCCTCGGCCTGGATCCTCCGGCGAGTTCGACTGATGAGGACATTGACGAATTTGAATTTGCGACAACTGAACAGGAAATAGACACCGAGCCATTGCCTGCTGAAGTTGAGAAAGCGGAAGCGGAAGCCGAAGTCGACAGAGCGCAAGAAGCAGAAGCTGTACCCGATTCCACGGGACCGCTTCCTGTTGTAATACCCATCGACGAAAATGCCGATCCGGTCGTTGCGAAAGGAATTCCTCAGCGGTCAGCGTGGTGGTATGCGCTTCCTGTTCTGGCGCTCGTATTCATAGTGCTTGCAGTGATCTGGGCCCAGACTAGATCGACAACGCCGAGGCCGGTCCGGCCAGCAATAGTTGAGCAGGACGATCCTAATCAGGACGGTGAAACCGATTCCGAGGCAACGACTGAAACTGGAGATCCTGTATCTCCCGTACCTGCCGACCCGGCAAATGACTGGAGTCGCGGGGAAATAAATCTGGCTGACGGAGGCTGGACCATCATTGTATCTTCCGAACCAACGGAGGCGCAGGCGATTTCCGTTGCCCGTGAACTTGCGCGCGATCTCGACGATACTCCACTGCCGGTCGACATACTCGAAACTCGTGTGAATGGTCAGACGCGATACAGGGTTGCAGTCGGACAGTACAGAACGAGTGCCGTTGCCCAGCGCGACCTCAATTATCTTGGCACTAGACTCCCGTCGGGCAGCTGGATGCTCCGCTTAACAGACAACACGTAACTCAATCCACATCTATGACACCACTTGCATTTCAGCAGGCCGCGACTGCGGCGCAAGACAGTTTGGCTGCTGCAACAAATCTCGCCACTGAACCGACCTACCTTGAAACCCTGACGCAGGGCGGATGGGTCATCTACCCGATCATTCTGTTATCGCTCGTAACTATCGCGATATTTGTGGAGCGCATGATGACGCTTCGGAAAACTAGGATGGATCCGGCTCTCGTCACGGAGAGAATTCGCGACTATGTACAGGCAGGTGATATCATAGGCGCCAAGAATTATTGTAACGACCAGTATAAGCCCATCACACGAATACTGAAACACGGGCTTGAACGATTAGGTCGGCCGATCGCTGAAATACAGGAAGCAGTTCATGCCGCCGGGAAGTACGAAGCGTTTGAGCTGGAAAAGCGTATCGATCTGCTGGCTACGATTGCGGGTGTCGCACCGATGCTTGGCTTTCTTGGGACCGTCACGGGTATGATCAAGGCGTTCCGGCAGATTCAATCCCTGCAGGGAAACGTCAACCCGAGTGTTCTGGCTGGTGGAATCTGGGAGGCTCTCCTGAGCACGGCCCTGGGTCTGGTTGTCGGTATCCTTGCGGTATTTCTGTACAACTACCTGACAGGCCGCATTAACCGGGCAGTGCACGACATGGAACGCTCTGCGACTGACTTCATCGATCTGCTTCAGGAGCCTGCTCCTGTTGAGTCGCGTTATTAGGTCGAGGACAACATGCCACAAAGTTTCACGACACCGAAGAAGCCAATATCTGTCTTCAGTCTTGCAGGGCTGGCAGATATTGTCTTGCTCCTCCTCATCTTTTTCCTGTTGACGTCGAATTTCATTCCCCAGTTCGGGATCCAGGTCAATCTGCCCCAGGCAAACGCTGCGGCACCGATGGAGTCGCAGTATGTGACGGTTGCCATTACCGAGGATGGTAACTACTACGTGAACCAGAACCGAACCGATGAGGCTGGTCTCATGAGTGCTGTCCGCGCGGCGCGAGGCGACAAGGTAGCGGTCGTGATTCGTGCTGATGAAGAAGCGACAGTGGGTCAGATGGCGAGAGTAGCAAGTATTGCGAAGGCGCTGGACCTGCGTGTTCTGATGGCGACGGAGCGGGAATAGGGTGGGTTCGCGACTGTAGATCCTTCGCTGCGCTCAGGATGACAGAGGGGGCGACAGGATGCTGACCACGAGCGAAGCGAGCCTTGACCGCAAGCAAAGCGAGCCCTGACCGCGAGCGCAGCGAGCCTTGACCGCAAGCAAAGCGAGCCCTGACCGCAAGCAAAGCGAGCCCTGACCGCGAGCGAAGCGAGCCTAACCTTGGGAAATCTATACG
>JABDKO010000253.1 GCA_013002165.1 Rhodothermales bacterium | reverse complement strand
CTTTGATTAAAGGTCCGCGCTCGATGAGTGCGGACCTTTTTTTTGACCTGATACGAAAAGTCGTAAAGGGTTGCAGGTCTCGCAAATCTGAGGCTGCGATATAATCCGCGTGAGGGCACCGATATCTACGTTGTCTTTAATTCAGGTTTCAACACGACAGATCGGAGATGCCTTACTCCAATGCTGCCTTTCTCCAGCGAAGGTACAGTTCTCGTCAAGCTGACCTACACCTTTGCGATCCAGGCCGCTTGAACTAAAAAGTGCAGGCTTGCCAGAACGCAATCGTCGCTTTTTGCGTATCCTCTTTTGTTGTAGTTTCACCAGGCCGGTAACGGCACTCTGGCGAAATAATTGTCCCGTAAATGTCGGTATTGATGGAAGAAAAAGTAGCTAAACCGGAAGAGAAAGCCCCGAAACCTGACAAGACTGTTGAGATCACCCAGCCGGTCGAACAGGAAATCGAGCAATACACACAGCACTATCCGTCATGGGCCCGGGATTTTGCACGAAAGTACTTCACCAAAACAGTAACCCAGTTCATTCTGCACGGTAACGTGAGGGACCTGGTCCCTACTGAGGACGATAAAGGCAAGAGTATCTACGAGCCTCTTCGTGATTTTCTGGCAAACGATCTTTTTGCAGCTCGCGACATCGTCATCTTTTATGATCGGTCCAGTGGCATACACTTCATCGACTCAGACTCAAAGAAAGATTTCAACCGGGCACTGAGTGGATACGACACTATCTTCGGAACCGAGTATGTAAAGAAACTTCCCAAGGATCCGGTCCGCGTATTCTCTGTCCTGCAGAACTATTTTCGACTACGTATTGCCGATGGCAAACGGATCGCATGCGTGATCGATTACGCCGAGACTATTGTTCCTATGGCCGAGGCTTCTATGTACTCGGCTGAAGACCGGAATGCACTCGTATTTCTTCAGAAGTGGGCACACGACCCGCTATTTCTGGACTCCGACTTCACGGTCGTGCTGGTAGCTGAGAACTTGACAGACCTGAGTCAGCAACTTGTGCAATCTCCCTACACGGCGGAAATCCAGATCATGCTGCCGGACGAGGCAGAGCGTAAGAGGTATGTTGAAAATTTTGTCAACAAGAACGAGGAAAAGTACAACGAGAAGTCTGACGTGACTCCCAACGCCCTGGCTCAGAATACTGCCGGGCTGGGTTACATCCAGTTGCGGTCGATTCTTGCAGACGTCGTTGAAAACCGAACCCATCTTACATATGAGGTCCTGTCGGATCTCAAGAAATCGTTCATCGAGGCGGAGGCGTACGGTCTGCTCGAGTTCATCGAAACAGATTACACTCTCGATCTTGTTGCCGGCCACAAACATGCGATCGAACATCTGCGCGGTGCATCAAAAGCCTTGAAGAATGGCAGACCGGACGTCATGCCGATGGGGTATCTGGTTAGCGGTCCGGTGGGAACCGGCAAAACGTTTACCATCACGTGCTTCGCAGGAGAGATTGGCATCCCCATGGTCAAACTCAAGAACTTCCGCTCGCAGTGGCAGGGCGTTACCGAAGGTAATCTCGAAAAGATTCTGAATCTGCTCGAAGCTATGACACCGGTAGCCGTGATGATTGACGAGGCAGATGCTGCACTTGGAGACCGGGATGCACAGGGCGACTCTGGCGTATCCAGTCGTGTGTTCGGACAGATTGCATCATTCATGAGCGATACAAGCCACCGCGGTCGCATCATCTTTTTCCTCGTCACCGCACGGCCGGACCTGATGCCGATTGACTTGAAACGCCAGGGACGCGCCGAGGAACATCTGGCCCTCTTCTATCCATCGACCCGCGACGAACGTGAGGAGTTACTCAATGTTATGTTGAAAAAGACGGGCGTAAAAATTGCATCTGAAAAGATTCCGGAATCGCTCCTGAATGGTGAGTACACATTCTCCGGTGCAGACATGGAAGCATTGCTTACTCGCGCGAAGTTCGCCGCGGCAAGTTCAAACGGCGGAAAGGTCACGGGCGAAATTCTGGAAGCGGTCGTGGAAGATTTTATCCCGCCAACGTATCCCCTTGAGGTTGAACTACAAACGTTGAATGCAGTCCTTGAGTGCACAAGTAAAGCGCTTCTTCCATCAAAGTATCGTGCTATGGATCGTGAGACTATCGTTCGGCGCGTGGAAGAATTGAAGCATCTGATCGGATAAGTATGTTTCTTTGCAAGGTCACAGGAACTGTTACATCGAGTCACAAGGATGCACGTTTTGTTGCCTCCAAGCTGCTCGTGGTACAGCCGGTCGACAAGGATGGAGAAACAAATGACGAACCCGACATGCTTGCGCTTGACCGGGGCCTTGACGCCGGGATTGGCGACTACGTTCTTGTTGCAAGGGAGGGTGCTGCAGTGAAGCAAATCTACGGCGACGTAGAAATGCCGGCAAACGTGATCATCCTTGCGGTTGTCGACGCCTGGTCCATTGACATTAACGAATGAAAAACAAGTCAACAATCCCGAGCCGATAATGCGGATTGCCGTCGTCTCCGCAGCGAACCCCTACCGAGGTGGAATTGCACAGTTCACCGACGCGCTTGCTGCCGAGCTGCGAAGTGGAGATCACGAAGTTCACATCTTTACATTTTCGCGGCAGTATCCGGGCGTACTGTTTCCCGGAAAGTCTCAACTTAAGGAAGGGGTGAACGCGGTACCCGAAAACACAAGCAGATCTATCGACACGGTAAATCCGCTGTCATGGTACGCGACAGGCCGTAAAATTGTAGCGTTCGAGCCAGACCTTGTGATCATCAATTTCTGGATGCCCTTCACCGGACCGGCATTTGGAACGATCGTGAAGTACGTAAAGAAACACTGCTCGGCTCCGGTAATCTGTATTTGCCACAACGTAACTCCTCATGAGACCCGTCCCGGCGACAAAGTTTTTACACGCTTTGCGTTGAATAAGGCAGATGGATTCATCGTACTGTCGTCGACGGTGGGCAAAGACTTGCAGCAGTTACTTCCAGATGCGCAGTACAGGCTAACGCATCACCCCGTGTATGACGTTTACGGAGAGCCCGTTCCCAGAGAGATGGCTCGTCAAGAACTGAATCTGGGAGAGCAAAATGTATTGCTATTTTTTGGCCTGATCAGGAATTACAAAGGACTCGATATCCTGCTGCATGCACTTCCCGAGATCAACGCAAACGCTCCAGCACATCTGTTTGTTGTCGGGGAGTTTTACGACGATGAGCGACCATATCTGGACCTGGTCCAATCACTGGGAATGACTGACCACGTAACAATCATCAACAGATTTGTACCGGATGACGAAGTTGCCACATACTTTTGCGCTGCGGACACCGTTGTCCTGCCGTACCGCTCGGCAACGCAGAGCGGAGTCGTACAAATAGCGATGCATTTTGACCGGGCCTGCATAGTTACCGACACCGGAGGGCTACCCGAGATGGTACAGGATGGGATAACTGGCTTTGTGGTTCCCGTTGATGATGCGAAGTCTCTGTCCAGGTCGGTTATCCGCTTTTTCGAAGACGATAACCAGTCGCAGATGGAAGCAGCTGTTCACCGGGAAAAAGAACGATACTCCTGGCACAGTCTTGCAGCTGCAATCGAGGACCTTGCGGCTACGCTACCTGTTCGATAAAGCAACCTTCAATTGTAAGACCGGGGCCAAAGGCCATTGCTACTCCGTTACCCACACCAGCCTTGCCCGCGCCAACCAGACTACGATTCCGTTGTACGAAACGGGACAGGATAAACAGAATTGTCGGCGAGCTCATGTTGCCAAACTGACGCAGAACTTCCGTAGAATCGAACGTGTCTTCGGGAGCAAGATCAAGAACCTCTACTGCCTTTTCGACTACTGCCCTTCCTCCCGGATGAATCGCCCAGAAGGAGACATCACTCACGTCTTTGCCCGCCTTGCAGAGCAACGCATCGATATAGTCAGGAAGCATTGACGAAATCACTTCAGGTACCCGTCGCGACAGACCCATATTGAATCCGATGTCTCCAACTTCCCATGTCATATGGTCCCGGCTCTCATCATCGAGCGCACAGAGTCCAGTTCTGTAGGTAAGTTGCCCACCGGCTTCCGACCGGCTTTTGGAACGAAGAATCACTGCAGCGGCACCATCGGAAAACAGCGAGTTTATTACTGCTTTTTCCATTGTGTCTGATACCTGAAAATGCAGCGTGCAGAGTTCAACGCACACGACGAGGACTACTGCACCCGGGTTCGCCTGGCAGAAGGCATGTGCTGTCTTCAGCGCATTGAAGGCTGCATAGCATCCCATGAACCCTATGTGTACCCGCTCTACGTGAGGAGACAGGCCCAGGCGTCCGCACAGTTCGATATCCAAACCCGGTGCAAAAAAACCAGTGCAGCTGACAGTTATCACGTGAGTTATGTCGGACGAATTCAACGACGCA
>JABDKO010000232.1 GCA_013002165.1 Rhodothermales bacterium | reverse complement strand
TTCGGAGAGACCATGGCTGTACTCATGGCGAGCGGTCACGCCATCAACATACCGGACAGCGTATTCGATTCAGTGCGTGCCCTGACGGCCACAATTGCAGCGGAGCTTGGTGAAACGGCGGTAGGCTCTGATCACTACGGCGCCCTGTTTACGCTGGGTATCTTTCTCTTCATCATCACCTTTATCATCAATTTGACGGCGGACCTTGTTGTGCGCGGGATTCGGAAGAAGTAGAGGGACGATAGATGTTTAACACAACGGCGATAAACGAGAAGAATAAAAAGGTCCAGAACAGGTGGAGGAATCTCTTCCTGTCGATGACGTTGCTTCTCATCCTCCCGGTGCTGATTATTCTGGCGCTGCTGATAATTCGCGGCGGCCCGATCATCTCAGCCGAATTTCTGTTCGAGTTCCCCCGTTCCGGCATGACGGCTGGAGGAATCTTCCCAGCCCTTCTCGGTACCATCCTGCTTGTCACAGTCGCACTTCTTGCGTCAGTTCCACTGGGAATTGCTGCCGCAATTTATCTCAGCGAGTACGCACGGGACAACTGGATGACCAGGACCATCAACCTGGCGATTATTAACCTCGCAGGTGTGCCGTCCATTGTGCATGCGCTTTTTGGAGTGGGGGCGTTCGTCCTGTTCTTCAAATTCGGTACCAGTATCCTTGCGGCCGGTCTGACACTTGCGATCATGACCCTACCCGTCGTAATCGTAGCCACGAAAGAGTCCCTGCAGGCAGTGCCACACGCATTCCGTGAAGCATGCTGGAGCATGGGCGCCACACGCTGGCAAACAATTAGGAAAATTGTGTTGCCGAATGCTGTCAGTGGTATCCTCACCGGTGTCATCCTCGAAGTGTCCAGAACCGCTGGCGAAACGGCTCCGATAATGTTTACAGGAGCTGCTTTCTTCCTGCCGTTTCTACCCGAGTCTGTATTCGACCAAACCATGGCATTATCGCTTCACCTTTTTGTCGTTTCGACTCAGGTACCGAACGTGCCAGACGCACTTCCGTACGGTGTTGCTCTGCTGCTGATTGCAATCGTCCTGATTTTGAACGCGGTTTCAATCGGGTTTAGAACCTATCTGCGTGGTAAGAAGAAGTGGTAATGGAAGGTCCGATGCAAAATATCCTCGAGGTCAACGACCTGTCCATCGGCTACAATGGAAAGAAAGCCCTTGGCGGGGTTAATCTGAATATCCGTGATAACGAGATCTTCGGAATCATCGGTCCCGCAAACAGTGGCAAGACTTCTTTTCTGAAAGCCATCAACCGGATGGATCAGTTTGAGTCCGGTATGGAAGTATCTGGCAGCATCAAGTTTCTGGGTAAGGACGTCCAGAAGTGGCGTAATCTTTTCGCGCTTCGCAGCAGAATTGGCGTCGTATTTCCATTACCGGTTGGACTTCCGCTGACTGTCTACGATAACGTAGCACTTGCCCCGCGACTTTACGGTACAAAGAAAAAGGCTGACCTTGACGTCATCGTTGAAAGATGTCTGACTCGCGCCGCCCTGTGGGACGAAGTGAAGGATCGACTGGACGCCCTGGGTAGTTTGTTATCCGGCGGTCAGCAACAACGGCTGACCATCGCACGCGCATTGAGCCAGGATCCGGATATGCTCATGCTGGATGAGTTTTCGATTGCTGTAGATCCGGTTACAACGATGCGCATCGAAGACGTGCTCAAGGAATTGAAGAAAGAAGTCGCGATCATCCTTGTAACCAACCTGGTGCAGCAGGCGCAGCGTCTTGCGGATCGTACGGCATTTTTCCTGAACGGCGAGTGCGTAGAGATTGGAGAGACGGACGAGCTCTTTTCAGGAAACGTGCAGAACCAGCGAACCAAAGATTACATTGAGGGGAGATTCGGATAATGCTACCAACTGAAAATAGCGCTACTGAAATGCAAAACGCCGATCCCGACACTGGGAATGGAGTGCTTGCAATTGAAACCCGCGGTTTCAATTTGTGGTACGGCACGTTTCAGGCTGTTTTCGATGTTAATTTTCAGGTCAAGCAGGGAATCATAACTGCTTTGATTGGACCATCAGGCTGTGGCAAGTCAACGCTTCTCAGGAGCATCAACCGGATTACGGAACGACTTGGCTACGTACGTACGACTGGAAGTATTGATGTCCTCGGTAAGGATATTCTCGATGATGATGTCGAGATCGCTCAGCTTCGGAAGCAGGTGGGCATGGTTTTTCAGCGTCCAAATCCACTGCCGATTTCGATTCGGAACAACATTCTATTCGGGCACAGACTTCACATGCCCGAATCGAAGAAGATGTCGAAAGCCGACCAGGACGGAATAGTCGAGGGGGCTTTGCGTGAGGTCCTGCTATGGGACCAGGTGAAAGATCGACTGGACCATGATGCGATCAGATTGTCCCTCGAGGAGCAACAGAAGTTGTGTATCGCCAGACTCCTGCCCGTGAAGCCGGCCGTTATCCTTATGGATGAACCGTGCTCTGCACTGGACCCGAAGGCAACAGAGGCGGTCGAAGAGTTGCTGTGGGAATTGAGAGGCGAGTATACAATTCTTATCGTCACGCACAACATGGCGCAGGCTCGTCGCGCAAGTGACGAGTGCGCGTTCATGCTACTCGGCAAGATGATGGAGCACACAGCGACAGAAAAAATGTTCGTTACGCCGGAAATGAAGGAGACCGCCGACTATATCGAAGGCCGGTACGGGTAAGGGTCGGGCTCACTTCGTTCGCGGTCAAAGGCTCACTTCGTTCGCGGTCAGGGCTCACTTTGTTCGCGGTCAGGGCTCACTTTGTTCGCGGTCAGGGCTCACTTCGTTCGCGGTCAAAGGCTCACTTCGTTCGCGGTCAAAGGCTCACTCTGTTCGCCGTCAGGGCTCACTTCGTTCGCGGTCAAAGGCTCACTTC
>JABDKO010000218.1 GCA_013002165.1 Rhodothermales bacterium | reverse complement strand
ACCTGCAACACCCGAACGACTTCCTGTATCACTGAATAAGGATCGCAATTTACTTGTTCCAGCTCATATTTTCCAGATTCGACTTTGGACAGGTCAAGAATATCGTTGATCAGGTTCAGCAGATGCTTTCCGCTGGAATAGACGGTTTCCAGATGTTGTTTGCTCTCTGCCGAGTCTTTGGATTGTCCACGTCTAAGCAGTTCGGTAAACCCCAGAATCGCATTCATGGGTGTACGAATTTCGTGACTCATGTTTGCCAGAAATACGCTTTTAGCCTGGTTCGCGGTTTCCGCCTGCTGCTTCGATCTGATCAGCTCGATCTCCTGCGCTTCCAGTTTGGTTACATCATCAAAGCTGATCAGCACGCCTACATTAGCACCACCACCGCTGCCAAGCACCGGAGAACAATTGATCATGAAGGTCAGGTGCGAGTCGTCTGAGAGCGTCAGTCGAATCCGTTGATTGATCTCTGCAATGCCTGATTTCAGTGCGCGTCGCCACGGACGTTGTTCCGGTAGTAAGCTGCAGCCCTGCGCATCACTCCAGGGAAACTTACCTATATCAGCACCCAGCAGTTCATCGGGTGACCTATCAATAAGCTTCTCGAACGCGCTATTGGCCAGTGCAATCTGCTCTTTACCATCAAGTACGACCAACCCTTCTGCCATGGTATCGAGGGCGGAACGCACACGCCCTGGAATCGCCTGCGAAGGATCAAGATTCTTGAGCATTTTGCCGAGATAAAAATAGAAACCTATTGCACAGCAAGAACAGATAAACAGGATGTTAATTATCAAGGGATCGGCTATTACACCCAGCCAATCCTCCCGTTTGAGGGGTTTGAAACGCAGTTCGACAGATCCCCAGGGGGTAGTGCCTGCCCATATGGGAACCTTGATCTGACTGTCGGTGGAATAGTCACTGTCAACCAGCTTCCAGGAGTCTTTGTGTGGTCCTACATTAGCAATCAACTGGCCTTCATTGTTACGCAGACCGGCGGAAAGCAGGTCTTCATTGCGTTCTACCACAAATTGCAAATCAGCTTCCACCCGTCGCAGATCATACTGTGTGATCAAGGCAGAGCTGTTTGCAGCTAACGCTTCAGCGAGTGCGGTACGCCCCTCTATTATACTGGAACGTGGATCAGGCAATATTCCAAAAAAGCTGGCGCCCAGAAGAGTGCTGATCAGCAATCCAACTTGTCCACAAACAATACGTGTCCGTGCGTTGATTTTCATTGACGTGTATCCTTTCGTCCTGACACATGCATTGGAACTTCGGAGTTTTCCGGATCACTTGATTCGGCATTCGTATCAGCCGCCGAATGATCAGCAATGATGTCTTCAAGCGAATCATCCCGATCACCATCGTTTTCTTCATCGTCGCTATAATTTAATACTGGCAGGGGATCGATGAACTGCCATGCAGGTAACGAGGATAGAACTGAACTCAACAGAACGCCGCCACGCACCATCCAGGCAACGTATCCAACTGACAGACCCGTGGTCACCGCGACACTTGAACCTACAACGGCTTTCCGAACGAATTGTGCGCTATCATTGTCACTGTTCGACTCATCAAGGCTTTCCTTGAAATCGCTCGAAGCCAACAGTGTCCAGATCTCCTGGCTCAGCGGGTCCAGCGAAAATATCGAGGCTATTGAATTGGCTGCATTGACACCGGGCATCAGCTGCCCCAGTAATGACTGCAGATTCATGTAATCTGCGGCGCTCCCTTGTGCTGTACCTGACAAACTGACTTTCCGCATCGGGTTTTCGCGTACGACAATGCCACTGTCAGTCTGCGGTTCCTCTTCTGGAGTCTGGACGTCGCTCACAGTGTCAGTATTCTCCAGAGCCTCTGGTTGAGAGGTACCGCCTACAATCTGGCTGATTACAGTTAATGGCAATATGGATCGCGATACTTGATTAAGGCTCAACGTCACCTCCTGAGTTGAGATCCCGGAAACAGCATTGCTGTTGGACAGCAATGTTTCGACAGGCTGGGAATCGCTGTTTGTCACTGGTGCACTCGCCGCTTCCAGGGGAGGCGCAACTGCGAACGAAACATTGGCGATAACCGGTGCGTGGATCGCATGCCCATCGTTTACGGAAATGCTGTAGGACGGTGCGATATCGTCACCATCATCAACAAATACTACATGGCCTGCTTCCAACTGGACCTGGGTGAAACCTGAAATGGGTATGCCCGATTCTGTAATCAGTTCAAACCGCCCGCCGCTGATATCAGACACTTCAAATTTCAGATCTTCAACATTGGTATCAACAGCGCTGTACACCAGCATCTCGCTTGTTAGGGTAACGGTATCTCCCGATTCCAATGTGATCCGGTTTTCACTCAGTACCGGACTCTCGCTGGTTGGGGCAATGTATAGCGTGAATTCGCCGTCGACACTGGCCTGGCCGCTGTCTACGGCAAATACGCGAATAGCAATTGAGTCTGTATCCGCATCAGGAGGTGTTCCAGAGAAAGTTCGAGTGACTGGTTCAAAAGTCAACCAGGTTGGAAGTTCGCCTCCCTCAACCTGCATCGCCGAGTACGTCAGGATGTCACCGGCGTCGATGTCGACAAAGGTGTTCTCAGGAATCTGGAAACTGAACGCAATGCCCTCGGTTATGTTTTGGTTGACAATGGGATTCAACAGCGCAGGAGAATCATTCTGGGCGGTGACCATGATGTTAAAAGTACCGGTGCTGGCGTTTCCTGTGCCATCATCGACACTGAAGTCGAAGCCGTCACTGGTGGTCTCGGAGCCGTCGTGATCGTAGGTAATGCGGCTGTTGTCGATATCATCCTGCGTGAACGTATCGTTCAGCACCAGGGCGGTGCCACTGAGCTTGATGACACCATTGCCCGGTACGGCGGTGACTGTGTACACCAACTGGGTAGCGGTGTTGTCGGGATCGGTGGTATCGAGCATCGAAGCGCTGATGATTGATCCAGTACTGCCCTCATTCACCGTCGTGCCGGTATTGGTGACCAGTACCTGCTCATCATTCTGAGCGGTAACCGTGATGCTGAAGGTGCCTGTCGTGGCAGTATCCGCCCCGTCATCGACACTGAAGTCAAAGCCATCGCTCGTCGTCTCTGACCCGTCGTGGTCGTAGGTGATGCGGCTGTTGTTGATGTCATCCTGGGTGAACGTATCGTTTAGGACCAGGCCGGTGCCACTGAGCTTGATCACGCCATTGCCCGGTACGGCGGTGACCGTGTACACCAACTGCGTGGCGGTGTTGTCGACATCG
>JABDKO010000217.1 GCA_013002165.1 Rhodothermales bacterium | reverse complement strand
GGTCAGGGATGAGGGATGAGGGATGAGGGATGAGGGAAAATAATTATTATTGGGTTATCTACAATCCCGTATCTCCTATCTCCTATCTCGTATCTCTTATTCCGTTAGCAGCTTGTGCGCTGCTTCCCATCCATACGCCAGGAACGCTGCAACTGCCTTGTGCTGTTCTGCGCGGTCCAGGGAAACTATCGAGTTTGATTTCAGCACGGCGCCGGTCCAGCCATCCGTGTACCATTCGCCCGGGGGTTCGAACTCGGGCAGCTTTTCTCTGTCAGGAACGGGCCAGGGCATAGCGTACCAGTACGGCTGCACCTCGTAGGTGTCACCGGGAGAAAGACCTAATCCGACCGATCTATCGTCGTGATCCCCGGTATCATCGATCTTGACAAGCGTAGCAATGTCAAAATGGTGTGGCCAACAATAAACCGGCGATGCGTTGTCAAGAGAACGCTTTGCTTCCTGAAGAATGCCGTTTGCATTGGAATACCATGTTGCGAGAAGTTCAAGTTCCTCTTCCGCTGCATCCACGGGTTCGCCGCCAGCGATGTCGTGATCTGGCATCTCGTGCTCGAGTGACCGCATTTGGTCGGGGTCGTAATGGTACTGACTAACAATGTCGTGGAGCCAGCGGACACCGTCATCCAGCGTTTTTCCTCTCAGCCCGAATGAGTCAACAATTTCGCCATCTTCATTCGTTGCTATCAGCGAGATATCCGACATCCTGAGTCCAGGCCTTACTCGGGACTCGAATTGCGGATTCACTGTTAGCGCTCGATTCGCCTCATCCCAGACGAGTGCTGTGTGACTGTAGTCAGCAACGTGAGGGAAAACTGTTGCGGCAAACGATGCGGGAATCTGTGCTGCATGGTGAAGTTGCAGGCGTGCATCCTTGAGACGTTCATCGTCGGCTGCATGCAAGGATTCCCAGCTGTCGACTGACTGTGTTAATTCCATCGCAAGTTCTCCGGTTCAATTCGTTAGGGCTAATGATCTTGAGATTGTGCGACCGTCACTTCGTTACGACCAGAATCAGTCAACCGATTCCTCCCGGAACAATTCGATCAGGTCAGCGGGAATTCTTCGCGGGCGACCTGACGAGACATCAACCAGAATCCATACGGTTTCGGCGGTTGCAAACACCGTCTTGTCATCTCCACTTTCAAAAGTATACTTGCGCGTCGAGCGGAGAAGATCAGTGCCGTCAATCCATGTTGTCACTACAATGGTATCTCCGAGCGCAGCGGGTCGCTTGTACTCAATGGTATGGGAGCGGACGAACCAGGTGCAGTTGAGTTCTTTTGTAACACGCGTGCAGCCTACCGAATCGCTGTGCGCCACTGCAATGTCCTGCATCAGGCGGATGTACTCGACGTTGCTCACATGCTCGTTTGCGTCAAGCAGCGAATCGGTGACGTCAACGGTAATCTGGTGCTTGTTCGGTCGCAAAATAAAAGTACCGGGGTGAGATAAGCGATTCAAGCGCGCGCTAAAGTCGAGTTACTCGATCGCGGCCGGCTATTCGAATCGAACAGCCATAATCGTGATATCATCGGATTGTTCAGCTGCTTCAGCAAACTCAGAGACCTCTCGGACAACCTGTCTGATTGTTTGCGGTGCCGCCGTGTTGTCAACCTTACCCAGAATATCGATGAATCGTTCGTCTGAAAAAAGTTCGCCATCGTGATTCTTGGCCTCGGTTACACCGTCTGTAAAAAGGACGAGTGTACTTCCCTTCGAAAGGTGCGCGGTTCCGACCTTGTAATCAAAATCACGTACGAGGCAGACGGCGACGCCGCCTATTTTCTCGACCTCCTTGACATCATGATCTGGCGATATCATCATGGGCGGGTTGTGGCCTGCGTTGCAGTACCGCAGTTCGCCTGATCGAAGATCTAGAATGCCATAAAAGACAGTTACAAACATCTCCGGCAGTGTCTCCGGATGAAGAAGTCTGTTCAGGTCGCGTATGCATACGTCGGGAGCCGCCCCCGTTCGCGCGAGGGTCTTTAGTGTCATTCGTGTCACCGTCATAAACATGGCGGCCGAGACTCCCTTACCGGACACGTCACCCATTACGAGGCCCATCCGGTGCTCGTCGATCTCAAAAAAATCGTAGAAGTCCCCTCCCACTTCACGGGCCGGTATCATCAGGGCAGAAAGGGAAATGTCGTCACGTTCGGGGAAATCAGATGGGAGCGCTGCCTCCTGGATCCGTTTTGCGATGTCGAGTTCTTTTTGAATCGAAGACAGCCGCAGATCAGCTTCGGCGGCCGACTTTGCAGACCGATACTCGAGCATCGATTTATTTATTGTCGTCTTCAGATCGTCGAAGTCGATGGGTTTCGTAACAAAGTCGAATGCTCCCCGATTCATGGCAGTACGAATATTGCCCAGGTCACTGTAGGCTGACACAACAATAGTGCGCAGGATTCGGTCAGATTTACCCAGTTCCGTCAGCAGTGTCAGGCCATCCATTCGCGGCATATTAATGTCAGTAACGACAAGGGCTATCTCTGGGTGATTTCCCAGGACATCAAGGGCCTCTACACCGTCCGCGGCGAAGCGGAAATCATACTCTTTTTCTCGAATCTGCTGCCTGAATTTGTGGCGCACCAGTAGCTCGAGGTCGGCTTCGTCGTCTACAACAAGGATGGTTTCGGGCATTCGCGGTGTGAGTTACTGTCGAGAGTTGATCTCCGACAAGGTAATCTGAGATGCCATTGATAGCAACAATGTGAATGACACGATGTGCAAGTCTCCAATACTCATTGCACGGTGCTCAAATGTTCTTTATTATCATCGCTGATACACTGGTATCGAGGTGATAAGAACAGCCAGGTTTCAGATCTGGACTTTCGCTGCCGAGTATCTTGACCTGTCGATATTCCGCTCGATCCTATTCCTGACTTATGGTAGCCAACAACTTTCGGTACCGGCTGACGTCTGCGTTCGCGTTACTTGCGTGCGCAGTAGTAGTGTCGACGGGAACTCTTCATGCTCAGGAGAACCCGGCGCTACCCTCGCCGCTGGCCAATGAGGCACCAACTCTGCGGTTCGAGCAGATTGCCCAGGAGCAAGGCCTGGAGCAGGTGTCGGCGAACACCATAATGCAGGATCGACAGGGCTTCATCTGGATCGGTACGCAGGGCGGTCTTCACCGATATGATGGAATAGATTTCAAAGTCTATAAAGCGATTCCGTTTGACACGACATCGCTTTCCGGCTCATGGGTCTGGGGGGTGTCGGAAGCCAGCAATGGGGACATATGGGTCGCAACTGAAAACGGTGGCCTCAACCGACTGGATCGCGCATCCGGGACGTTCACGCACTATCGACATGATCCGGATGACTCTACTTCGATCTCATCTGATCGGGTCTTCTTTCCCTACGAAGACAGTCGTGGAAATCTGTGGGCAGGCACCCTCGGCGGTGGACTCAACAAAATTCCGTATGATCGACCTGGGAAATTCGTGCGGTTTGACCATGTACACGACGACTCGGCAACTCTGTCAGGCAGGTTTGTTTTCTGGATGACAGAAGGCCCCGAAGGCGACCTATGGGTCAGCACATCAAATGGTCTCAGCCGCATTGACATTGAGACAGATGAGATTGCCCGCATATTGTTTAATCCCGACATGCGCGCCGGATACGGATGGAGTGTCAACATCTTACATGGCTACTTTCCACCCAACGATCCGGGTATCGGCTGGTTTGCCTCAGGTAAAGGCCTCATAAGACTCGATCTCGATACGTACGAGCATGAGCTTTTTCAGGTTGTTGAGGATGAAACCCTCAACTCCGAAAACTTCTTCCATCAGGTCATGCCGGATCCCGGCTCAAGTGATGTGCTGTGGCTGGCCGGTCCGTCAACCGGACTTGCCCGTTTTGAAATTTCGTCGGGAAGATTCACATCTTATCGAAACGACCCCGCCGACCCGAACAGTTTGTCCGACAATCAAGCGACCTCGCTCTTGACAGACAATTCGGGATCAATCTGGGTAGGGACAGCCAATGCCGGGATCAACAGATTCAATCCGGGGGCGGTCAATTTTGTACATCTGAGGAACGACCCTGAAGATGATCAGAGCCTGGCTCCCGGAATTGTGTGGGGCTTGTCCGAAGATAGCGAGGGGTCGATCTGGGTCAGCACGGATACCGGAGCTGCTGGAGATTATCTTACACGATTTGACGGCCAGTCTGGAAAGGTAATCCGCTACAGGCCTGATCGGGAAGATCCAACATCGATACCGGGCGGATCTTTGTATGCGTTTGCTGAAGACACACGCGAAAGGTTCTACATAGGAGGTCGCGGCGGATTTGTCAGATTTAACCGTCAGACCGGAAAAACCGAGAAGTTCATGTGGACATCGGCATCTGGAGAGGCAGAACGACTGCGTGGCATGACTGTCGTTAACGACCCCGATGATCCAGATCTTTTATGGCTTGGCTTCGCGGGTATACGTATTCTGGATACACGGACGGATACGTTCCGGCACATATCACTTGCGACTGATTCCGTCGAGGCTGAACCCACTGTGTTTAAGCTGGAGGCCGGTGTGAATGGATCCGTCTTCGCAGCTACATCGAGTGGTGTCTTTGAAATAGACGGAGACTCCGTACGGCTCGTTTCTTCATATGACGTTACAGACAGTACGACTATCGGTACTAACGGGCTGCAGGGTATTGTTGAACGCCCTCAGGAGCCTGGGGTTGTTTGGCTCGTGGGCGACACCAGCGGATTAAACCGACTCGATACCAAAACCGGGATTGTAACCCGGTACACAGAGGATGATGGACTGTCTGGAGATTCGCAGTACGGAATTCTGGCCGACGATGCGGGGACACTATGGATGGGCGGAAGCCACGGTATATCCAATTTTGATCCAGAGACTGAGACTTTTCGCAACTACGGTCTTGATGACGGCCTGATGTCTCTTGAATACAACTACGGGGGATTTTTCAAGGGTTCGGGCGGTGTACTTTATCTTGGCAGTGTTGACGGCGTTACTGCGTTCTCTCCTGAGAAACTCCGAATTAGTGAGACCGCACCCCAGATTGCTCTTACTGACTTCAAGATCCACAACAAGTCCATAGATGTTGGTGCGAGTTCCGTCTTAACAAGACCGCTCGCCGAGACAGAAAGCATTACGCTCGTTCATGATCAGGATGAGGTCACGTTCAATTTCGTCGCTCTTCACTATGCGAACCCTGAGAAAAACACGTATGCGTATATGTTGGAAGGACACGATCCGGACTGGATTTATTCCGGTCAGCAGCGTTCTGCGACATACACCAACCTGCCGCACGGTGACTATACTTTCCGCGTCAAGGCTGCAAACGCAGACGACGTGTGGAATGAAGAAGGCATTTCGATCGGACTGACAATCACCCCTCCCTGGTGGTTTACATGGTGGGCATACGGGCTGTATGCTATCGTCCTCGGTCTCGGGATTTTCGCAGTTGATCGTTTCCAACGACGTAGACTGAGAATCAAGGAGATGGAAAGATCACAGCTCCGCGAAGTCGAACTCCGGGCGCAGTCCGAAAATCAGAGGAGAGAGGATGCAGAACGCCTTAGCGAAATGGGTCGTGCAATTACTTCAACTCTCTCAACTCGTGAAATCATCGACACTGTGTATGAGCAGGTAAATGCGATGACGGATGCCGCAGTCTTCGGAATCGGTATCTACGATGAGGAACACAATCGGATTGACTTCCCGGCGACCAAGGAGAAAGGTCAAACACTGCCATGGTTTTCGAATTCCCTCGACGATCCGAGTCGGCCGGCCGTCTGGTGTTTCAAGAACCGTAAGGAGTTCGTCGTCGGAGACTATGAAACGGAATACGAAAAATATCTTCCCGCGACGAAAACACCGATAGCCGGGGATGCCGCCTCTTCGATCATCTACCTGCCACTGATTCATCAGGACAAGGCAGTAGGCGTAATCACTACACAGAGTTTCCAGAAAGATGCCTACAGCGATTACGACGTTAGCGTTCTGCGGACACTGGCAGCTTACGCAGCTATTGCCATAGACAATGCAGCTGCGTACAGAAAGCTTGGTAAGACTCTCAAGGACCTGCAAAC
>JABDKO010000206.1 GCA_013002165.1 Rhodothermales bacterium | reverse complement strand
CGACGTAAACGCGTACTTTATTAAAGAAAAACACTAATTGAACTGGCGACTGCACAACATCAGACGTTTCCAGGAGCAACTCGTCAATAGTTGCCGACACTCCTTCATTCAACACCAACGTGTTGTTGGTGGCCAGTACTTCTTCCGAGTTCGCAGCTGATACAGTAATTGATACGACTTCAGTTTCGCTGTATTGGTCGCTCGCCAATGCCTGAATCTCGCCGTCACTGAGGGCACGATCATAAATGCGTGCCTCGTCGAGCATACCGTTGAGCGGAAAGCTGCTGTTGTTAGCGTGGCTGCCAATACTTGAGTTTAGCTGGTGGGCCCAGTTGATCGATCCCGAATGGCTGGTGGTACCAAGGGCCACGCCATCGATATAGATCACTTGCGAATTACTGGCGTCGTCGAATGTGAATGCGACATGGTGCCAACCGTCACCACCGATGAATTGCATCGAGTTGGTGTGATTCCAGTTAAAACCATCATGGTAAAATCCGGTGACGCCGGTGCCGTTGCCGGTGTCATTCAATCGTATTGCAATACTGCCACCGAGCGAAACGAGTTCCTGATTGTTGACGGCTTGGACATTCACCCAGGCGGCCAGGGTCACGTCTGTCGGTGTGCCGAATCGACCCACGATCTGTGTGTTGTCATCGACTCCGTCCAGTACCAGCACGTCACTGTTGCGGGTCGCGTTAAAAATGGCAGAGGGATCGGGAGCAGCCCCAGGACCCGAGGGTGTTCCGTCGTTGCCGCCGCCAGGACTGGAATCTTGCCCCAGTGGATTCGCTTGGTCAAATTGATAGTACCCCAGCAGATTAGCCTGTAAGTCGGCTGTCACCTGCAGAGTCGCCGCCCCGTCGTAACCTGTGCTCGGTGAGTACGTCAGTCCATCCAAAGCCGAATTAATGGCACTTTCAAGGCCGATGACCACAACGGTATCCGTACCGTCTCCGGTCACTGTTGTCAGACCGACGGTCGAGGCAAGCGTGAGTACTCCGTTGGTGACTGTCAGTGTCGTGCGCAGAACTGGATCGCCAGTGGTGTCATCGTCGACAGTAACCGCGTTGCCACCTGCGACCGAGAAAACAAGGTCTGTGTCTTCGACTGTATTTTCCGTCAGCGGAGCAATCGTCGTGACATTGATTGCGAGCATCCCCGTCCAGCCCTCTGATCCGGATGATGTGTAGGCAGCCGTCTCCACGGAACCCTTCCGATACTCCAGCTCCCAGTCCCCTCCCTGTTCAGCATTACCTGTCTGGTCGACTGACGCAGCGACATCGGCAGCAGTCAACCCACTGATTACATCGACCAGAGACCGCCCCTCAGCATCGACAGCGAGGTTGCAACCGTAGATCAGAATGTCCCCGGAATCAGCCAGAGAACTTCCCCAATCCTGTAATTGCTCCGTATAGCTTTCTACACTGTGTGTCGACAACGTGCCGCTACCAAGCTGAATCTGTCCTGCGCTCCCATGTGAGATGATGTGTACCGCATCCAGATTCTGATGAGTGTTCAATACAGACGTAATCTGCCCAACTCCGTCCGAGGTCGAATCGATCAAATAGACCTGTGTCGCCGACCTGTCGGTATCGCGCAACAGTTCAGACAGCAATTGCTCACCGTCCACCACCCCGGTGTCGAAGAAAATGACTTCGCGATATCGTGTCTGCTGGTTATCATCCGATAAGTAGGAATTCAGGGACTCCGGAATGTGACCAACAGACGATTCACTGTTACTGTCGAACAACTGCAGACTCGTTGATAGGAGATCACCAGAGTCTGCAGGTGCTGTGATGCGACTTTCCTCATCTCTGTCCAGAGTATCACTGGATTCAGAACCCCACCAACTGACCGCATCGGTCAAATCCCAATCCGCATCATGTCGCAGATCGCGCTCCAGCACACCCGCATCCAGACCCAGCACATCTGCGGAGAGCATTACCCGCGGCTCCACTACCTCGATAAATAATTCGTTGTGGATTGGTAGTCTTCTACCCTTGGTTCGCGATTTCATCAGGTATCCTTGCTACCTGGCGAGTTCCGCACTCTTGATATCCAGTTGCATACGACATTTCACACCGGCAGGGATGGATTCATCGGGATTTGATAACTCGAGGCGCGCACCGAAGGTGC
>JABDKO010000188.1 GCA_013002165.1 Rhodothermales bacterium | reverse complement strand
TGATGAAGCCCACACTAAATGGGTGCGAGATTACTCTGACGCGGTAGCCCCCTATTCCGAGCCGGGGGGTTATATAAACTTCATGGATGATGACGACCGCGGTCGGGTGCGCGATAATTATGGTGGCAATTACGATCGCCTGGTCGAAACCAAGCGCCGTTATGACCCTGATAATTTTTTCCGGATCAATCAGAATATTGCGCCCTGATTGGGAGATAGACTTACTTGGGAGAGCCTCTCCCGGTTCTCGCTGTGATGGTGCGTGTATCGACTTTCAGGTCCTTTGCCAGCGCTTTCAGTTTCCGGATTTGCCAATCATGTTCAGTTGCGTACGCGGATAAGTCGGCAACGGCATGACTTGCATAGGAGTATACGCTTGCATACGCCGCGTATCCTGCAGCTTCCAGGGCCCTGCCTGCCAGTGCAGCCGCGACCCCATGGCTCGTTGAGACGGCCGCGCTGCCCGCGCCATCCATGGAGCCGGACCCGGGATGACGCCTTGCCAATTCCGATGCTTTAACGGCCGCGTCGCGCAACTCGCCTTCAGTGCACTCACCTGAGGTGAATGCTTTACCAATAGCAAAGGTTTTACGCACCGAGTCATCTGTCAAAAGATGCTCCACGCGTTCGATGCAAGCCAGGCCAAATTCCAGTCTCAGCGTGAACTGATCATCATTGTCCAGGTCGATGCTCCGAGCCAGTTGTACCAGTTCTGGAGGATTCATGGTGTTTGCTCCTGTATCCGGTTTGCCTGAGAGCCGACAGTGCATATCGGCACAGGATAACCCGGTTACCCGACGGTGATCCCGGCATAGGGCGTCTGAAGGGGCGTGAGTTCCTGCCCAGGATGTAGCGAATTCAGGTACTGGTCCGCTGATGACGAGTGGCGTTGACGTGTTCATGGGTTTGGGCAAAGGGCTGATACTGTCGTATCCGGGAGTCCGGTAGCGCGGCGGGTACAGCTCGTTCCGGTCGCTTAGGGCAGGCATCACCGGTACTTTCACCAGGCATGAAATACACGATGACTGCATTTCAATGCGACAGAAATCCTGCAGCTCTGCGGCCAGCCAGACGGGGTCGTGTCGTTTTAAGGGTACAATGATCCTCCTTATGAGAGCTGCGGGTGAACGTTATGGGCAGAATTTCTCAACTGATCCTGACAATTGCCTGCGTCGTCAGTTATCACGCCAGTGCCGATACTCTGCCCAAGGTTACCGGGCTCGAACTGAATGGAAACCTGCTGACCTGGGATGCGCAGGATGGTGCCAGCGGATACAACATTCACCGGGATTACGACTACTTCGATACTGTTCGTGGGGCGCTCGAGTACACCGTAACCGAACCGGGTAAGTACCATGTCATCTCGTTCAATGATTATGGGGTTTACGGCGTAACGCGCAGTCCAGACGAAGCAGGGCAGCCGTATACCTATGTGGAATATACCTATTCCCAGTCAACAACGCTGCCAAAGGTTACCGGGCTTGCATTGAAAGGTAAGCTGCTGACCTGGGATGCGCAGGATGGTGCCAGCGGATACAACATCCACCGGGATTACGACTATTTCGATACTGTTCGTGGGGCACTTGAGTACACCGTAACTGAACCGGGTAAGTACCATGTCATTTCGTTTAATGACAATGGCGTTTACGGTGTCACGCGCAATCCCGAGGAGGGTGGGCAAGCCTATGTCTACCTGGAATACACGGCTTGTCATGAGACCGGAGTGTTTGAACCCGCCTGCACGCCCGAACTTGTCCTGTCCGATCCTGCCTACTTCAAAGAGGTGGCTCTAAAAGTCGAGTTCGGATCCGGTAACGGTGTGATCAAAAAATGGCGCGACGACATCAACTACCATGTCTCCGGGGAGCCTGGTGCTGAATTATTGGCGGAACTCGATAAGGTGGTGGGCGAGTTGAACGATCTGATGGATGTTCAGTTGCTGGAAGTTGAAGAAGAAGGTCAAGCCAATTTTCGCATTTTCTTCGGCTCAGGCGAGGATTACGCGAACAACTTTGAACAGAATGCGCAAGAACTGATTAATAGTAATTTTGGTCTGGTCTGGGCTTACTGGAACTCCAGCTATGAATTGATCCGGGGATCGATGTATGTTGACATTTTTCGAACCCTCGGACTTCGACAACAGAAGCATCTATTGCGAGAAGAGTTGACGCAGTCCATTGGCCTCTTCAACGACACTTACGACTATCCGGATAGTATTTTCTATGCCGGATTTTCCCAAACCACCGAATATGCCCCGATTGACAGGGAAGTCATTCAACTGCTTTACAGCTCCGACATACTGGCTGGTATGACAGAGGAAGACGTGAATATGGTTCTGGAACCGTTACCAGTAAATTATGCCCAGTATTCAGGACAGGCCAGTAATGGCGAGGCGAGCGCAGAACTCGGGTTTTGATGCCGGGCCATCCAGTCGTTGCCAAAACCGAATTCCCCCGTATGCCTGTTTTTCTTTTGGCAGCTGTCGCGCCTCGCCTGAGCCGCACTTGATGGTTGATCTGGCAAGCTCTGATGAACGCATTTGTTCCCATCTGGTTCATCAATCACCGTGCACAGAACACTGCATTGGCTGATACGAAAGTATAAGTTCGTTGTCGGTCGACAGTACCTGCGGGAATCAATAGAGAAATCTTCCACGACGACTTGTTCATTCTTTTCAGATAGTTGCCGCACAATATGCTCGCCTGCTCAGTAATCCAGTGCAGCGTTGTTCCTGAATATCTGATGGGGCGCTCCCGCTCTCATGCACGTCATATTGCATGACAGTTGTCGAAGGATCATACTTTCGAG
>JABDKO010000161.1 GCA_013002165.1 Rhodothermales bacterium | reverse complement strand
ATTTGCGAGTTAGCCGGCGACGTATGCATCGGAATCAAACAAGAAAAGCAACACCCGCCGGTCATTCAAGTTACTATTCCAGATCTTCAGGTTATGTATCTTGAGAGTGTCTGGCATTTTTCGGATCGTTTGTGAGTCATCATCATCATAGTCATCATCACCCTCACCCGACGGAAACGTCGGAGACGCGCCTGATATGGTCTATTCTGCTAAACCTCATCATCACGGTTGCAGAAATTATTGGCGGTATTGTTTCCGGCAGCCTCGCCTTGCTGTCGGACGCTGTTCACAACCTCAGTGATACAGCGTCTCTGGGCGTCAGCCTCTTTGCAGCGAAGATCTCAAAACGAAGCGCTGATGCTGATAAGACATTCGGTTACCATCGAGCTGAAATCATTGGCGCTTTTGCCAACCTTATCGTTTTGATTCTAATTGCCGGATGGCTGATCGTCGAGAGTGTCCAACGATTCCTGAACCCTTCTCCTGTTGATGCACCTGTAATGCTCGGCGTTGCAAGCATCGGGTTGCTTGCAAATATTCTTACTGCCGCTCTGCTATGGCGTGACTCGCAACACAGTCTAAACATAAGATCAGCATATTTGCACATCGTCACGGATGCGTTGTCGTCTGTCGGTGTTATTGTCGGCGGCCTGCTCATCTGGCGGTTCGACTGGTTCATTGTAGACCCGATACTTTGCGCCGTCATCTCCGCCTATATTCTATATCACTCCGGCTTGATGCTCACTGAAACAGTTAACATCCTGATGGACAGCTCGCCCGACGATGTCGATATCGAGATGATCCGGCAAGACGTTATATCGATTGACGGAGTATCAGATATGCACCACATACATCTCTGGCGGCGCACTGAATCCATGACCGCCATGGAAGCCCACGTTCTTGTTCAATCAGTATCTATTGAGCGTATGGAGGATATCAAGCGAGAGATCAAAAGTGTTCTTTTGACCAAGTATAATCTTGCCCATTCGACGCTTGAAATGGAATTCACTCCCTGTGACGAACCGGAGAATGATGACTGCTACGAGAAAGACACGACCGAACGGATGAGTGAGGGAGGTGAATTTTGAATCGTAATGCAATGATGACCCGCATTGAGCAGGACCTTGAATGGGATGTCATCATCGTGGGCGGTGGAGCCACCGGATTGGGCACGGCCATTGACTCCGCAGCCCGGGGCTACACTACTGTTCTGCTTGAGCAGGATGACTTCGCAAAGGGCACTTCCAGCCGAAGTACCAAACTCGTTCACGGAGGGGTTCGCTATCTCAAACAGGGAAATGTTGCGCTGGTCCTTGAGGCGCTCAGGGAGCGTGGCAGACTAAAGAAAAATGCACCGCACCTCGTTTCCGATCTACCGTTTATTGTACCGGTATACGATTGGTGGGAAGGACCATTTTACGGGATAGGTTTGCGAGTATATGATTGGATGTCCGGACGTCTGGGACTGGGTGACTCCGAAAACCTCAGCCGGGAGGAAACACTAGCCCGCCTGCCAACGATAGAAAGTGACGGACTACGCGGCGGCGTGGTTTATTTCGATGCACAATTTGATGATGCGCGACTCGCACTGAACATGGCGCAGACGGCCGCCGGTCTGGGCGCGACGGTTGCAAACTACGTGCGTGTCATTGGAATGACCAAGACAAATAGCGTTGTTCGTGGAGTCGTTTGCCGGGACGAGGAAACAGGGCGCGACATTGAACTGCGCGGAAAAGTAGTCATCAACGCTACCGGCGTTTTCTCCGATTCAATCAGGCGAATGGATGACCCTGATGTACGCCCTGTCATCACGCCGAGCCAGGGTGTTCATATCGTCCTTGACCAATCATTCTTGCCCGGTAACAGCGCAATAATGGTCCCGAATACTGACGATGGACGGGTCCTCTTTGCCATACCGTGGCACGGGACAACAGTAATCGGGACAACAGATACAGAGGTGCCATTCCCCTCTCTGGAGCCAAAGGCATTGGAAGAAGAAATTGATTTCCTGCTCACTCATGCGGCGCGCTATCTGACGCACGATCCCATCCGAAGCGATGTCAGAAGTGTTTTTGCGGGACTGCGTCCATTGGTCAGTTCCGGAGAGGATGATACGTCGGCAATCTCAAGAGAACACACGATTCTGATATCGACAAGCGGCCTGGTGACAATTACGGGAGGAAAGTGGACAACGTATCGTGTGATGGCGAAGGACGCGGTCGATCAGGCAGCAATAGCTGGTGGACTTGAGCCGACTAAATCCTCGACGAAGAAGCTGAAAATTCATGGCTGGACCGATAGCCCGACAGACTCTTATCCCCTCGGCGTTTACGGATCTGACGCTGACGGTCTGAACGAACTCATCAGTGCGGATCCGGGACTTGTCGAAGTAATTCATCCAGACCTTCCATACGTAAAGGCTCAAGTGGTGTGGGCCGTTCGGGAGGAAATGGCACGAACTGTTGAGGATGTACTGTCGAGACGCACACGGGCAATACTTCTCTATGCCAGGGCAAGTCTCGAGTGCGCCCGGTCCGTCGCTGAAATCATGCAGGTCGAGCTGGATCAATCAGAAGACTGGGTAGATGATCAGGTTGCAACGTATTCAAAAATTGCAGCCGGCTACATCTTGAGCTGATCCGGTGCAAGACGCCGAAGCTGCTAACAGCTCCGTCCATGAAGTGGATGTCGACGAAGCACGCTAACCGTGCGATGGATTCGGAACTGGTTTTTCGAAGACTAGAAAGTGTTGTTGCGGCAGAATATCATGTGCGGTTCGGAATCGTAATCCCACCTCTTCCATTTCCTGGACCATTTGCTCCCGCGTAAGACGATGCGCATCCGGGACGTCAATCGTTGTGTCCTCTTTTCGATATTCTACCAGGACAACCCGCCCACCCGGAACCAAGGACTCGACAATGCTAGTCATCATTTCATACGGGTAGTAAAACTCATGATATGACCCGACGATGAGGGCGAGGTCAATTTTAGCTTCTGGCAGTCGTGGATCCTGTTCGTCACCGAGTACTACCGATACATTGCGTACCCCGAGCGAATCGGACTTCGCCTGAATCACATTCAACATTTCCTGCTGGATGTCGACGGCGTACACTCGTCCGCTCGGGACGAGCGGACTGAGTCTGAAAGAAAAATAGCCAGTGCCGGCACCAATGTCGGCTACATGCCATGATGGACGGATTTCTAGAGCATTGACGAGCCGATCAGGTAGCTCGGAGTCTCGACGAGAAGGCCGTTCGAGCCATTCCACGATGTCGTTGTGATCTACAACCGACGCTATTTCCCTGCCGAGATATACCCTGCCAGAACTTGTCGAGTCGGTAGTGGCGCGAGATCTATATCCAGGGTAACCCGATTGATCCTCCTGCCTCGTGCAACCGCATGCGATGAAAATCACCAGGACGCACATCACGACCGGGCCGGCGAACCGGTTGATGCCAAGGCGGATGGGTGTCATGTTTTTCTTCCGGGAATCGAGGGTCGTGATGCTGTTCATACAACGTTAACCCGAGCCACTAGTTGCCTACAATGAAACACAGTATCATACGAGCAATGAACCAGGGCAAGAATCGTGATCGAATGTGCATAAATAGACGCTTTATCGTCGAAAATCGCCTTTCGATTCAAACCTGATTTGCCTATGTTCAAAAACCCATCAGCTAACCAATTTTTGCGAATGTCCCGGGCGCTCCTTTCGCCGTTTTTTCTTCTCGTGGTCCTATGTCCGTTTGCGTTCCCACAGTCAGCGGTAGCGCAATCGTTCGAAGAGAGGGTTATTGACGTTGGCAACGTAGGTATAACGATTACCAATGCGGGGTTTGTGGGTGAGGGCAACGTGCGCAATAATCCGACGGGTCCACCATCATTCGAGTATCCTCTTGATTCCGGTGTCGAGCATTTGTTCGAGGCAGGATTGTGGGTGGGTGCGGTCCGCAGTGACGGCGTCATCACTGTCCGGACAGCTGCTCAGACGTCCAGCGGCGGGTACGCACCCGGAGCCGCCGGTTATGAGTTTGCACAATCGGCACCCATTTTCGAACGGTCTACTCTACCGGAACGCGACGCCTTTACGGTCAGCGCTATAAGTCATCAGGACTACTTGTCCTCGATGGTAGATACTGCCACAGTCTTGCCGGGGACCCTCATTGAAATGCCGGACATTCAGGGTCAGCTCGGCATGAAGGTAAACGTCGAGACGTACGCCTGGAACTTTCCCTTTACCGAGTACTTCGCGATTCTGAACTTTGATATCATCAACATCAGCTCACAGAATTGGGACTCGGTCTTCGTCGGGATGCTTCACGACATTGTCGTTCGAAATGTCAACACCACGACGGATGCAGGTGGTGCCTTCTTCAATAAGAATGGCATTGGTTTCATCGACAGCCTGAATGCTTCGTATGGCTTTAACGCCGGTGGTGCCGAAGAAACCATCAACACGTATGGCGCCATGGTTTTTCTCGGAGCCGAATGGCTGGACCCTTCCACGGGACAGCGACGATATTTCCACCCTGATGTGGCGGAAGAATACATCAGTGACGGGTACGCAGCCCCGTTTGTAAATCCCCGGTGGTGGTCGTTTTCTGGCGGAACTGCCGAGCTGTCGCGCCCTGGTGATGATCAGGCAAAGTACGAGCGGATGTCAACTCCGTTTCCCAATCCAGACAATTACCCGACTGCGGAGGAGTTTGAGCAGGCTCAGACAGACTGGTATGACCGGCTGCGAACTGACGGACAGATTTCACTTGGGAACTGGATAGGTCTGACTCCGGTGGGCCCATTCCCGACGGTAGCGGCAGGAGACACTCTTCAGGTGACATTCGCTTTAGTAGCCGCCCTGAAACCAGAAGAGTTTCAGGGCCAGACTGGAAAAATTATTGACAACGCAGAGTCCCAGGCACTACTGGCAAACAATATTTTCTGGGCTGAACGAACGTACTCTGGAGAGGACAATAATCGGAATGGTAAGCTGGATCCAGGCGAAGATGTCAATTCAAATGGAAGACTCGATCGATATCTAATACCCGAGCCTCCTCCGGCACCTCAAACCCGGGTTGTGTTCGAATCAACTACCGGTGATTCCGGACAGCAACAGAATCGCGTAATCATTTACTGGGATCGATCTCCAGAGGTGGTCTTCGACCCGGTTTCCGGTCGCCAGGACTTTGAGGGTTATCGAATCTATAGAAGTAATCCGGGTGATGACCAGTCTGGAAACATCCTTGATGAAGCTACAATCATCGCGCAGTACGATCGGGTAGGAAATCGGACCGGGTTCAATAACGGCTTCGACGATGTACTCCTTTCAGAACCAGTCGTTTTTCCGGACGACACCACTTCGTACTGGTATCGCTTTGAAGCGGAGAATCTTCTCAACGGGTGGCAATACTTGTTTACGGTAACGTCGTTTGATGAGGGTGATGTTGATGCTGGCCTGCCATCATTTGAGTCGTCACGTGTATCTAATGCAACTCGAGTATTTCCGGGATCACCTGCGGCTGCAAACGGAACTCGCAAGGTTGGTGTTTATCCCAATCCGTATCGCGTGAACGCGGCATGGGATGGGTCGACGAACAGGACCAGAAAACTCAACTTTTACAACCTGCCTGCAGAGGCTGAGGTGCGGATATATACGTTGGCCGGCGAGATCGTCTCGGAGTTTGACCATAGTGCCGACGACTATACGGGTGACATTCGCTGGTATGACAATTTTAGTGCGGACAATCGGGTGTTGCCCGGTGGTGAGCACTCTTGGGATATTCTTTCTGAAAATGGGCTCAACATTGCAGGTGGGCTGTACCTGTACTCGGTCAGAGACAAGGAGACAGGCGATATTCAGAAAGGAAAATTTGTTATCATCAAATAGGTGTTTGAAGAAATTAGTACAGATGATGACAAGCTTAATTGCTAACAATAATACATGGAGAAGCATATGAAACGTTGTACTACAACGCTCTTTAGTCTCCTTTTCATTCTTGCTGTGACGTCGTCTGCTTTCGGGCAGATCACCGACGTAACAATTCGCGATATCAATGCTATTGATGCGGATTCGGTTGCAGCTTTGAATGCACTGGGGGCAAACCTGACGGCTGGCGACATTCCGTCCAAGATTTTTAATGATCTTGTTTCGGATAGTGTCCGATTCACAGCCGTGGTGATGAGCGATCCAGCCAATTCTGGATTGTCCACGCCCGACGAAAACGGTGAGCCTAGTCGTGTCCATTACTTTGTCCGGGACACATCGGCAGTAGCTCAGGGAAATGACGGAATGGGAATCCAGATCGTCGACGGGGCCTGGCGCGACACAGGTTCGCTCAACCTGCTTCCAGGTGACGTAGTTGAAATGGTAGGTACTGTCGGTCCATTTGGCACGACAATGCAGATCGCTCCAATTACTATCAACAACCTGGGTAATTACGAAGGCCTGGGGCTTCCCGCCTCGTTGCTTGACGCTGTTTCGATAACGACGTCGGACGCCAACATGGACATGGGCAATGGTACCGTCCAGGTCAATTGGAATAATCTAGCGGCGCTTAGAGGTCAGTACGTCTCAATGTCGGGTGTCAGTGTCGTTCAAAGGGATATCAGTTCATCAAGGCCTGACTGGCTCGTGTCGTCAGATAATGCTGCGACCGTAATGAACAACTATGACACGTCGCTGCGAGTCAGGAACGACCGTTCGGACTACAGCACAACCCTATTCAATCCCAGAACG
>JABDKO010000158.1 GCA_013002165.1 Rhodothermales bacterium | reverse complement strand
CAGTAATGCTCTGGATGCCAAGCTGGGGTGGGATGATCAATGGTTTGTTTACGCTCCGCGGTGCCTGGCACAAGCTCCGGGACAGCGTCGTTCTCAAGATGTATGTGATTGGCTTGACATTCTATGGAATGTCGACTTTCGAAGGACCGATGCTATCCGTCAAAAGCGTCAACGCCCTGAGTCACTACACGGACTGGACAATCGGTCATGTGCACGCAGGTGCTCTCGGATGGAACGGTTTCATGACATTCGGGATGATTTACTGGCTCGTCCCAAAGCTGTGGAAGACTGAGATCTGGAGCAAGAAGCTAGCGAATACTCATTTCTGGATTGGTACCATCGGAATGCTGCTATACGTCTTCTCGATGTATGCCAGCGGTGTTACGCAGGGGCTAATGTGGCGCGCGTTTGATGCAACCGGTCGGCTTGCATATCCCGACTTCATCGAGACCGTCGTACAGATCATACCCATGTACTGGGTTCGAATGACAGGTGGAACACTTTATCTGATCGGTGCATTGCTGCTTGGTTACAACGTATTGAAAACGATCAAGAGGGCGCCGAAAGATCTGCCCGATCCAGCCTTTACCCTGCAAACCGAATCGTAGTCGCTCCCAACACGTAGAACCGTACAACAATGAAACAATTTATCAAGACAGGCGGGCGGCACCGAACACTCGAAGGGTGGCCTCTCGTATTCACGCTGCTCGTCACTGTTTCGATTCTGATCGGCGGCGCAATAGAGTTCATCCCACTCGTCCTTGTCGAAAGCAATATCCCGAAGATTGACACAGTCGAGCCATGGACTCCGCTCGAACTGGCCGGTCGGGACCTATACATTCGGGAGGGATGCAACAACTGCCATTCTCAGATGGTACGCCCGTTCCGCCACGAGATCGAGCGCTATGGCGAGTACAGTAAACCGGGCGAAACCATTTACGAACGTCCGTTTCTCTGGGGATCCAAACGAACCGGTCCTGACCTGGCAAGAGTGGGCGGGAAATATCCGAATCTCTGGCACGTTCGCCATTTCGATGACCCTCGCTCGACGAGCCCGAGGTCAATAATGCCACGCTACAACTGGTTCCTGAATTGGGATCTGGATTACGAGAGTATTCCCGGACGACTGGAAACCCTTCAGACGCTGGGGGTACCGTACACAGACCAGCAGATTGCCTCCTCCATCGATGATGCTCGCACCCAGGCTCGCGGTATTGCCATGGATGTCGAAGCCGCAGGTGGTCCGGCATCGCTGGAAACGAAAGAGATTGTAGCGATCGTTGCCTACATGCAGCGACTGGGTACCGACATCAAGAAATCGACTGCTTCGACAAGCGTTCAGCCGTAGTGAGATAGCGTTATGATGAAAGATGTAATACGTGACATTGCCAGCGGATCTCTTCCGCTCATCGGAATAATTGCATTCCTTACAGCATTTATTCTGATTCTGGTACGTGTCGCATTGATGTCCAAAAAAGAAATCAAACACGCTGAGAACCTTCCGTTGAAGGATGATATCGACGTTACGGGTTCCGGCAACCAGACCTCAAGTTTTCCAGAATTGCAAAAGAAACAGAAATGAGCACCGACAACAATCCGATGTCTGATCCTCACGATGGTTCACCCGACATCATCGAGGGACATCGCTACGATGGAATCCAGGAGTATGATAACCCCATGCCTGGCTGGTGGACCGCGATCTTCTGGGTAACCGGAATCTTCGGCCTACTCTACATCATCGGTTTGAATACCGGCTGGGTGAACACATACGAAGATGATCTGGAAAGCAGTCTTCAGCAACTTGAAGAAGTCAGGCAGGAGTTTCAATCGCAGAATCCGGTTGTCACGATCGACTCGACAACTCTGGCAGCCGTAGTCAGCGATCCGGCGAGAATCGCGGCCGGAATGGAACTGTTTAGCGGTCAATGTGCCGCATGTCACGCCCCTGACGGTGGCGGTTTGATAGGACCAAATCTAACCGACGAATTCTGGATCCATGGCGGCTCCAACATGGATATTTTTGAGATTATTCGCGTCGGCGTTCCCGAAAAAGGAATGGCTCCATGGGAGGCAATTTATACTGCGGAGGAAAGAGCCAGTCTCGTCGCGTATGTGCGCTCGCTTGTCGGAACGACTCCGGCGACGGCAAAGGAACCGCAGGGCGAAGTTTATGAGGGAGCCTGACCCAAGGCTCATCCTATAGTATGAGACGGCAGGAAACAGTGTGATGGAAGGACGACCCCAATCTACAGACAGTTTAACGGCAGTTCTCGAATCGCCTGAGGAAGTTCTGTCAACGATGTCACGCGACGGCAAGCGCAAGTGGCTGTACCCTGTTCCGTCCAAAGGATCGTTCCACACCCAGCGGTTGTTGCTCGGATGGAGCTTGATCGTTTTGTTTGTGGCACTACCGATCATTCATATCGGGGGAAAACCGGCTGTCCTGCTGGATATCGCCCAACGCGAGTTCTCGTTTTTCGGAGTAACCTTCTACCCTACGGACTCGTTCGTGCTTCTGCTTTTCATGGTGGGCGTACTTTTGACGGTGATACTCGCTACAGCTTTGCTCGGTCGGGTCTGGTGTGGATGGGGCTGTCCTCAAACTGTATACCTGGAGTTTGTTTACCGACCAATCGAACGCTGGATCGAAGGACCTGAACATGTCCGCGCCCGACGCAATGCAGGCCCCTGGACGTTCGACAAGGTTTGGAGAAAGACGCTCAGGTTCGGTGTTTATCTCGCCATATCACTTGCACTCGCCCATATTTTTCTGGCATACTTCGTCGGTTGGAAAGATCTCGGCTCGTGGCTGACTCGCTCGCCGTTTGAGCACTGGGGGTCTTTTCTCGTCATGAGTGGAACGACAGGACTGATTCTTTTTGACTTCGGATATTTTCGTGAGCAGATGTGCATGATTGCGTGTCCATACGCTCGTATGCAATCGGTACTCGTCGACAAGGACTCTATGATTCTTTCATACGATCCAAATCGTGGTGAGCCTCGGGCCAAGCGGAGCAAGAAGATCATCCGGCAGGAAGAAGAAGGATTTCTGCCGGCCAAGGGGGATTGTATTGATTGCTTCGCGTGCGTCCGGACCTGCCCGACAGGTATTGATATTCGGGATGGCCTTCAGATGGAATGCGTCGCCTGTACGCAATGCATCGATGCGTGCGATTCTATAATGGACAAGATTGAGAAGCCTCGCGGGTTGATCCGATACACATCTGAAAATGCACTCAGTGGAATAAAAACCAGACGCTTTCGACCACGCACCTTGATTTACATGGTGCTGCTTCTGGCTGTGTGGATATCGTTCGGAATGACATTGACATCACGGGATGCCTATGACATCAACATCGGACGGGTTGTTGGCAGTACCTACGATGTCTTACCTGACGGACAGGTCGCAAACCGATTACGGTTTCGGGTGCGCAACCAGACAGGTGCTCCTACCTCGTTTACGGTCTCGATGGTCGATCCTCCGTCAGCGACGGTCCAGATTGCCGGGGCATCTACAATTGAACTCGACGACGGTGAGATGAAGCGTGTCGAAGCATTCGTTTTCTTGCCACAGTCTGACATAGTCGAAGGCGTTCGGGCAACGACGTTGCGCTTCTCATTTTCCGACGGTACGGAACAGGTTGAGGAATTTACTCTAATCGGGCCCACACCTTAGCTACAACGTTCGACACAAAAGATAACTTACATGAAAAGAATACCTGCTCGAATAACGTGGCCGATCGCAATTGTGGCTCTGCTCATCGCGAATATTGGTGTCGCCGTTGGGACTCTGGTTCTTGCAAATTGGGACGGTGGTGTTCAAGTCGTTCCTGACTACTACGCGGAAGCCGTAGCATGGGATAGCCTTGCGGCAGTTCGGAATGATGTTACTGCTCTCGGATGGTCTGTTGACGTTACAGCCGATCGTCCAGCGGGAGCCATCCAGGTTCTCATAAAAGATGTGCAAGGCGATGGTGTTTCAGGACTAACCGGGTCGATTATTCTGGCGCGGCCTCACCTGTCGCTGAGCCCAGGGTCCGGTGTACTGGTAGCCGTGGGCGAACCGGGTATGTATCAGGTGAGCGGTTTGGACCTGGGGTCTCCCGGCCTCTACGATGTTTCGATTGAGGCTAGACTCGCTCATCAACTATTCGTCGCAACGGAGCGAATCGACGTCCCCTGATGGAGATTGCCAGCCCAAATAGTCTTTCGACTGAAAATGTGGCAGCCGATAGTGCCGGACCTCCACTGACGTGCAAGCATTGTGGCCTGGCACTTACAAAGTACCCCTCTGAGGATTTTTGTTGTGCCGGATGTGCGGTCGCCTTCGACGCAATACACCTCGCTGGTCTGGACGCGACCTACTATACTCTACGTAAACTCTCCGACAAGGCGACCGGAGTCCCCGCCAGAGTTTCCCGCATACCCGAGTTAAGCCGGCAGCAGATTATCAGCGATCGATTTATTGAATCGACGCGTCTGATTGATGCGTCTCATCGACAGGTCTGCCTTGCGATAGACGGCCTGACATGCGCTGCCTGTGGATGGCTTGCCGAGCAAGTGATTACATCCCGCGATGGTATGTGGGGTGCATCCGTGAATCTGCCGGATTCTACTGTGACTTTCGACTTTGATCCGGAACGAGCCTCACTTGGTGACCTCGCTGATTCCCTCGCTCGGTTTGGGTACGGTCTCCATCCGCGAAAAGATCGCCCCGTAGGGCCGACAGTGCAGGAGCGCCGGCTCCTGACAAAGGTTGGGGTTAGCTGGGCCTTTGCGGGCAATGTGATGCTCCTGGCTTTTGCATTGTACTCCGGACTTACACTTGAATCTGACCCGGTATATGCGAGTGCTGCCCGGTGGGCAAGTTTCGCAATTGCTGCTGCCTCCGTCGTGTACGGTGGTAGCGTATTCTTCAAGACCGCGTGGGCGTCACTCAAAGGTGCCGTAAGAAACCGCACACTTCGTCAGCTTCATATCGACACGCCAATTTCGCTTGGTATTATCGTCGGATTCGCGCACAGTGGATGGTCAACGATAAGCGGTACGGGAGAAGTCTGGTTTGATTCAATTACTGTTTTGATCGCCGCTCTTCTGACTGCAAGATGGTTGCAGATGCGGAGCCAGCGGACCGCATCGCAGGCGGCATCCCGCCTCCTGGATCTGGTACCGTCTACGGCCAGACGGATACATGCAGACGGGACCGAGGAGTATGTCCCTTCGGAGGAGTTGCTCCCCGGTGACTCGCTGCGTGTTGATCCCGGGGAGATCGTTCCGGTAGATGGAATCGTGCTTTCGGGTCAATCCTCGATAAACAATGCCGTGATCACGGGTGAGTCGACGCCTGTGAAGTGCTATCCGGGTGATCGGCTTTTTGCAGGTGCAACCAATCAATCCACTCCGGTTGTGCTCCGGTCAGAGACGAGCGGCAAGAATACGCGCGTTGGACAACTTCTTGAATGGCTTGATGCATCGGATGGGCATTCTGCGCGAGTTGTGCAGGCGGCGGACCGGATCTCAGGTGTGTTTGTCATTACTATACTATTAGCTGCCGTCGCGACGGCGGTCGCCGGTTTTTTCCTCTTCCCGATGGACGCGGTACACCGAATTGTCGCGCTGCTTGTCATCTCCTGTCCATGCGCACTTGGAATGGCAACTCCGCTGGCGATTGCCGTAGCAAACGGTAAGGCTGCCCGTAGGGGGATTTACGTTAAGGATGGCTCGACTGTCGAAGCTCTGGCTGGCATTGACACGGTCGTATTTGACAAAACTGGTACGCTGACGGAAGGGGATATCTCGATTATTTTGATGGAGGGTGATACATCCATCCTTCCGCAGGTTGCGCGTCTGGAGGAGCATTCTAATCATCCGATTGCGAATGCATTCGTCAACCATGTGCTGCATAGTCCGATGCCTGACATTGGCGATGACGGGAACGTGACGGACATCGAGTTCTTTGATGGATCTGGTATTCGTGGCACGGTCGCAGGAATAGAGTTGATTGTCGGGAGACCTGACTGGGTGGCCAGGAACAGCGTTGTTTCTGACGACATGCTTCGCAGAACTTCGGATGTAGCCGAGTCCGGTCTGACTCCGGTACTTATCGCCAGCAACGGCGGCGTCGTTTTGCTCGTCGGTTGCGGCGATGCGATCCGACCAAACGCACGACGTGAGGTCCGTACGTTGGTCGACCACGGCAAGCGGGTTGTCCTGCTGTCTGGTGACCATCAGGCGGTTGTTGAGTCTGTGGCTGAAAGCGTGGGTATCTCCAGAGAAAACGCAATGGGCAATGTCGACCCTGAAGGTAAACTGGCCTTTGTGGAGTCACTCCTGCAAAACCATCGTGTCATCATGGTTGGAGATGGAGTGAATGACACCACGGCGTTACGTGCTGCAGATGTCGGTATCGCAGTCGGAAATGAAAACGCTCCGACTCTGGTTGCTTCGGATATCTTCGTTCCAGCGAGTGGAGGCGCTTCGATCTATCCTCTGATCCTTTTCGGAACCAGGGTTCTCCGATTGATTCGCAGGAATCTGGGAATAAGTTTGTTGTACAACATTGTCGCAGGGACCGCGGCGATTATGGGTTTTGTGACGCCATTGGTCGCGGCGATTGCCATGCCGTTGAGCTCACTATTTGTTGTGACGACCTCCCTCGCTGTTAACCCCTTTGGTGGTGAAGATCAATCCTCGACGAACTGATTGTCGTGGATGCCGTTGTAGTTAGTCGAACGTAGCAGTCTGAATTGCATGAACGTCCTTTTCTTCCTTGTTCCGATTGCGCTATTGCTTGCCGGCCTTGGAGCGCTTGCTTTCAGGTGGGCTGTCAATGACGGTCAGTATGACGATCTCGAATCGCCTGCGTATCGCATGCTGATTGACGATGAATCGGCTGAGAGCAAAGATGAGACTAGTGTGTAGCCTGTGGAAAGTCTGATCGCTGCGGGACTCCTCGGATTTCTTGGAAGTGCACACTGCGCCGCCATGTGTGGTGGCTTTTATGTACTTGCCTCGAAGCGTAGATGGGGTCGCAGTATACAGTACGCTCTTGGCAAGACAGTTACGTATGCGCTGCTGGGCTCGCTGGCTGGAGCACTCGGGGCAAGTGCTGCGATGTTTGGAGCTGCACGATCGGTGTTCTCTATAACCGTTGGAGTTCTCATGATTGCCGGGGGACTCGTCTGGGCTGGCTGGTTACCTGTTTTTGTCAGGAGCACGACTTTAAGTAGTCGGATTTCGAGACTATTGGGCAGGGTACTCAAACGTACCGGACCGTTATCGCCCGCGTTGCTCGGTCTTACGAATGGACTTTTACCCTGTGGGTTGCTTTATGGTGGACTTGGTATTGCAGCGGTGACGACGAGTGCATCACACGGAGCACTTGTCATGACCGTCTTTGGTCTTGCTACGATTCCGAGTCTGGTCGTTTTTGGTGTAGTCGCATCACGGATCGGTCAATCCCTGTCGCGGTACATGCGGGTTGTCGGTGGGCTTGCGGTAATTGGGTTTGGATTGCTTACGATATATCGTGCATTTAGCGTGATGAGTCATGTCGGGCACTAGGTCACGGAAACCAATACGCGTGGGGGCCGCCACTCCTCCTCCCCGGTTGTAAGTTAACCCGGAAAAACAACGGAAGCATGAGAGTCACATTAGAAGCAGATTAGCTCTGTGGCACCCATCGACGCTGATCAGGCGATGCCACGCACGATTCTACATTTAATTCAAAACAGTGAACGAGACATCCTCAACAAATCGCTCACCACGAACCCGAACAAAGTAAAGACCATTCGTCAGTCCACTTGAACTGAGCTGCAAGGACACCTTCGTGCTCCCTGTCAGGTCATCATCAAGAACGACACCAAGTCGACGCCCGAGCACGTCGTACACTGTTGCCGTTACGTGCTGGTTCTCTCGCACCAGAACATCCACAGTCGCTACATCTGAAAATGGATTCGGATACGGTCTGGATACTTTGTGACTCAAGCTTAACTCGACCGCGAGTTCGATATCATTGCTGTAGGTCATAGAACCCTGGGCATCCCGTACGCCGACACGAAATGACTGAGGGCCTGGTTCGTCGACTGTCGCGTTGTAAGAGAAGGCTGCCTCGTTCTGTGACTCATCAACTTCGGCCTGAAACAATGTGACAAATTCAGAATTGTCTGGAGACCGGTGCTCAACGAGATAGGAACGGGCGGACTTTGCATCAAACAGAATCCACTGGAGAGTGACATCTTGCCCGTCGACTTGCCCGGTTAGACTCCCTATGGAAGCAGCAAGGGTAACATCAACTTCGAAGTCAGTGTCGCTCGTTACGGATCCTTCCGACGTCCAGACCTCAAGCTCACCTGTGTCGGAACCAGCCGGCACACTTACGATGATCTCTTTGGGTGAGACCACGGTTATCGCGCCCGCATCGGTTCCGTCAAACGTCACAGCGCTGGCCGATTCCAGATTCTTACCGTAAATCGTCACTGGATCTCCAACATTCCCGACTGCCGGATGAAAGTGCGTGATGGCCGGCGATAGCACAGACGCCCGAAGAGCAGACGATGGAACGATCGACTTGGTCTCGCTGCCTGACTCCCAATGCAGTTCGGCCGAAGCCTGTCCGAAGTGCTCATAGTATTCGATTCGAACAGGATACCAGCGATCAGATTCGAGCGGGATGGTTCCTGACCATTCCGTAGCCGCCTGCAGAATCCATTTGTCGATTACCAACTGATTGTCGATCCAGAGTCGAATACCATCGTCGGAAACCGTGTAGAATGTGTACAGCTCCGTGTAGTCCGGCTTGACCCATCCGGACCATGCGACGGAGAACTCATCCGCGCCCATTGATGCGTCCGGAGCACCACTTGCCCACTGGAAGTCTACTTCGGAATCGTTGCGAAGCAATCTCGTACCTGCAAAATCCTCATCGTCATAATATTGACCGAGTAATCCGCTCGCGCCGATCACAACGGCTCTGGGGTGATTAGATACGAAGGTGCCCCCATCCCCGGTGACTGACAGAGTAATGTCGTAGGCACCTGGTGCACTGAAGAAGTGTGTCGGATCCTGGTCGGTCGAAGTCTGACCATCACCAAACTCCCAGAGCCATGAAATTGGGTTCGAGACGGTAGAGTTGTCACTAAATGAAACTGACATCGGACTACTACCTGATGAAGTAGAGTAAGTAAATGCAGATGTGGGCAGCTCAAACACGCGAAGCTCTGAGACCGAGATGAAGGTGGCACTTCCCCCGGGCTTACCAATCAGACGGACACCATCTGCCCATACTGCTTCAAACAGTATTGTATACCGATCAAAGCTGATGCCGTTTTGATATTCAAAGGGTCGAATGAACGACGCGTAATTGACATCACTCCAATTACCGTCCATCAGTACCTGAACCCCTACAGAGTCGAACCATCCACCATCAACAAATTCCAAACCTTCGTGCAGGACAAGCTTCGACAGGTATCGGGTTTCTCCGAAGGAATATCCGATCCAGTCTTCAGTTTTGTTCGCTCCCGTGTATGTATCATACTGGAGGAGAGGATTTGTCTCTGACGTGTCGGGCATCACTCCGTCAGCTATGACCCCGATGTCGGAATTCCCGCTGCCGGTTGGATTCAGCGTGCTCGCAATCGGCGTTCCCAACGAGGTGATGTCTGTCTCACCCGGGCGCCCGACTTCGGTGTAGTGGCGGACCGTATCCGTCAATCCCCCGCTATCAGTCACCATCAACTCAATCTCGAGATAGTTGACCTCGTACGGCACACCATGATCGATTACGGAGAAGCCTGCTGTCGGTCCACTTGAATAGAAAAAATCGGGGTGATTGTGGGAATTGTGTACCTGCGTAACTTTCCAGTCATACTGAATATCGCCGGCATTATCTTCTGCGTCGGTCGCTTCTCCGACAAGAGAAACGTAATCGCCGATCGCAAACGAGCTTCCGTTCGCCGGCTGAATGATCTGCGCGACTGGATAGGTATTGCCCACAGCAATCTGGACAACATCCTCGTTTACCGCACCCGAAGGATCCTCAACTGTCAACGACACAGAGAAAACTCCTGAGTTATTAAACACAACTGTTGTGTCCGCCGTAGTCGCAGTCTCGCCATTTCCAAAATCCCAGAAATACGTCAGCGGATCGGAATCCGGATCGCTTGAACTGCTGCCGAAAAACTGAACCTGCAACGGAGCGTAGCCTGATGTCGGTGTGGCTGTGGCAACAGCCACAGGAGGACTATTCTCGTCATCGTGGCGTAACCTGAAAACTTCACCCGCGCCGACATCCACAAGATAGATGAAGTCTGCATACCTGTCGTGGCGAATGTCGACGATTGCACCCAGGTCTTCGCCGAAGAGCTGATGGTCCGAAAGATTATTGTCGCTGTCCACTGAAGAAGAGGAGACCCAGCCCCGCGTATAGTCGGCATAGAACAAACGATCGTTCAAAGACGCCGGGTATCGGCTGCCGTTATAGAGATCGCCGGCCACAATTGCATTTGCCTGAAGGCCAGTTGGAAACGACAGATTCGCATCTCCGTGATGCCAGTAGTAATCTGGAGAGTCCTGGGATGTCACAGACGAGCAATCGCTGTGCGCCGGAGTCTGTGCTTGATAACCGGTATGGGTGTTCGGTCCCTCATAGCATGGCCAGCCAAAGTTCTCTCCTCCGTGCGAGATGTGCAGGTCCTCCCATGTCCCCCAGCCAACATCTCCAATGAACAGCGTGCCGGGATCTCCATCAGAAGGGTCGGAACTGCCGTCGTGCCTGATCGAGTATCTGTATGGGTTCCGAAGTCCGAGTGCCCAGATTTTTGATTGCGTCTGTGTCGGATCGCCGGTGTAAAACGGATTTGAGTCGAGGCCTGCACCTGTTTCGGGGTCGATTCTTAGAACCTTACCGGCGAGACTTCCGAGGTACTGAGATCTGAATGCGCCAATATCTTCTTGCGCGTCATACAGACCGGCTTGAAAGCAATCCGGGTGCAAGCCACCGGGATCAATCTGACCGAAGTCGGCACCGTCACCAGCGCCGACAAGTAGTGTACCATCGCTACCAAACTGCAGCGTGCCAATAGTATGCGAGTAGTAACAAGACGGAATCGACTCGGCAAATGTCTCCCCGATCAGTACGTTCCGTGTTGAATAATCTATGACATCGGGATTGATCGAATCGGTTGTGTACCGCGTCAGTCGTGCGCCAACATCCTGACGTTGATAATCTCCTGTACCATCACGATCGAATGTGTACAGCAGGTAGACATGCCCGTTGTTATCGAAGTCGGGATCAAGTGCAAAACCGAGAAGTCCGCGATCCCAATGATTCAATACTTCCGCTTCGAGATCAATGAACGGCGTTGACAACTTGACCCCGTTCTCAACTATATACACTCGTCCTCTCTTTTCCACGACAAATATTCTTCCGTCGGATGCAAAAGTGACACCGACAGGTGTGTCGAAGGAGGATGCAGTTGCAATATCCTCAAGGAAGTATCCGGTAGGTACTGCCTGTAACGAAATCCACGCCCGTTCGGATGGATCCTGGCTGATCTCTTCACGATCAACCTCCTGAGCGAATGTCTCTGACACAACGCAAAGTAGTATCAGCAGGACCGATGTACGCAGGTGAAGCTTGTTCATACACTCTTATAGATATGGTACTTACCACCATTGTCTCAGCAGAAGACATGACCGCAACAATTGTCGCAGCGCAGGACCCGTATCGAGACGGGTCCACCAAGACTGGTGCAAAAATGAACAGATTCCCGCTCTGACTAGCAACAGGAAGTGTACATTTGTTGAGTGCAGCTAGTATGCCAAAAAGTAGCATACCCTTTCGAAGTGATGCACGGCGATTGCGCATCCGGTGTTTCAGACTACTGGGCTGCCCGTTCCAGAACTGGATTCCTTTTTCTAAGACTGGACAGAATGAAGGGAACAGTTGTCGCCACTACCCCGATCACGAATGCGCCCTCCAGCCCGTAGATAAGCGATAGCATCAGCGGGAATGCACAGTTCAATGCATAAAACAAGCCAGCGTTGCTATGAATTAAACGGGTACCGCCCAATGTGATGGCGTACCCGGACATGATGACGATTGATACGACGTACCAGCCGAACCAATTGATCAGAGGCATGCCATAGAAAAACCCGCCATCCGGATAATACCAGAAGGGAAATGCCCGGCTCATCGCTGGATCAAGAGATACATCCCACAGAACCATAAATGCCGCTCCGAGGAGTATCTGACTCGTGGCCGTCCGGGCAATCCTGCCGGCAAGATCAAAGCTGACCACAGACATTGCGAACCACGACAGCGGAATAAAGTACGGGACGTGCCCAGCCAGCTTCGGTCCTAACCATGCGGTGTACGCATAGGTACCGAAGGGATATCCTGTTGTCGTCCCGATAAACTCACTGAGCCCACCTATTATGGCACCGATTCCGAATAGTATCCCAAGTGTTCGCGCGCCCAGTTGCCGACGATACATTAAGATCGGAATCAGCGGCAGCAGTGACATGTACGTCCAGGTGGGTGCCTTTACGAGAGTCTCGTAGTAGGGTCCGAAGAACTGCCCGGTCGCTGGAAATAATCTCAGGAAGAGGGACCCTGCCAGGCTGAAAACTATCGATCCGATGAAAACCCATTGAACTCTGTTCAGCCATTTACTGGTCGGTTCGATGTCTCGCTCGCGATTCAACTCCCTCATTGTCCTTTGAGTGGATTCAAGATTGGTAACAATAGCGGAGCGACCCGGCCAGACTCGCTTGAAATCGCACAGCGGTCTTGCGTTCCCTCTTCACGAAGAAATGAATTCTCCTCCGGCGGTTGACGTGAACCAAATTTTATGTCATCAATGATTTTTCCGGCCGAAGCGGACCAGTCAAAGCACGAACACGATGTCGACCATCTCACCGGCACGAATCAACTCCGAATCGGAACGCACGGTAGGTTTCGTTTTATCGAGATCCAACCACTGCCTGAAGCAATCGGGAAATCCTGCCTAGTATGCGGGGTCGAACATGTATTCCAGAATCTCTTCGTAAATATCATCGGGCCTCTCACGTCGTGCTGACCCTGTTCGATACGCTTCTTCGGAAACAGCAGTTGCTATGCGCGCTGACACTTCCCGGATGCGGTCAAACGGCGGGTATATTCGGCCCAGTTTCAGATCATCTTCGGTGACTTCTTCCGACAGTACTTTCGCTGCGATGAAGAACATCTTATCTGTTATCGATCGCGATTGCGAAGCAATTGCTCCTAACCCGACACCGGGAAATACATACGCGTTGTTCGCCTGACCCGGTACAAATGTCTTGCGATTTACACTAACCGGATCAAACGGACTGCCGCTGGCAAATACGGCTTTCCCGTCTGTCCATTGATATGCTTGCCGGGCGGTGCATTCAGATTTTGATGTCGGGTTAGACAACGCAAAAATAATTGGACGTTCGTTCAGCTCGGCCATCCGTTGCACGACTGCCTTCCGAAACGATCGAGGGACTCCCGATACTCCGATAAGAGCAGTCGGCTTAATCCGGTCGACGGCCTGCAACAGGTCATCCAGAAACGGGGCATCCTGTGCATATGCTTTCTTGTGCGCTTGAAGGTCTGAACGACTTTTTACCACAAGACCCTTGGAGTCCATAAACCAACATCTCGCTCGAGCTTCAGCTGTGTCCAGTCCAGCATCAACCAGCCCGGCTACTATCATGGACGCAATGCCGATTCCAGCCTCGCCGGCACCCAGGAAAAGAAACGTTTGATCTTCCAGATCCCTTCCTGTGATTCTTGCCGAGGAAAGTAACCCGGAAAGCACTACGCTCCCCGTACCTTGGATGTCGTCGTCGAAAAGGCAAGCTGTATCACGGTACCTGTCGAGCAGTCTGAATGCATTGGTGTTCGCAAAGTCCTCCAGCTG
>JABDKO010000147.1 GCA_013002165.1 Rhodothermales bacterium | reverse complement strand
GGTCAGCCTGCCGTCCACATACCGAAAGCTGCGTTGTTCAGCTGCGTGAAAAACGTTGACCCTTTTATCTTCTTTCAGGATAGACACAATATTGCCATTGTCGGTCGTGTACGTCTCACGTCTTGTTAGCCGCCACTCGCCGTTGTTCTCACTGAAAAACTCTTTTCGAACGAGATTCTCATTGTCGTCATACAGATATTGTTCGAGCTTGGAGTCCTCCCAGTTGTCGTTTCTGAATCGATGAACGGTCATCGTATCTATTCGAAAGCCGTCCGCGGCAATCGACTCTTCCGGCGGCCAGATATCCTGCGAGCTCGCACTACCGCTGGGTAAGGATACGATCAGGAGGATGCCGACCGCGACTGATATATGATGGTGCATTTTATTGATGTCCAAATTCGTAACTAGCAGTTGTATGGCACTGTAATATCAATACTCGGTCCCTCTGCTTCCTCTGTTTCGACGGTTACCTTAAGGCCGTCCAGGATTAGGCTCGCTGCGCACGAAACGCCTTTCTTGTACCAGGAGCAGAATGGCAGGCTGGCTGATTTCCCGTAGGATAAATCCCGATTCTCCAGGATTTCGAACTCGTAGCACGAGCCGACCTTGGCGGAGACACCTACAGTCGATCCCGCCGAAACCTCGATCTTCGCATCGGGGCACATCACGCAGTTCAAGTATTGGAGTTGCGCACGGACTTCTTCCTTGAGTTGTTGTGTGTACTGACCGTATTTAAGCATTCCTGCTGCGAGCAGCACGTGCGTACCAACTGCACCGTTGAGCATCCCAAGCATGAAACCTTGCGATGGGCTCAGAATTCGGTTCAGAGATGTGGTTTGATACTGCGCCATTGCCTGGTGCTCGCCTCCTGACATAACACCGACGAATGCTCCGCTGGATTTTTCAACGAGCCACCAGCCTATCGTATCTAGTCCATCGATTTCCACGCTCCGTGCCGGGATAATTACATTGTTACCTTCATCCAGTGAGGCCCGAATCCTTTCGGCGTCGCGACGATCAAGACCCTGAACAGATGAAACCATTGCCGCATCAAGGGGAGTGAGTACCGTCATCGGAATGCTGTTCTCCTGCGATACTCTCATAACATCAACGGTGGTAATTACATCGACATCTGCACCCAGAACAGTTTCAAGCACCTCCCCTTCGAGCGAGGCTTCCTGCATACCACGGGCCCGTTGAAATAATGAGGCGCTACCCGCAGGCATTCCTTCGTAAGGAACTGCATCGACCTGATCCAGGCGGAGATCAAGATTTATCTCGGACACAACGACATCGTCGATCGGTCTTGTTTCGACTGACGATATCAGTATGCGAGGTTTTGAATACAAGACAGATACGCCGCCGCGCCGTGCAAGTCCGGTAGTAATAGAATCCGACTCATGCGCAAATGCGAGCGCCAGGAGCTGACCCAGGACGTTTCCACTTTCTGACTCGACGATACTCGCCTTTTCAAGCTCAGAGTTTCCAGCAGATTCTCCCATTGACGTTTCCAGTAGCGCATTCCAGTCCTCAACATCAACGTGTTGTCCGAGCGAGCTGCGCATTGATTCAAAGTTTGCGGTAGAAACTGGACCAGACAGGACGGTCACATCATATCGGTGGACACCAAGAGGACCGCGGACAGCGTTGTCCTCATTAGATTCAAATAGTGCTCTCTCGAACGTCTGTTGCCTTTCACCGGGGATCGTCAGCGTGAAGTCAACCCACACTCGATCAATAAAGGTAGACGGGTCTGCTATCAGGATCTTGTGTGGTCGCCCTGCGCTCTTTGAGCCACCGGCAAGCACATCAAAGGTAACTGTGGTTCCGATAGCCGGCCCCGTTTCTTTTACCGCTTGTTCTTCGTCAGATTCCTTTTTGTCGTCGGCAGGAGCACCTCCTCCAAAGAGTCCCCCGAACGGGTTTCCACCGGAAGGGTTGTTGTCGGCTTCAGCGACTTCGGTTTCGTCGATCGTCTCATAGAGTGGAACGCCTTTCATCGACACGGCAAACGAGGAGAAAGCAAGATCTGCCACCGTACCGTTAACGCTTCCGACACGTCTTGAACTGTCACCGACTTTCATCATAACGTCCGCCCGTATTCTCTGATGCAGCGATTGACCCGGTGCGTTGAAGCGGCGTCGCGCTGTCGCGAAAGTTTCTCCGGGGGCTGCTCCCGGGACTGCGGGGTCGAGGGCGAGCCAATCCGATTCATCGTCGAGTTTTACCTCCAGCCAGTAGTGATCCTCCAGACGTTTCTGCAGGGCATCATCTCCCGCGGAGGAATAGAGTTCCAGATCAGAAGGACCAATATCAACCGGTACTCTCCCGGGAATTGTGGCGACAAGTCGCGAAGCAAGAGCCGGATCCAGTTTACCAGAAACGAATCGGTATGCGGCAACATCGGCCTCCAGCGCCGAGGCTAGAAGGACGGCCTGATCGAGGCTGTTACCTCGTTGCATCCGAAAAGTCCACTCTGATCCTCTCTGGATACCAGCGTACGGCTCATAAGCTACCGTTGAGTTGATTCGATCGAATTTCTCTGCCCAGTCGAGGCGATTCAATCTAGTCATTGCAGACTCAACGCCCGGGTCGATATGGTCCGTAGTTCGAACGATGGGTGTCGTATTGGCTGTCGTCGACGACGCAGGGTCTTTACCTCTCTGTGAGTCTTCGTTTCGACACCCGGTGGCAGCAATCGTAAGTGCCAGTAAGACTATGCTGGAAAGAATAGCTGGACCTTTCATCGGCATTGCACCCGAATTATTCTGGAACGGACTTCAGAAACATCAGATTAGCAATCGAGGACTATGCTAACTATCACCCAAATATGTGAGATTTGGCGCACGAGCTGATTGTGCGTTGTTTTCCAGTCTGTCAACCTCGATTCAGGTACTTGATCGTAGCCTCAGTGCGTGACCGAACATGCATCTTTTCGTAGATGTGTCGGATGTGTGTACGTAC
>JABDKO010000112.1 GCA_013002165.1 Rhodothermales bacterium | reverse complement strand
TTCGAACCTGTGAATATGCCCCACAGTACGAAGATAGTCACTATCGAGATCACGCCGGCTATTCGATTGGGCCGAACTGCGCTCTCATCGCCGAAGGTGACGGTTTTTCTCGAGGTATAACCTCGTTGCCCGGCGGTATGAATCAGTTTGGTAACGATCAGGTAAGCGCTGACAAATATGGCTACATAGATCAGTAACGCGATCATGCCGATTCCTCTGTCGTACCCATGATCTCTTCTTCCATATCCCAGATCATATTCAGGATCTCTTCACGCTTGACGGCAAAATCAGGATGTTTCTTGACTTCTCGCAGATCGGCTTCCACCCCGAGTTCCGCAAATGGCAGCCGGTACTCTTTGTGGATTCGTCCGGGACGCGGTGCCATTACGATCAATCGCTCACCCAACAGCAGAGCTTCCTCGACCGAATGCGTGATCAGAATGATCGTCTTTCCGGTCTCCTTCCATAGCTTCAGTACCAGGCTTTGCATCTTCTCGCGAGTCAAGGCATCCAGTGCCCCCAGAGGTTCGTCCATGAGAATGACATCGGGATCGTTTGCCAGACAGCGGGCCAGGGCAACGCGCTGCTGCATGCCTCCGGATAATTCATACACCGCCTTTTCCTTGAATTCCTTAAGTCCGACGACATCCAGCAGATGATTGACTACAGTCGCTTTCTCCGCCTCAGGTGTACCCTTCATTTTCAAACCAAAGCCGACATTCTCGCGCACGGACATCCATTCAAATAGCGCCCCCTGCTGAAATACCATGCCACGCTCAGCGTCCGGACCGACGATATCGTGTTCGTTCAGGACAAGTCGCCCCGATGTCGGTGCCAGAAAACCGGCAACGATGTTCAGCAGGGTCGTCTTCCCACAACCGGAAGGTCCGAGTACGCTGAGCAGCTCACCCTTTTCCAGAGTCAGCGATACGTTTTCCAGTGCCTGGACCGCATCCCCGTTGGGAAGCTCGAAACGCATCGACAGGTTTTCCAGAGTCAATCTACCCACAGTTATCTCCTTTGATTACATCGCCAGGGACCTGGTGTGATTTAGTATAATAACTGCACACATTCACCAGCATTGACAGGCAATGCCGGTGAATGATTGTCCACTCACATGAGATTGATCGGCTACATGCCTTGAGCGGCGGTCAACGGTCCGGTATTGACAGCATTGACATAGCTGTCCAGTGCGGCATCTATCGATCCCGCCTCTACGAAGACATCGGCAACGCCCTTCATGAAAGTCGCTGCATTGCCGCCCAGCCATTTTTCTGACAATTGATCTTCAATTGACGGAAACTTCATGGTGGCGATGGTGCTGCGGGTAGCCTCGAGATCCATACCTGATCCTCTGGCAATCACTTCCAGCATTTCATCGGTTGGGTTGCTGTTCCATTCGTCATTGGCAGCGGCAGTGACTGCAAGAAATTTTGCAACTACGTCACCGTGCTCTGCGATGAAGGTAGCCGGCGCAGATGTGACATCGAAAACCAGGATGCCCAATTCTTCTTTCTCATCACCGGTCAAGAGCACATTTCCGTACTCCTTCATGCGAGCCAGGCCACCGCCATAACCACATGCGAAATCCACAGCCCCCTGGCCCAGCGCCGCAGCACCTTCATTGGGTGCCATGTCGACCACTTGCAGGCTGGCAAGGTCGACTCCGAAGTGATCCATCTGTTTAAGGAAACCATAGTGCGCGGCAGTACCCAGTGGCACAGCGACTTTCTTGCCCGCCAGTTCAGCAGCGCTGTCCTTGTCGATTTCCAGGTCAGCCGCCACTACGCAGTTGTCGTTATCGGAATAACTGACCGCGACATCCACTACCTGTAGATCCTGCCCGCCTGATACCGCTACGACGAAGGGTGGTACGCCCTGGGATACTGCTATATGCACATCACCTGATGCCATTGCGGCACTCATGGCGGTGCCAGTCTCAAACTGCACCCAGTTTACCTTCATGCCCAGTGCTTCGTCATACGCGCCCGATTCCATAGACGCTATCATGGGCATCGGCCATTCGAGGAAGTACGCTGCGGTTATCTCTTCAAGATCCTGAGCCAGGGTCGCCTGCGTGGTCAGCGCGGAAACGGTGCCAGCCAGCACCGCACATGTAGTACGAAACTTCATACATATCTCCTTCAAGTATTATTCGATGTCGAGAAACAGGTTGCATTGTCGTGAATTGACCGCGGTAGCTGTTTCATAAAATAGAACACATGTTTTGCATTGTGATGCTGCACTTGAAAGTAGAGTGAAGTCAACCGTTTTTTTCCGAAGCGGCCTTTTCGATTCGTCAGCACGCAGCCCGCGGCAAGGGATCCAGCCGTACAACAACCACTGCCGACGTGAAAGGCAGATAGGTACAATGTTGCCGGATTTCCAGATCCCGTGGAACCTCCTGCCCTCAACAGTCAAGGAGAATTACACCTCCTATTAATATGACTAATCATATGAATACTCATTCGGTCCAGACACTGCGTGTCGTGGCCCGTTCAATTCATGTGTTGCACACCTGCAGCAACTGATTACACCAATCGGCGTCGTTACCCTGGAAATCGTTATCAGTCTGGGACATCAGCGTTGAATCATCATAAATTGCTCGATACCGGTCAGACATCACTGACATGCTGCCTCATAAGCGTCGACACACTTCCGTGCACGAATTGACACATCCAGGGCCGAGTAGCCAGGCTTGTAAAGTCCGGAGCCGATGCCAAATCCACTAACCCCCACCTCAATCCATTGCGCGAAATTCTCCGGACCGACTCCACCCACAGCATAGGTGAGTGTTTTCTCAGGCAATACCGCCAATATGGCCGCAAGTCCGCTCGGACCCACCAGCATGGATGGGAAGAATTTAAGTCCGTCAGCACCATGCCTGAGTGCGGTGAAGCATTCAGTTGGCGTCATCACGCCCGGATAGGATTCAAGTCCTTGCGCCCTGGTCGCCTCGATTACATCAGGATCGGTGTTGGGTGAGACAATCAGTTGTCCGCCGGCATGAGCAACCTGTTGGACCTGACCGGGTGTCAGCACAGTACCCGCCCCGATGTTGGCCAAAGCTCCAAACGCACTTGCCAGTGCCTCGATACTCACGAGCGGTTCCGGTGAATTCATCGGCACTTCGATCGTTGTGACGCCGTTTTCAATCAGTGCATGTCCGATATCCACTGCTTCTTCGGGTTTGACGCCACGCAAAATGGCTATTATCGGTCGGCTCATTCATGGGGTCCCTCGAGTTGTCTGAAGGCCGATGCCAGGCCGCCAAGCGTCATTGCCTCGCTGTCGAGTAATTCTACTGCAACTGAATTGGATGCCAGCGCTACTTCGTAGTTGTGACACAGGGAAGACTCGCCAATCAGCGCAACTGCACCCTCCGCCCAATAAGAGCGGGTCGCCGCAAGTTCTATCCCTACCAGCATGCCGGACAAGCGCGCTCGTGCTGTACTCGATGATAGATGCTCGAGCAACATTTCGGCTCGCAGTTTGAACAGGGAATCTGCCAGGCTGGCGGGTGCGGATGCAACCTGTGCGACTGCCTCCAGAAATGCACAAGAATCCCAGCCGCCACCGACGGTTGAATGTTTCAGAACGGAGTGATTGCAGAGCAGTGAAAAGATTTCACCAGTCATGCATGTCGTGAAGTGTTCGATTCGTCCATCACGCACCTGAACCCACTTGGTGTGGGTTCCGGGCAGGCACACGATCCCGTTATAATCGGGACGTACGTCGACCAGCCCAAGTATCTGTGTCTCCTCTCCGCGCATGACATTGCAAGGCTTAGCCTGCATGACACCGGGTAGTATATGGACTTCACGCTCATGGCCAGGCACACGCACGGCCCCGGAGCCCAATTGTGACAATTCGGTTGGTGCCTGAATATAGGGCGCTTCGCACCAACCCTGCGCTGCGCCAGCCATTCCACATATGATCACGGGCACATTCTTACTGACAGAAAGCCTGGCCAGCTGTTCCTCCAGCACCCTTCCGAAACCATCTTTCGGGAGCCCTGCCATGCCGAACGGACCAGCCGCACGATCAAGAACCTCACCGCCAGCCGCCAGTCTCCACAGCCTGAAGCTGGAGGTACCCCAGTCGACAGCGACGTAGGAACGGGATTCGGACGTGCTTCGCCCGGGGTTCGGAAGGTTTGTGGCATTGCCTGTGTCAGGAATCACCGGGTGCACATGTCGATCTCGTTTCTGGCGATGTACTCCAAATTCGGAGTAACGACTCTAAATTTGACAAACCATCCTGGAAACGTTAACACTTTCCGGACTGGTACCGTTGAATATTTGTTTCCGAACTAAACCCGATGGTCTCGGCAATTCAACGCTACGCCAAAAAGGGAGTCGTCTCATGCCATTTGCAAAGTTATTGGCAGGTGCACTTTGTTTCTCGTATGCCGCTGTGGCGCAGCCAGGCCAACTTCATGACGCAATTAAAAAGGGCGATCTGGCTTCGGTTCGCACCATGATTGCAGAAGGTGTGGATGTCGATGAAGTAGACTTCGTTTCCGGCTCCCCACTGCACATTGCATCTGTTAAAGGTGAATTCGAGTTGGTGGAGCTGCTTCTGGAAGCAGGAGCGGACGTTAACTCCGAGGAATTCGGTAAAAGCGATACACCCCTGCATTGGGCATCATTAGGAGGATTTGCTCCCATCATAGAGCGCCTCAGACAGGCAGGTGCGGATATTGATGCTCTCAATGAGTATCAAAACTCAGCATTACACATTGCCGCGGAGTCCGGTCATGCCGACGCGGCCCGGAAGCTGATTGAGCTGGGTGCGGATACCAGCGCTCGCAACCAGAAGGGCAATTCAGCAATGCATCTTGCTGGCGCCGCACAATTATTTGACATTGTGGAATTACTGAAAGCAAAGGGTGCACAGCCGCCACCACCGGAGAATATCGGACCTGCGTTAGCGTCTGCTTCACCAACGCGAGGTGAAGAGCGCTTTATGGTCAAGTGTATAAGATGTCACGCTCTTCCGGAGACCAGAAAAACTGAAGTTGCTCCGAGTCTGTGGAACATCGTTGATCGTCAGCAGGCGGCACAGGAAGGATTTCAATATTCGGCAGCTCTGGGACGCCTGGACGGAATATGGAGCTTTGAAAACCTTAACTTGTTACTACTGGACTCAAGAAACTACTTTCCCGGCAACGCTATGTCACAGGGCGACGCAATGGACATCCTGGAGCCTCAGGACCGTGCCGATATCATTGCTTTCCTGCGGTTACAAAGCAGCGAACCAGTGCCTCTGCCGTAGTCTGGTCGAATCATGAAGTCACCAGTTCTTACTACGCGAACACTGTGGAATCGCCTACAAACCCAACTCCTTCCGGGACGCAAGGGCTAGCTTGGCAATGAGTTCGTCAGAAATCGGCTTGCTCGGTGAGAAGGTTACGCCGGTCTTCGTTGCCTTGAGGCCAATGGCAGCAATGTCGTCGGCATGGGCACTGATGGCACCTTTCGTCACATAAAGACCGCATTGCTTGCTGAAGGCTGCATAGCCCGCAATTATTGATTGTCCGACCCCGAAGCCGGGCATATTGTAGGCGATGATCTCTTCGATATCGGGGAGTGTTCGGGCAAGCTGCGCTCGCAGTTGAACCAGAAGCGGGCGAAGGGCTTCCGGGGCCGCCGCGATGTAGGCGTCATGGTCCGCTATTGTCGTCACGCCTCATTATGCGCATAGGGGCTTCACCGCGCAACTGCAATGGACTATCGGACGGCAGTTATACGCGTGTGTTTAAACTCAACGATACACACAATGCTGGTCATGGCTTGTAAGGTTCGCAGCGAATAATGGCCAATGAAAAGTGTTTCTCCACAGCTCAATCAGTCATTGTGGCTGCCCACCGCACCCGCATTGGCGCGTGAGGCGGTCGATGATGGAACCGTCTTATCCTCGGGCTGAGCAAGCTGCCACTGACATGGGAACGTCTGATCCTCTGCAGATACTGCAACTGAACTATAAGAGTGCCGTCAGGTTGCCAATGATTCTGAATGCACAGACCCCTGAAGCCAGAGAGTCAAATCATCAAGCCATCCCGGATGGCAGCGACCGGTATCGTTATGGTGAGATCGTCAAATTCGCTTTTCCGTCGTGGTCGGGCACAGGACGAGAAGCCTGACGGTCTTGTCAGATGGACTCGCCAGTGAGCCGGCGTGCGGCCTGGAGAGTCTCGGCGACATGGGCACTCGTTGCATCCATAAACTGAAGTCCTTCGATATAAAACAAGGTCTTGTTGCCGGCTTCAGGAAAAGCAGGCGTCAGGTCTGTACAAGCCAGAATGACGCTGGTAGAGGATACATTCCCAATCAGTGGCTGCACATAGTCGATCAAGGCCACCCTGCCCTCGCATGATCATGCCCCTGGCCACGGCTTGCAGGGTGAACAAGGTGCCTGCCACATTGATACCGAACAATCGATCATAAGATTCGCGAGTGATATCAGTGATACCCGCCAGATCGAAAACGGCAGCATTTGTAGTCGACCTGTTCCTGACTCCACGTTATCGATATTCCCACTTTTCGGAACGACAGACTATGAGTTGATTGCAGTGCTGAAAAGAGCGACACCGGGTGGGCAGAAAATCGATTGCCCACCCGGCATGGCTCAACAGTCCGGAGGAGACTGTTTACTACTTGATATACCCTGCTTGTTCCATGGTTCGCTCAGCAACGGCCTGTGAGGTTGAAAGTGCTTCCTCGACCGTTGAATTACCGGCGATCACCGCGGCAACATTCTGGCCAACCGTTGTTCCCAGACCCTGGAACTCGGGAATGGTCACGAACTGAACACCAACATAGGGCACGGGATCACGAGTTGAGTCGGCTGGGTCTGCCGAAAGAATCGCATCCTTGGTAAATGAAGCGAACGGAGCTGCTTCCAGATAGGCTGGATTTTCGTAAGTCGAATGACGGGTTCCTGGTGGTACTGCAACCCACCCTTCACTTTCACCCACCAACGTGACGTACTCTTTTGAAGTGGACCACTTCAGAAATTCCTTGGCGGCGTCAACCTTTTCGGAGCTCGACGGAATTGCCAAAGCCCAGGCCCAGAACCAACCGGCCCCTTTTGGCGTGGACGATATCGGAGCCGGGGCAAATGACGTGACATCCGAGACTTTGCTTTCCTTCGGGTTGTAGATGGCTCCGGCAGCCGACGTTGCATCGACCCACATGGCGCAGCTACCGTTCGCAAACAATGCCCGGTTTTCATTGTGACCGTTCGAGCTTGCACCCGGTGGTCCATAATTGGTAAGAATGTCAGCGTAGAATGTAACAGCCTCCTTCCATTCAGGTGTGTCGAGCTGAGGGTTCCAGTCCATGTCGAACCAGTCACCGCCAAAGGTATTGACCAGTGTACCCACATAGGCCATGTTTTCACCCCAGCCAGCCTTGCCACGCAAGCAGATACCGTAAGTCCCATTCTCAGGGTCATGCAGTTTTTCTGCAAACCCCATGATGTCTTCATTGGTGGGTTGCTCAGGCATTGTCAGTCCGGCATTTTCGAACAGATCCGTGCGGTAGAACGTAAATGAACTCTCCGCATAGAAAGGTACTGCAACCATTTTTCCGTCAACCGACAGACCATTGCGGACACCATCGAAAATGTCCTCATAGTCATAGTCGTCGCCAAGATCATCCAGGGTGTTCAACCAACCCTGTTTACCCCAGATAGGTGCCTCGTAAGCGCCAATGGTGACGATGTCGAACTGACCGCCTTTGGTTGCAATGTCTGTAGTGGCCCGTTGGCGCAGTACGTTTTCTTCAAGGATGACCCAATTGATGGTGTGTCCACTCTCCTTCTCCCATTGCGGGGATAACTTCTGCATGACAACCATGTCTGCATTGTTCACGGTGGCAATGGTCAGTTCCTCAGCTGAAGCCAGAGTCGATACCGCTCCCAGAAAAGTTACGGCCAGTCCAGCCTTGAACTCTCTACATGTAATTCCCATTTTTCATTCCTCATTAATCAGTCGATGGTGATTTACGCATCTGTATTTTTACATGCGTAAGATTTGATCTTAACACATGATATCTCGCTATGAAACACATTTGTGAGATTTGTCATCACTTGATCAACCATAGATAATCCACCATTATATTCTTGTATTTATTAGCTTTTTTTGAATTCTAGGCGGTTTATCACTGTCAATTCATTTGCAGGTACAGCGGCCAGGTAAATCGCCACGCAAAATTATTTTGCCATTTACGGATATATATTTGACACGCGTAATGATTAGGTTTAGTGTGTGATGCGATAGCTTCATACTAAGTGAACACCTTTCATGTCCAACAAACCGATCAAGACGATGGAAGAGTTTTCAGAATTCGTAGGATTGTCGAGACCGACGGTGTCCCGTTTTTTCCAGGACCCGGAATCCGTTCGGTCTTCGACGCGACAACGTATACAACGAGCAGTGGAGTCGTCCGGATATCGTCCCAACCTGCTGGCGGCAAATCTCAATCGCCAGAAATCCAAAATCCTGGGCATCGTAGTTCCCACTCTATTCGATCCTTTCTACATGGCGATCACTCGTCGCATTGATCAGATCGTCACCCTGCACGGGTTTCAGGCATTCACCCTCAGCTCTGACGGCAAGCATGAGCTTGAGGTCGAGGCCATAAAAACGTTCACCTCCATGAATGTTGCAGGTAGCTTCATCGCGCCACTGGGAAGAAAAACAGTGAGATCCGAACTACGGGACATCAAGAAGAGCATGCCTCTGGTTGCGCTGGACTCTCCACTGGATGACGAGACATCGTTTGTGGGGACCAACAATGCACAGAGCATGATGCTGATGGTCAATTATTTGTGTCGATCTGGTGAACCACCAGTGTACTTCGACATGCCTGGCATCAATGACAACGCCTACCAGCGACGCAAGGCTTACAGCGAGTCAATGAAAAAACTGGGGCACAAACCGCGTTATGCGTTCTCGGGAACTTTTGATACCTGGGACTTCGAGAAATTCGCCTTCGACCAGACAACCGCTATTCTGAGTCAGGGTGATTTTGCGTCCAGTACCGTGCTCTGCGCCAATGACCGACTAGCCTTTGGTGTTCTCGCAGCCAGCTTCCAGGCAGGCGTCAAGGTTGGACGAGGTTCCGATTGCCGCTTGCGGGTGGCAGGTCACGATAACCAGCCGCTGAGTGCCTATACGTGTCCGCCTCTGACTACCGTCTCACAGAATTATGATGACATCGGCAGAATAGCCACTGAAATTCTCCTGGCCAAATTGGGCGCATCAGACTTACCCGTCGAACTGATTGACAACCAGGCGCTTCTCAACGGTGAGCTGGAGTTGCGAGAGTCTGCATGACAACACTAATGACGTTGAACTCCCCACTACAGTTGATACGGATCTAGGTGAATGACGCTAACAGACATGGGTAAAGTGACAGCAGTTGGTGAGATTCTAGTGGAAATGATGTCGACAGAGCCTGGCCACGGCTTCACCGAACCTCAGACCATTCTCGGCCCCTATCCCAGCGGTGCGCCAGCCATCTTTATCGATCAGGTGGCGAAACTGGGTGTCGCGACGTCCATTGTGGGTTCTGTCGGTGATGACGACTTCGGCAAGGTGAATACCCGACGACTCGAACGCGATGGTGTGGACATCAGTAGCATTGCTATCTCGAAGGACAGGGCGACTGGTATAGCCTTTGTCCGGTATCGCCCGGACGGTGATCGAGACTTCCTGTTTACGCTCAACTGCAGTGCGGCAAGCCAGATCGACACCGATGACATGAAAACGCAACTGGCCAGCTCAGACCACTTGCACATCGTCGGCTCCAGCCTGACCATGAAGACCGTAGGCGAGTATGTAGAGAAGGCTATTCCGGTCATCAAGTCACAGGGTGGCACCATCTCCTTCGACCCGAACGTCCGGCCGGAAATCATGCAGAACCCTGAGCTGTACAAAATGCTTCACAGTATATTGTTGCATAGCGATATCGTTCTGCCATCCATGGGAGAACTGCCGTATTTTTGCAACGCCGAGGATGATGCATCTGCCATTGCCGAGTTGCTGGAACAAGGAATCCCGGAGATTGTTCTCAAACGTGGCAAGCACGGTGCCAGCCGACATACGCTGACAGATGCAATTCATCATGCCGGGTTCCAGGTGGACGAAATTGATCCGACGGGTGCCGGTGATTGCTTTGGCGCAACCTATGTCGCCTGTCGCCGTCTCGGCCAAACGGCTGAATCTGCGCTTGAGCACGCCTGTGCTGCCGGTGCGCTGGCAGTTCTTGCTCAAGGCCCAATGGAAGGTACATCTTCTCTGGAAGCCATTCGGGCATTTATTGAAACCAATCAACAAAGGTAAGACTGCTGTGACTCAACTACTCCTGGACCTGGCTGCAACCAGGGACGCCCACAATCCGGTTTCACTGACGGCGGTCTGCTGCGCCCATCCCATGATTCTGAAAGCCGCTTTGCGATACGGCCGACGCAGGAACATTCCCGTACTCATCGAGGCGACCTGCAACCAGGTCAATCATGAAGGTGGCTACACCGGCATGCGACCTCAGGATTTCGTGGACCAGGTGACCCGCATCGCACACGAGGAACAGTTCGATCTCGCCCACTTGATTCTCGGGGGAGATCATCTGGGTCCGAACCCGTGGCGAAGAGAAAAGGCACACGATGCCATGGAACAGGCCGAGCATATGGTCAGAGCGTTCGCAGAGGCAGGATTCAACAAATTCCATCTGGATGCCAGCATGCGTTGTGCGGACGACCCGGAAGCTCTTGAAGAAGAAGAAATCGCACGACGCGCAGCGCGACTGGCACAAGCCATCGAAGAAGTCTGCCGCCATCGGCAGGGCTCGGCCCCCGTCTACATCATCGGCACGGAAGTGCCCCCACCGGGCGGCGCCAACCATGCCCTCGATGATGTGTTGCCAACCGACCCACAGGCGGCCTTGAATACCATCGCCATGCATCGCCGAGTCTTCCATGAGGCGGGACTGGATGAGGCCTTTGCCAGGGTCGTTGCACTGGTGGTTCAGCCGGGTGTCGAATTCGGCGATGTCAATGTGCATCAATACAAGCCTGAAAACGCCACAGGCCTTGCCGCCGTACTGGAATCAGAACCTTCCCTGTGTTTTGAAGCCCACTCGACCGACTACCAGTCGGCAGCCTCGCTGGAACGGCTGGCTCGTGATGGTTACCGCATTCAGAAGGTCGGGCCATGGTTGAGCTTTGCCTTGCGAGAAGCCCTGTAT
>JABDKO010000083.1 GCA_013002165.1 Rhodothermales bacterium | reverse complement strand
CGTATGAACCAACCGTCATGACGGTCATCGGCCTCTGTCAGGCGTTCCTGCTATCCATGATCGTCGGATTGAAGCTCGGCGGACTTCCAATCGGGTCGTCACCATTCATTACGCTTGCAGAGAAATTCCCTGAGGCTCCGATGCTCGCCGCAGGTCTGGTGCCTGCTGACGGATCGGGACTGAATGATCTCCTCCAAAATTACTGGATGGTCATTCACCCGCCAACCCTCTTCGCTGGCTTTGCGGCTATGATCGTTCCGTTCGCTTTTGCCGTCTCGGCACTCTGGAAAAAACAGTACACGCAGTGGGTTCGTCCCGCTCTGCCGTGGGCATTGTTGGCAACTGTTATTCTGGGGATCGGTATCGCGATGGGCGGCTACTGGGCGTATGTGACATTATCGTTCGGCGGATACTGGGCGTGGGATCCGGTAGAGAACTCCTCACTCGTGCCGTGGCTTTTTGGTATCGCGGCAATTCACACCATGATCGTTCAGAAGAAAAGCGGTAACAGCCACAAGGCTTCGATCTTCCTCTGCATTCTCGCATACATGTTCGTGGTGTACTCGACCTTCCTGACGCGCAGTGGAATCCTCGGAGATGTCTCGGTACACTCATTTGTGGACCTCGGACTTTACAACCAGCTGCTGTTGTGGATTCTGACAATGGGTGCTCTCGGATTCGGCCTGATGATTTATCGCTATCGCGAGCTTCCAAAGCCCCCTTCCGAGCCCAACATCATGTCGCGAGAGTTCATGATCTTTTGTGGAGCCATGTTGCTGAGTGCGACTGCCGTTGTTATTACAGTCGGAACGAGCTCGCCGATCATCGGCAACATTTTTCGCGACAATCCTTCGACCGTACCGATTGCGTTTTACAACTCGTGGTCCCTGCCTCTGGCGATAATGTTCGTATTCCTCATCGGGATCGGGCAATTATTCTGGTGGACCAAGATCAATGTGGCCACCCTGAACAAACTGCTACTGAAGCCGCTGGCCCTGGCAGTCGTCAGTACGATTGCAGTTCTTGTGTTCACACCATTCACGACGCAATCGACAAATGTTGCAAGCGTTGCTCCGACTACCATCTCTGCGGGTATCGGCGATTCGCTATCGTCCTTCTGGGCAGGATATGGGAACAGTATCTTATTACTTCTCCTGCTGTTCGTTACTTTCTTTGCCCTGTTTGGCAACGCCCAGGTAATGTGGAAAATCGGACGCGGAAATCCGAAACTGGCAGGAGGTGCGTTTTCGCACATCGGGTTTGCCGTCATGATTCTCGGAATCATAGCATCCAGTGGATTCTCGAATCCCGTCTCGGTTAACAACGGAATTGAACTTGGAGATGGCAAGCGCGACAACTTTGTAATAGCTGCCGGTGAGGTTGTCTCAATAGACGGCTACTCAATCCATTACCAGGGTAAGCAAGACAATGTCGAAGGTCGCCCTGAATACCCTATCAATATCACCGACCCTTCCGGAGACTCTTACACCATGTCCCCGGTTGTGTACAAAAGCAACTCCGATCAGTGGATCCAGCATCCAGACGTTAAGGTCGGTTTTAAGAAGGATCTTTTTGTGGCTGTGACTCCGAATGAGATGTTCGAACTCGGCGACGAACAGAGCATCACCATGCAGAAAGGTGACACATTGCTTGTCGGTGAGGACGAGTTTCAAATCACGTTCCTCGATTTCGAGGTAATAGATTCGACAGAGTTTGCCACAGACTCAACGGAGATATCGGTAGGTGCCGTTCTTGATATCGTCAATCTGAAAACCGGCGATGAGCAGCAAGTTCGACCTGTCTATCTTATAGAAAAAGACGGCAGTGTCAAGTACCTGGAAACAGAAGTACTTCGCTGGAATATGTCTGTGTCATTTGTTGGAATGAACGTCACGACTGGTGCAATCAATCTTGTTATCTCGGGCGTCACGGTCAAACAACAAGACTGGATTGTGGTACAGGCCCTTGAAAAACCCTTGATCAACCTGGTCTGGATTGGCATTATCATGTTCTCGATTGGATTTGTAATATCGATAGTCAGGCGGGCTGGAGAGCAAAAAGTGGCTATCAGTCAGGGACGCGCCTGATTCACATATCTTCGTTGACAAGCTGAGAACATGAGCGGTTCGATCGACTTCCTGAACGAATCAATTCAGTTCCTGAAGGGGGTTGGACCGCGCAGGTCGGAGGCCATGGAGAATCATGGAATCCGGACCGTCAACGACCTGCTGCAATTCTATCCGCGCCGCTATCTCGATCGCGCCACAGTAACGCCCATCAAACATCTTACCGACAGTTCAGGCCCAACGACTGTCGTAGGTACGGTAATCTCTGCGGGTACTGTAAGAAGAGGAAGGCGTCGATTTGAGGTAGTCATCCGCGACGAATCGTTAGCACGACTCAAGTGTGTCTGGTTTCGGAGAACCGGTTGGGTGGAGAAGGTCTTTTCGGTTGGAGATCGTGTTGCATTTCATGGACGACCCCAGAAGTATGGTCGCGACATGAATATGGTTCATCCTGATTTTGACAAGCTGGATGAAGACGGACCGTCGCTGGATACAGGTCGGATAATTGCCCTCTATTCGGGTTCGGCGGACCTTCAAGAAACCGGGACCACTAGTAAGACGCTTCGCCGTGTGATATATGGTTTGTTCAAGGATCATGGAACCCGTATTCCGGAGATACTTCCCGAGTCGATACGAACTCGTTTTCAGTTGCTCGATGGCCGGGTTGCGCGCAGAGCAATTCACTTTCCAAAATCCCAGAGCGAACTCGATGCGGCCAGGCGCCGGTTGAAATTCGAAGAGCTGTTTTTCGTTCAGTTGATGCTCGCCAAAACGCGTCAGCTTAGAAATCGAGAACCGGGACTTACATTTGACGCGCCGGGGTTGCTTTGCCAGCAGTTTATGGAAGCTGTGCTTCCATTCTCACTGACAAACGATCAACGGCGCGTTGCAGAGGAAATTTTCGCGGACTGCAGCAGCGGTCGACAGATGAATAGATTGTTACAGGGTGATGTTGGTTGCGGCAAGACTGTTGTTGCGATTCTCGCCCTGCTGCATGCAATCGAGAACGGGTACCAAACTGCCATTATGGCTCCTACTGAAATCCTTGCAGAGCAGCATTACCAATCCATCTCCGGATATATGGATGCACTGAACCTCGAAACAACGCTTCTCAAGGGACAACAGAAAGCGGCAGTACGTAGATCGGCGCTTGAGGCAATCGGTGCCGGCAAGACCAAGGTTACCGTCGGGACGCACGCCCTCATTCAGGAAGGAGTTGCATTCGACAATCTCGGCCTGGTCGTCGTAGATGAACAACATCGATTCGGAGTAATGCAGCGGCTGGCACTTCGTGAAAAGGGTCGAGATCCGCATATGCTGTTGATGACTGCGACACCTATCCCGCGCTCGCTAGCCTTGACGTTGTACGGAGATCTTGACGTTTCTGTCATCCGCGAAATGCCGCCGGGCCGAAAGCCTGTGAGGACCGTGGCGAAGAAGGAACTGGAAAGGTCGGAGGCATACGATCTCATTCGTGAGCAAATTGAGTCAGGTAACCAGGCATACATCGTGTATCCCCTGGTTGAAGAAAGTGAAAAGCTGGACCTCAAGGATGCACAGACAGGCTTCGAGAAGGTAGTGGCCGAATTTCCCGGCGTGTCGGTCGGCCTCGTACATGGCAGGATGAAACCGGCCGAGAAAGATGATGTGATGCGGCAGTTCAAAAACGGAGACCTGAAGATCGTGGTCTCAACCACCGTCATTGAAGTTGGTGTTGACGTACCCGGGGCTACCGTAATGGTGATCGAACACGCCGAACGGTTCGGCCTGTCGCAACTCCATCAGCTCCGCGGCCGAGTCGGTCGAAGCACCGAGCAAAGCTATTGTATTCTGATGTATGACTACCCGGTCAGTGAAGACGGCAGGATCCGTATTGATACAATGGTGTCGACAAACGATGGCTTCAAGGTCAGCGAAACCGACCTTCGACTTCGCGGTGCGGGAGATTTCTTTGGTACGCGTCAGTCAGGTCTGCCCGAGTTCAAAATTGCCGATCTGGCATCTGATGGGGACGTGCTGATGGAGGCTCGCGAAGCTGTGGAGGCACTTATGTCTGACGGAGTAAGCGCATCGGACGAGGAAAAGGCTACACTGTCAGGGTACTTCTCGACGTTCGTTTTCGAGGAGCAAGCCGGTATGATTCGAATCTAGTGAACGTAGCTTCCTGCATTGATGTCGATTGAGCATCCGGTCGCATGATCTGCAAGACCACTGACCAGAAGCGTAGCGATAGGAGCGATATCTTCCGGAGTGGTCAGGCGCTCGAGAGACAGGTCATCGATTGCATGCGCCTCTCCGTACTGTTCGATGAACTCATCTGCCATGTCCGTTTTTGTGAAACCCGGAGCAAGGATAAACGCTCTCACTCCCTGTTTACCAAACGCTCTGGCGATCGAGCGTGTGTATGCGACGAGCGCGCCTTTCGACGCCGCGTATGCCATGTAGTCTGCAGTGTCACCTCTGAATGCCGCCCGAGAAGCTATGTTGATTAGTCTGCCGCCATCGTTTTGAACAAAATGGACGAGGGCTTCCCTGCACAGCACAATTGCAGACTTCAAGTTGATGTTCATCATCTTGTCGAACGATGACTCCCACGATTCAAAAGGCGTTTTGACAGGAGTATCGAGAGCGACCCCGGCATTGTTGATAATCGCGTCGACCTTGCCCGCTTGAGCTTCAAAATCACGAAACAATGTCACGGCATTGCCGCAGTCGGAGAGGTCCGCAACGTGAATCGAACATTTCCCCGGGTACTGCTCAACAAGTCGCTCCAGCATATCCACGTTGGCCCGACAATGTAATCCGACGTAAGCTCCGGATTCCAGGAGGGTATTTGCTATTGCATAGCCG
>JABDKO010000069.1 GCA_013002165.1 Rhodothermales bacterium | reverse complement strand
GGCCTGGATCGTACCCGGGCGTGGACAGGCTCGTTCACGGTTGTCACTGTTCCATCATACAAGATGGCCGAAGACGTAATCGACGAGATCGAGTCGGGCAATAAATCATTAGATGATTACCCCGGGGCCCTTCGTTATAATAATGTTGACATGACATCAGTCGACAAATGGGGTTCGCACTCAGTCAGGCTCCCGGTTGGCGAACCAAAGATTGTGGTGTTAAATGATGGAGAGATTGGAGTGGTGCAGGTTCGCAGCAAGACCGGTGTCCGAAGTTCTTTTGAGGACTACCGTGAGAGTTTGAGGAGCAGCCTGCTTCCTTACGTCAACGAATATCACACCGTAAATCGCCTGCGTGAATCACAGTCAGTGCAGGTGGATAGTTCGCTGTTCGAGTTGATCATGGATCTGGACAGCGGCATCGAGTGACGCGCCCGGGCAAATCGATTTAAGAAAGATTCGCAACGCTATGCGCGCAAATGATCTATATTTGCTTCCATGAGCGATCAAAAAATAATATTCTCGATGGTCGGCGTCAGCAAGACGTACCGGTCCACGAACAAGCAAGTCCTAAAGGATATCTACCTGTCGTTTTTCTATGGAGCCAAGATTGGTGTCCTCGGACTGAACGGTTCCGGCAAGAGTTCATTGCTGCGCATCATTGCCGGCATCGATAAGGAATACGATGGAACTATTGATGTCCAGAAGGGCATCTCGTTCGGATACCTGGAGCAGGAACCCCAGCTCGAAAAAGGGAAGACCGTACTGGACATTGTTTCTGAAGGTGCCAGCGAAGCCGTTGGACTCCTTGCCGACTTTAACAATGTAAGTGAGCAGTTTGGAGAACCCGATGCGGACTTCGACGCACTGATGGAAAAGCAGGCCAAGCTGCAGGAAAAGATTGACCACCTTCAGGCTTGGGATATTGAATCCAAACTCGAAATGGCGATGGATGCGCTCCGGTGCCCACCCGGTGATGCTGTTGTCGACGTTCTTTCTGGTGGAGAGAAACGGCGTGTTGCACTTTGCCGTCTCCTGCTTTCGGAGCCGGATGTGCTGTTGCTGGATGAACCGACAAACCATCTGGATGCTGAAAGTGTCTCCTGGCTTGAGCAGCATCTGGCGCGGTATGAGGGGACCGTCATCGCTGTCACGCACGACAGGTACTTCCTCGACAACGTAGCGGGGTGGATCCTCGAGCTTGATCGAGGCAGCGGGATTCCGTTCGAAGGTAATTACACATCGTGGCTGGAGCAGAAGCAAGCCCGGTTGGCTCAGGAAGAGAAACAGGAATCGAAGCGACAAAGGGCGCTCAAGGAAGAGCTTGAGTGGGTGCGCATGTCACCCAAAGGCAGACATGCCAAGAGCAAGGCACGTATCGCGGCCTATGAGAAAATGGCTGCGGAGCAGAACGAGGGACGAAACGACGAACGGCAGATTCCTATTCAACCGGGACCTCGCCTGGGGAATAAGGTTATCATTGCCGAAGGCGTGAGCAAGGCCTTCGGCGACAAGCTGCTGTTTGAGGACCTTGCATTTTCGCTTCCGCCGGGCGGCATCATCGGCGTCGTCGGTCCCAACGGTGCCGGTAAAACTACGTTGTTCAGGATGATAACCGGTGTTGCCGAACCGGATTCGGGCCTGTTCGAAATCGGCGATACGGTTAAACTCGGCTACATCGATCAGGATCGCCCGCTGGATGGCAATAAAACTGTTTTTCAGGAGATTTCAGAAGGTTCCGAAGTCATCACTATCGGCAAACGTGAGGTAAATTTCCGGCAGTATGTCGGAAGATTCAATTTCGCGGGGCAGGACCAGCAGAAGAAAGTGTCTGAGCTTTCAGGCGGGGAACGCAATCGCGTTCACCTGGCGAAGATGCTGAAGGACGGTGCCAACGTTCTGCTGCTTGACGAGCCGACGAATGATCTGGATGTCAATACACTCCGCGCACTGGAAGAAGCACTACTTGGCTTTGCGGGTTGCGCAGTCATCATCTCGCATGATAGATGGTTCCTGGACCGGATCGCCACACATATTCTGGCCTTTGAAGGAAACTCTGAGGTCGTCTACTTCGAAGGCAATTACTCCGACTACGATAAGAATCGTAAGGAGCGGCTCGGCATTGAGGCCGACCAGCCGCACCGTATCAAATACCGGCAGTTGACCAGGTAGTTGAAAACTATGCCGTGGCGAGAACGGGCAGCGGGTGCTGCAATTTTGAGTTCAGGTAGGCATTAGGGTCGTAGTCAAGTGTTCCTTCCGGCAACCATTCCCAGAGTGGCCCAAGATCTTTTTGGACCTTGTTTACAAACATGTCAGGGATGGTTCGGGTCTCACCTTCGAAGAAGGCTCTGACGTTTGGATCATTAAACTGCTCCCGCATATACCGCTGATGCCCCAGTCTGCTTCGCCGGTCGGAGGATATTCCTCTCAGAAGCTGCTCAAATCTTGAAGACGTATGGCTGTTCTTCGTGAAGCGTCTCCGAATAGCGCGGCGTGAAAAAGCCGTGTCAAAAGCATCTACCACGTGATCGTAGAATTCCAGCCACGTATAGTTGCGCGGTATAACGTTTGACGATCTTATGAGATCGAGGAAGTGGAATGGTACCGGCAGAACGCGGTTGTCCTTCTGGTAGCCCAGGTTCAGTTCGGCATTTCGCCCGAATGCACTGAGCAGGGCAAAGTGCGGATACACGGCCGGCGCTAGCTCGATGAACAGCTTTGTCAGTTCGTACGGCTCTGGTCCTTCATCGGCATCCAGTCCAAAGATCAGGTTACACTGCGTATACGGTATATATCGTTGCACCATGTTTGCGTGTTCGGCAACCCGTCGGACCTTCTCCTCGCCACGCTTATTCTTCAGTTTCGATTTGCCGCCGATGTCGTACCACGATTCGATTCCCGGAGCGATCGCAAGAAATCGATTCTTCTTAAGTCGCTTAAGGTGATCCTCACTCAGCAGCGAAAGCGACATCTCACCGATGTGAGGGAGGCTGCCCGGCGGGATTGCATCTTCCATCAGGTCCATGTACTCGTCAAATCGGATTCCGAAGTTCGGATCATGCCATGCAGCAACGGAGCGCGGTAGTTTGAGCTCGCGCAGAAAGCGGAGATCATCTTTGACGGTATCATATTGCAACGGCTGATAAGGCACTACTGCGTCGATGCAGAAACTACAGGTGTACGGGCACCCGAGGCTGCCGATCATCGGGACAAGCCGAAGAACTTTCGCCTGCTCCATGGTCGGGCGAAGAAACTTCCATCGTTGTCGCAGACCTGGGAGGGACGCAGGTTGTTCAGTCGCTGAGATGTATCGGCCTAATGGTCTGTACTGACTATGCTCATCAAGGATTTCCTGCAACGTTGATTTATTGCAGAGGCCTACGACATAATCAAAGTGCTTTGCAGCATCTTCCGGATACGAGCGTGCGTGTGGACCACCGAGGACAGTAACGAGGCCCTTTGACCGGAACCGGTTGCTCATCGCATACGCCAGGAGGGAGGTCTGCGAGAAGGCATTAATAAATACGATCTCGATGTCGTCGGGGAGACCACCGGACATCAGTACATTGCCGGAGTAGTATGCGATCGATGCTCGATGCCCTAATTCTTCAGCCCAGACACCGACTACCTGAGCCATGATGCTGGCATTATTGGCTCGCATCAGGCGAGAATAGCCGTTTTTAGGAGGTTCTTTACCCAGTAAATCAATGATGCCGACGTTCATAACAACTGGTGGTCTGATGGTGGTATTCCGCTAGTTTGCAAATAAATATCCTTACTGTCAAATCAGACGCCATTAACTCAACCATGCGGAGGTACTCCGGATGACCATTTGCGGCGTCGATTGAGGTATTATTAAAGCGCGTCAGACGTGTCGGAGTGCAACGACATCATGGCGGCCGACCCCGAGTCGCGACACGATCGCAACACGACAAGGAGGTGCCTATTCGATAGTCAGAAACAAACCCTGATTCGCAGGCACGACCAGATTGTCCGGTGCCACCCGGCGCTCTTCTGGCTGAAGGCTATCTACCTGCGCGATAGTGATGCGGGCATCTTGCGGGTCGATGCCGAGTTGAGACCAATCAACTACCAGGCCAACCTCCTCGTCTTGTTCGGACCACGAGGCCAGGACGACGAGAACTCTATCGTCACGGATAAATGTTGTGGCGAGAATTATGTCAGAGTCGGCGGTAACGGGGGTGTCGTCAATCCAGTAGCCGATCATCTTGCTTTCATCGATTCCAAAATCGTCCATGAGATTCCAGACAGGGCTCGGATCCGTATCTCCCCAGTATCTCGTAAACATCC
>JABDKO010000042.1 GCA_013002165.1 Rhodothermales bacterium | reverse complement strand
ACACAGAACCAGGCCAAGAATGCGATCGTATTTCTCTACCGGCATGTCCTGGAGAAAGAACTCGGTGACATAGGTGACATTCTCGCGCCCTCCAAGCCAAAACGTTTGCCAGTAGTGCTCTCGAGAGACGAGGTAGCCATTATTCTCTCTCTCATGAAAGACACAAAACGTCTTGCTGCCCAGATCCTGTATGGAGGCGGGCTTCGCGTAACTGAATGCATTAGCCTACGCATCAAAGACCTTGATTTCGATCGGCAACAAATTACAGTGCGTCATTCTAAAGGCGCAAAAGATCGGGTGACCATCATGCCTCGTTCGATTATCCCGGAACTCCGTGACCACGTGAACACGATTCACAACCTCCACATTGCCGACCTGAACCGCGGCCTTGGACATGCCCCACTGCCTTTCGCACTACATCGCAAATACCCGAACATCTCTACTGAACTGGGATGGCAATTCATTTTTCCGTCGCGATCCCTAGCGCGTTCCAGGACACAAAGCAAGTTGGTAAGGTCACACTGCTCAGCATCCTATGTCCAAAAAGCCGTTCGCGAGGCGGTTCGCGAGAGCACAATACCCAAACACGCGTCATGCCACACGCTCAGGCACTCTTTCGCTACACATCTTCTCGAGGCGGGGACCGATATCAGGAAGGTTCAGTCCCTCCTCGGCCATGCAAGCGTACGCACGACCATGATCTACCTGCATGTGATGGAAAGGGCTGTCCCCATCGAAAGCCCTCTCGACCGACTGGCAAAATCCACGAAATAGGACCTAGCTGGATTGCTGAAAATCTTTCCCTTTGCAGCTCATAAAGTTCAGTTCGTGCAAGTCGATAACAAATACGACAATACCCGCGCGGCGCTGCGAAGCGCCTGAGCCGGCTAATTGGGAATATCTTACTAAACGTAACGTTGAGTCCCGGTCTATGGAGATCTCAAATCAACCCGCCCGGATTGCAGTGAACTGCGATCAATTTATCAAACGGCTAATCCTCACCTGTGTAGCGATCCAAGCTGCCATGGTTGTTGGTGACTATATCTTCAATTACAGCTACATCGTTGATCAACCGTCAATTGATCCGCTCTTCAACATAACTCGCGAAGACGGCCTGGCATCTTTCTTCGCAGTATTGCAAAGCGCCTTGATATCAGTCACGCTGTGGGCAATCGTAATTGTCGTCCGGAGGAAAAACTTCGCGCGAGCCACTGTAATAGGGTGGACAATTGTGGCGAGTTTCTTTTCCTACATGACGCTTGACGATGGAAGTAAACTGCACGAAAGAATAGGATCCCTCGTCTACGACCTGACTCATGCCGGAGGCGATGCGGCGAGTTCAGCCATTAGCAGTTTCCCAAGCTATATCTGGCAGATTGTATTTTTACCGATCTTTGCCACTCTGGGTCTGTTCATTCTGGTGTTCATGCTACGGGAGCTCAAAACCAGGAAGCAGAAAGCATTTGTCATAATTGCTTTGGGATTATTCGCGTCTGCTGTCGTTCTCGACTTCTTTGAGGGACTATATGATGGTCATCCACTGAACATTTTCACGATGATCACAAACACTTTCGATATGGCCGCATTCACTGCGTTTCATTTCGGTGAAACGCCGTTTGATACGCTAGTACATTTCTCAAAATCGATTGAGGAAGCAATAGAAATGTTTGCGATGACCTTGTTCTGGGTCGTATTTCTACGGTACCTGTTTAAGCTTGGTACAATAGAGATTTCATTCGAATCTGAAGGAGCCATGTCGGAGATGACCAATCCTCAGAGCAATGGGCATGCTGGTTCGATAGCGCCGAAGAAGGTCGAAGCGTAAACAACAAGGGGCCAGTTCACGAGAACTGACCCCTGTCGTTATAATACAATCTGTTGAGTTAGTCTATTTACCAGACTTACCAGAATCTCCAGAGTCGCCCGACTTACCAGACTTACCAGAATCTCCAGAGTCGCCAGACTTACCAGATTTACCGCTATTGCCAGAGTCGCCGGAATCACCTGACTTACCAGATTTTCCGCTATTGCCAGAGTCCCCGGAATCTCCTGACTTACCAGATTTTCCGCTATTGCCAGAGTCTCCGGAATCTCCTGACTTACCAGATTTTCCGCTATTGCCGGAATCTCCAGAGTCACCAGATTTCCCACTCTTGCCAGAATCTCCAGAATCTCCAGAGTCACCAGACGTACCGGACTTACCAGATTTTCCTGATTTACCGGATTTCCCAGATTTACCGGACTTACCAGATTTACCGGAGTCGTCATCGTCGCTAACTTTCGTATTACGATACACCAGGAGGCAACCCACTTTGCCGCGCAGTACGGTACCTGCGTGCGTCGGACCGACTTCCTCCATTACAACAGGAGTGTCGCTGCCGTCTTCGAGTGAGTAGACCGTGATGCTCGGAGTCGACCAGCCGGATGGCACATCTTCGGTGACGCTCACTGTATCAGGTGCCCCGGTTGATCCCGGAGGGCCTGGGATCCAAAAATCCTGACACTCGCCATCCTTCAGTGTCACCTGAAGATCCTGGTTGTTACCGGAACGGGGAGAGCGGACAGTGGCATCGAAGTCGAAATCGAGACCTGTTTCTTCTTCAGCGATCTTACATACAGTAAATACACCACGCGTTAAGTTGTCAGCGACAAATTCGTCAGCGGTTTTCCCGAAGAACTGCGCAGAGGAAGAGCTGGAGATAGCTGATGACGTGCCATCATTCTGCGACGGTGCCAGCGAATCGCACGCAGAAAATGTTATGCTGCCAGCTACGAAAATAATTAGCAGCGTGTAAAAGTTTTTCATAACTCGAAAAGTCTTGTGGATTTGAATATTCAGATACGAGTCAGACTTGAAGGAATGACGGTATTCTGAAACGTATAATATCACTCGATTTGTAGATCCGTTGCCGACTAACAGGAACGTCTCAAAAAAAAGTGATCAGTCTCATTATGAGACTCAAAATGAGTCACCGAAGGCGTCTGGCTGTTCCTGAAAGTGAGCGTCTCGACGGTCGAAGTTGAATAGCCAATCGCATTGAACAAGGCTCTGTAGTCGATCGACCAGATAGGTCGGAGGTCGATTCAAATTTCGGCACCCGGTCAGGTTGGAAATGAAATTTCTAAGCACATACCTGGACCTGCACGCAAGGCAACTTCGTTTGTCCATCAAAAGACGAATCGATGAACTACGACACGTCACGCACCAGCCGCGTACTGCTTCGGACTAGTCGGCATTCTGAAAGTGCGCAGAAATAGAAAACCCGCAATCTCTTTCGAATCAAAGACAACGGGTATCCGGGTGTGGTCAGGGAGGGAATCGAACCCCCGACACAAGGATTTTCAGTCCTTTGCTCTACCGACTGAGCTACCTGACCTCGGTGAAGCCTCAAATATACCGCTGATTGCCTGTCTTACGCAATGACATGTCTCCGGGGCAGCGCCTAATCAGATGAACTTTTCCGGTATCCCCACATCAGCTTGCTGCGGAGCGTTTCGAAGAAGTCGCTATTGGCAAGCTTGACGAGATTCACCGTGTGGTCCGCCTTTGAAATCCGAAAACTCGTCTCTACATCGTCCACGAGCACACTCTTGCCATCAGGTGCGTATACAAACGGCAGACTATCCTCAAGAACACGCGCCGTTATAATCGATGTGTCAGGAAGCACAATCGGCCTGACCGTCAATGCATGAGGCGCCAGTGGCGTCAAGATGATGCTCCTCGCCCCGGGGGACAGTATCGGACCTCCCGCGGAAAGTGAATAAGCTGTACTGCCGGTAGGTGTAGCAATCACCAGGCCATCTGCCCAGTATGTATTCAAATGATTGCCATCTACAGACACATCTATTGATATCAAACTGGCTGCACCAGAACGAGTTATGACGAGTTCATTGAGAGCCCACATTAAGTTGTCTCGATCGCCATTAACCTGTACTTCCAGAGCCATTCGGGTCTCGATGTGGTGACGGCCCGCTTCCATTTCCCTGATTGCACGCTCGACGATCTGTACGTCAACATCGGCGAGGAAACCAAGTCGGCCTATGTTAATCCCGAGTATCGGTGTGCCGGACGTGCCTACCTCAAACGCAGTATTGAGAAAGGTACCGTCTCCACCGAAGGATAGAATGATGTCAGCAGCATTCTCAAGATCGTCTGACACCTTGCCATCGATCAGCGGATTTGCATCAGGATGCCGAACCGAAAGACCCTTTGCCACAGATGGGTTCAGGAGATACGGAATGTTGGATTCGCCAAGCCACTTTAGCAGATTTAGCACGGGTGCCCACAGTCGGTCCTTTTTTGTGTTACCGGTAATCCCGTAAATCATTTATTGAATTTGTTTGGTCCGACGTGGCTCAAGACTTGGTCAATATATGTCGCGCAGAATAGCATCACTCGCTCATCGCGCGAGAATCATACGAACCATCGAATCTAATTGCTATCTTGCTTGAGCTATCAACAGCCGATCTCCGGCAACATTCCGCCCGAGGGAAGCAGCACGTGTATCCAGGGGGAAAGTCAGTTCGATGTCAAGGATTGTCATTATCGGAAACGGAATTGCCGGCGTAACTGCCGCCCGGTTCATCAGAAAGGCTGGTGACGAGCCCATAACTATCATTTCGGCGGAATCGGAGCATTTCTTTTCCCGTACAGCCCTCATGTACATTTACATGGGGCATATGACCTACGAGCATACAAAGCCATACGAGGACTGGTTCTGGTCAAAGAATGGCATCTCACTCGTTCGTGGGTGGGTGAATCGGATCGATCATACGACAAAGACGCTCTTTCTCGACGGCGGTCGCCCGATTGAATATGACAAACTGATTATAGCTGTCGGCTCGCAACCCAATCGATTCGGGTGGCCCGGCGAAAATCTTGACAACGTTCAGGGACTCTACTCGCTCCAGGATTTACAGACCATGCAGGAAGCGACCTCGGGTATTGATCACGCGACAGTTGTAGGCGGAGGACTGATCGGTATCGAGATGGCCGAGATGCTGCACAGTCGGGGAATCCCGACGCTGTTCCTTGTACGCGAAAATAGCTACATGGACTATCTGCTGCCGGCTGAAGAGTCCCAGATGATCAATAACGAGATTCGCCGTCACCACATCGACCTACGGCTGGGCACTGAACTGAAAGAAATCATAGGCTCTGACGGCTCGGTATCGTCAGTAAGGACTAGTGATGGAGATGAAGTTCAAACCGGGTTCGTTGGATTGACGGCGGGAGTGAGTCCCGCGATTGATTTCCTTGACAACTCCGGCATAGAGACGAATCGCGGAGTACTTATAAACGAGTACTTCGAAACCAACGTAGAGGACGTCTACGCTGTAGGGGATTGTGCTGAGTTTCGTGACCCTGAAATTGGACATAAAAAGATTGAGCAGTTGTGGTACACCGGCCGGCGGCAGGGGAAGAGGCTGGGACTGAATATTGTCGGAAAGAAAACCCCGTACGACAAGGGAATATTTTTTAACTCTGCCAAGTTCTTTACAATCGAGTACCAAACCTACGGGCATATTGCAGCATCGGCAGATGAAGCGACGGGTTCGGTGCTTTGGTCGGATACCGACTCTCGGAGATTACTGCGCATCAACTATTCCCGCGCCGATAATACTGTTGTCGGATTTAATGCGTTCGGGGTTAGATTGCGACACGAACAGTGTGAGGCCTGGCTGCATGGTCGCGCTCAGGTAGAAGATGTTGTGAGAGAGATTTCAAGGGCTCTGTTTGACCCCGAATTCACTCGAAAAATCCCCGGGGGCCTCCAATCCTCCTCCCCGGTTTCAACTTAACTCAAAATGACCCCCCGACGCCAATGGAAAAGTGCTAGACAATCCCTGGATAGTTTTCTAGATAATTCTCTAAACAACTACTAAAACTAACGACACGTGCTCACCAATCCGCTAGACTCCAACCCGAGCTTCCAGTTAACAGCATCGTACGGACAGTTCTCTAAAGTCGAGACCGTCGGACTTGCTGGAATCGGTGTCGGATTCCTTGCTCTCGCAGTCGCCCTTTTCGGAGCAGGTACAATCGCACCCATTCCACTCTTCGCCATCTTCATCACAGGAGTGGCAGGAGGGAGTCTGCTCTTTTTCAAACGCTACTCTGCGCGACCAGCCGGTATCCAGAACGACAACATCTTCTTTTCTCCCAATCTGTGGCGAGGCGCCGTCGCATGGATTCTCGGTGTTATCCTGACCGGATTCTATGTACTGCTATACTGGTTCCCCGGCACAATGGAGCACGCTATCCGGATCTTCGACCCGCTAAGCTGGACTCTACGCGATCGACCTGCCGATCAGTGGTTGATGTACGGCACATTCTATACGCTCGCCGTCCTCATCATGGGCGTCAGGGCAATCATCAAGTACCGTCACATTCCATACCAGATTGTGCGATCCGTATCCGTCACCTTCTTTCAATTGGTGCTTGCCTTTATTATTCCGGCAATACTCATCCGACTAAATGAACCGGAGCTGTACTTCTCGTATTTCTGGCCACTCGACTTTGACGCCATCTGGCCGTCGAAAGTATCAGATCTCAGTAGCTCCGGATCGATAGGCACATTCTTTTTGTTCTGGGCAGCTGCGCTTTCTTTTGTAGCGACTCCCATCTTGACGTACTTCTTCGGTAAAAGATGGTACTGTTCATGGGTCTGCGGATGCGGCGGCCTCGCAGAAACTGCCGGCGATCCCTACCGCCATCTTTCAGACAAATCCCTGAAGGCATGGAAGATCGAACGCTGGATGATCCACTCCGTCCTCGTTGCAATCGTCGTACTGACAGGCCTACTCTGGACCAACTCCGTAACCGAGGGCGCTATCCTGGGCGATTTCTCGTCGGCATTCGCAAGAACTTACGGCTTTGCAATTGGCGCTGTTTTCTCAGGTGTTATCGGAGTCGGATTCTATCCTTTGATGGGAGCTCGCGTATGGTGTCGATTCGGATGCCCGATGGCAGCTGTCCTTGGCATCATCCAGAAATACTTTTCCCGCTTTCGTATCACGACCAACGGCGGACAGTGCATATCATGCGGTAACTGCTCTACCTATTGCGAGATGGGCATCGATGTAAGGTGGTACGCGCAGAGAGGACAGAACATTGTACGTGCCTCGTGCGTCGGGTGTGGAATCTGTTCAGCAGTCTGCCCTCGCGGTGTCCTCAAACTGGAAAACGGGCCAACAGATGATCGCTACAACGGCCCAATCCTGATAGACAGAGACTCAATCGGTGTCCTCGACTAAGCCTGACGACGTTACAAATCGTTGTCTATTGTGTCTATCAGCTTGTAAACATACAGGCGATGGTCAGTCGAGTTTGGAGTAGCTCAGTTCAAGGGATAACAGCGCTTCCTATCGAGGTAGAAGCCCACGTAAGCCCCGGCATGCCCAAGTACACCGTCGTTGGCCTTCCGGATGGTGCTGTTCGCGAATCTCGTCAACGGATATATTCTGCACTCGTCACGAACTCCCTTCCCGTTCCTCGCGGTATAGTCAACGTCAATCTGGCTCCGGCGAACGTGAGGAAGGAGGGAACCATGTTCGATCTGCCGATGGCCGTAGCTTTATTTTGCGCTACTACCGGATCTCTTTCAAACGAACAACTTCAACGCTTCTGCATTGTTGGCGAACTGGCGCTCGATGGCAGGGTACGGCCCGTGCGAGGTCTTCTATCAATCGCATTGCAGGTTCGAAAGTCTGGCGGCAAAACCCTTATCGTACCAGCTGCAAACGAACCTGAGGTATGTATTGTCAATAACGTAACAACGTATCTGGTAGCCTCCCTTGGTGAGGCCCTCGATGTGCTTCATGACAGACAGGGGTCACCGAAACCCGTTCGGAGTCGATCGTTTCCAAGACAACCGGAATCTCCACGAAAGACATATGACTTCGCAGATGTTCGCGGACAGACATCGGTAAAACGAGCACTGGAGGTCGCAGCCGCAGGCGCACACAACGTGTTGATGGTTGGACCCCCAGGATCAGGCAAGACTATGCTCGCCAGACGACTTCCATCAATTTTGCCACCGATAACTACAGCCGAGTCGCTCGAGACTACACAAATTCATTCCGTGCATGGGATCCGCAAGCAAACTGTTCCGGTAATCCATCGGCCGTTTCGTGCACCTCATCATACGATATCCGATGTGGGACTGTGTGGCGGCGGGTCGCGCCTTCGACCGGGAGAGATATCGCTTGCTCACAACGGCGTTCTATTTCTTGACGAAATGCCGGAGTTCAAACGGTCTGTCCTGGAAGTACTACGGCAGCCGCTTGAAGAAGGACGGATTACTATCAGCCGGGCAAATGGCTCTACGACATATCCGGCGCGATTCATGCTTGTCGCAGGTATGAACCCGTGTCCGTGCGGCCATCGCTCCAACAGAAACCATCCGTGCTCGTGTTCCAGCGATCAGGTCCAACGATACATGTCCCGAATAAGTGGACCACTACTTGATCGGATTGACATTCACATTGAGTTGCAGCCCGTCACCTTTGCTGCCATGACGTCAAAGATACCGTCAGAACAATCGGCCGAGATCCGGAAACGCGTTTCTGGTTGTCGACGCCAGCAGCAGATTCGTTTTGCTGAACGGCAAGGAGTCTATGCAAACGCTCAGATGGACACTGATCTGATCCGCCAGCACTGCGGACTCAAAAATGACTCGCAGAAATTGCTGAAGCACGCCGTAAACAAACTGGGATTCAGCGCACGCGCCTATGACAAGGTTCTCAAATTGTCCAGAACCATCGCCGATCTCGAATCATCAGATCGAATTACGAGTGCCCACGTCGCCGAGGCGATTCAATACCGATCCCTCGACAGGGCAGCAATCACCTTCGTATAGATTTCCCAAGGTTAGGCTCGCTTTGCTCGCGGTCAGGGCTCGCTTCGCTCGCGGTCAGGGCTCGCTTCGCTTGCGGTCAAGGCTCGCTTTGCTCGCGGTCAGGGCTCGCTTTGCTCGCGGTCAGGGCTCGCTTTGCTTGCGGTCAAGGCTCGCTTCGCTCGCGGTCAAGGCTCGCTTCGTTCGTGGTCAGGCTCGCTTTGCTCGCGGTCACGACTCGCTTCGCTCGTGGTCAGACTCGCTTCGCTCGTGGTCAGCATCCTGTCGCCCCCCTCTGTCATCC
>JABDKO010000031.1 GCA_013002165.1 Rhodothermales bacterium | reverse complement strand
GTTCTGGAAGATTGCTTTGTTCCGGAAGCAAATGTGTTTCCGGAAATCAAAGGGCTGAAAGGTCCGTTCTCATGTCTTAACAATGCTCGTTACGGGATAGTATGGGGAGCGGTTGGAGCTGCAGAAGATTGCTTCCAACGCGCGCGGCAGTATGTCGCCGAGAGAACTCAGTTTGGATATCCGCTCGCATCCATGCAGTTGATCCAGACCAAGCTGGCTCAAATGCTCACCGACATCACTCAAATGCAGTTGTTGGCGTTCCGTCTCGGTCAGTTAAAAGATGAAGGTCGTGCAATACCGGCTATGGTCTCACTGGCTAAGCGGAATAATTGCGGCAAGGCGCTCGAAATTGCCCGTGTTGCGAGGGATATGCTTGGTGGAAATGGTATCACAGGCGAATATCGCGTGATTCACCACATGGTAAATCTGGAAAGCGTGAACACGTACGAGGGTACATACGACATCCACGGCCTTATTCTTGGACGAGAGCTTACTGGAATACAATCGTTCGTACCCCGAGGTAACGACCTTGATAAACCTGCAAAGACTCAGAAGAAACAGGAGATGGCAGCGGCAGAGTAGACAAAGAGGGCTCTGATGAGCGGACGCAACCTGATGTTGTCCATTTTCGTACCTCAGATAATTAGCGCTGAATTTTAAGGTATAAAGCATGCCCCAGGAGATGATCTTTGTCCTGTCAATCATAGGTATGACAGCTGGAACCGGTCTTCTGTTTTATCTCGTCTGGAATATCAGTGAACACCTGAAGGCTCAGCGCGAATCAGGATCGTCAAAGTCATCGATGACTACCAGCGAACTTGAGAAGATGATGCTTAGCGCTGCAAAACAGGCAGTGGAACCACTCACCCGGCGAATTGAAAACCTTGAGTCCATCGCGGTGGAGGAATCAGATATGAATCTGCTGAATGAGGCAGACTCGTACTATCCTGAAGACACCACCGTTGATTCAAAGATAAAAGTTACACGGGAGGGAAGGGATACTCAATAGCAGCAACTAGTCTACCCAAACTCAACCAGCCGTTCAGACATGCCCGAAGAAATTCTAATCATTGTCGTTGTAGCGATTCTCTCAGGAACGCTACTTGGGGTTGTCTCCAATATTCGACAATACCTTGAGGCCAAGAATAATCTGGGCGAGAATTCGACTCGAGGTGCGTCGCTGAAAACGAGTGAGCTTGAATCCATGATGGAGCGCGCTGCGCAAAATGCTGTCCAGCCAATCGTTCGACGAATCGAAAATCTGGAGGCAGTAGTTGCAGTCGACGACTTGCCCGACCTTCTCGAGGATACCGAAACCTACTTCGACAACGTTCAGTCTGAGGCAAAGATCAAGGTCACCCGGCAAAACCGGGATCGCTAACCGGTTCTTACTGCTTATTCACCCACAGCCTGCGCTGCAGCCAGTCGTGCAATCGGAATACGAAACGGTGAGCACGAAACGTAGGTGAGCCCGACAGAATGACAGAAGCGGATTGAGGACGGATCCCCCCCGTGCTCACCACAGACTCCCAGTCGAATATCGGGCTTTACCGAGCGCGCCAGCTTGACCGCCGTCTTCACGAGCGAGCCAACTCCATCGATGTCAATGGACTGAAACGGGTCAGCAACCAGGAATTTGTGATCCACATAGAACGGTAGAAATTTACCGGCGTCATCTCTGCTGTATCCGAACGTCAGCTGAGTCAGGTCATTCGTCCCGAATGAAAAGAAGTCTGCTTCTGCCGCAATCCTGTCGGCTATGAGAGCTGCTCTGGGTACCTCGATCATTGTACCAACCATGTATGAGACTCGGTTGCCCATTTCGTCAAACACCTTTTCTGCGGTCGTCTCAATAGTTCGTCGCTGATGTCTGAACTCCTCAATCGTTCCGACGAGGGGGATCATGATTTCAGGAATGACAGTGACTCCATCCTGCGCAACCTCGACTGCCGCCTCGAGAATCGCCCGTGCTTGCATCTCTGTTATTTCGGGATACACTACCCCAAGCCGGCAACCACGATGGCCAAGCATCGGATTCACTTCTTCAAGCTCTTCAACTTTGTCCTCAATAACCTGGACGTCGACTGACATATCCCTCGCCATCTCC
>JABDKO010000316.1 GCA_013002165.1 Rhodothermales bacterium | reverse complement strand
GACGATCTCGTGTTCAAGAACACACCGCGAGATATCGCACACGTACTGCACACCATGGGAGAGCTGCGTGGGGCACGATTCGAATTCGAGTGCTATGACATCAGCCACCTGTACATGTTGCGCCACTTCGCTGAGCGCGATCTGGTGAAAATGCCTTGCTTCATCCAGTTCGTGATGGGAGTTTTAGGGGGCATCGGTGCTGATGCCGACAATCTGCTGCACATGAAACGAATAGCCGACAAACTGTTCGGTGAAGATTACCGATTCTCGGTTCTGGCGGCCGGACGTCAGCAAATGCCACTGACCACCCTGTCTGCAACATTAGGTGGACATGTGCGCGTCGGCCTCGAGGACAGCCTGATGATCAGTCGTGGCAAGCTGGCGACCAGCAATGCCGAACAAGTTGCCAAGATCCGCCATCTACTGGAAGAGCTTGGTCATGAGATCGCCACCCCCAATGAGGTCCGCGCCATTCTCGGACTCAAGGGGGCTGAAAACACAAGCTTCTGATGTTGCAGATACGTCGGACAGTATGGGCACACGGCGTCGATCACGGCATGTAACCACTGGCGACGTCTCCAAGGCGCGAACACCCGGTTTTCTTACCGGAACCATACGCCTGCTGGTGACCGTGAAGGGCCAATCCCATGCCAATAGGGCAATGAAATAAAAGGTGTTTTCAGTCTTACAGGGAGGTTTTGACGGTATCGATACACATTGACCTGGCAGGCTTCAACCCCTTTTTCTAAGTCACTCCGAGGAGGGCGCGCTCCACTTCACTAGACTTCTGTCAGCTTGCGGCACGCTACGACCTCGCTCAAGCTTGATACCTTGCACAACGAGTCAGTAGCGAGGCATGCCATGACTGGTATCTATGGCGAAATACTTACCTTTCCGCAGCAGTCGGGCCCGGATATTCGCTTGAGGGTGTTTGGTAGTCACGACTATTCGCGCTACGAGACGATCTCTGGTTTTACAGTCATCTATGACCATGGCCTCGGGCAGTTTTGCTACGCCATGGAATCCGGGGAAGATCTGGTCTCCACTGGTGTCTCTTTGGATCACTCACCACCAGAGGGAATTGTCCGGCACTTGAGTGAACCGAACAGAACCGTTGGCAATGTTGTTGAAAGGCTGCGCCGCGGGGAATCGGCGGAAGCCAGGAGCCACCACACAGTCAATCGGACGTTTGGTCCCAACCAGGGATTGCTGAATGGACGCAGGCTTTCGATTGGGACCATTCGCGGATTGACGATACTGGTCAATTTTTCGGATGTCGTCAGCACGACGACGGCGGCTCACGTTGCACACATGACGAACGGGCCGAACTATACGCTCAATGGTAATGCAAGCTCAGTTCGCGACTACTTTCTGACTGTCTCCAACGGCAAGCTGGACTACACCAACACCGTAGTAGGTCCTTACACACTGAGCCAACCACGTGCATTCTACATGACGCAACTTCTGGTAGAGGAAGCACTGGGACTTGCCGTTGCCGATGGGGTGGATCTGTCGCATTTCGATTCCCAGGGAGAAGGGATCGTGGATGCCCTCAACATTCTCTATGCGGGTCAGAGTGTGTATCAGGGAAACCTGTGGCCGCACAACTCGTTTCTGGAATTGACACATGGTGGCGTCAGGACCAATCTCTACCTGCTCACCGGCCTTGGTCGCAATCCCAATGAACTCACCATTGGCACTTTCTGCCACGAAAACGGCCATCTGTTGTGTCGATTTCCTGATATGTACGACTATGGCAGCCGTGACGACGATGACCAGGACAGTGCTGGTATAGGACGCTATTGCCTGATGGGATCGGGTAATCATCTTGATTTCGGTCGCAGTCCCGCCCCGGTTTGCGCCTACCTGCGTGACCTTGCCGGGTGGTGCGACAACGTCATCGATCTTAATACTGATGGTAATTATGAATCGATTCACGGTGACTATGGCACGGTCATGAAGTATCGCTCCAGTAAGCCCAACGAGTACTTCGTGGTGGAGAATCGCACGCGGCAAGGACTGGACAGAGCGCTGCCGGCGAGTGGACTGGCCGTGTATCACTGCGACATCTTCGGCTCAAATGAATACCAGCAGGGTTCAGCCACCAGGCATTACCAGTGTGCGCTACTGCAGGCAGATGGCCGGCGCGACCTGGAAAATGATGCACGGAATCAAGGCGACAGTGAAGACCTGTTCGCGCAAGTGTCTGGCATTGCCTTGACCAGTACAACCAATCCCCACACCCGTGAATGGGACATGAGAGACTCCGGGTTGATACTGGCCGACATTTCCGCACCTGCGGACATGATGTCGTTTACTGTGGGCGCCACCAGTCCTACCGTAACTGCCACCGGAGAATCCATGCCTAACCTGGCAATTCCAGACAATCTGGCTGGTGGAATTACTGATGCCATCGTGATCGCCGCCTCTGGTGTAGTCGAACGCATACTGGTAAAAGTCGACATAGTGCATACCTACATCGGCGACCTGTTGATTGAATTGTCCGCCCCGTCCGGCACACGAGACGTGCTTCATGCACGCCAGGGCGGCTCGCAGGATGACTTACTCACCATCTACGATTCCGATCAACCGGGTGAGCTCAATGCGATGATTGGACAACCCATGCAGGGGATCTGGACATTGCACGTATCAGATCGTGCAGGACTGGACACTGGAACACTCGTCAAATGGGAACTAACCATCGTCAGCACGTCGTTGGATCGCTCGGCGGATTCCCAGATTGCAGTATCGGCACCCGTGCCCAGGGGAAGACCTGTGCGCTCATGATTCCGAACCAACTCCCGCAGGCTGAAGTGGTGGAAGCTTTGCTCATCTGCCAATGTCTTCAGTAATTGGAAGGGCTCATCAACTCCTTCGTTTTCGGTTCCTGGAGATTAGCCGGACAGTCGCACACCGCAGTTTCACCAACACCTTCGTGCAGTGGCAGCCTCCGGATCGATCAGTCTGCATGTAGTAGACAGTGCACGGTATCGACAATCTCTTAGTCCATCACTCTTCCACCAATTGCTTCAGCGCCAGCAGCCGTTGATCCCACTGTTTCTCCAATTGGGTAATGAAGCGACGCGCCTCCTGCAGAGACGCCGCATTGAGTGATACGTGGGTTTCACGACCCGCAGGGTGCAATTCGATGACATCTGCGGTGACCAGTGCCTGAATCTGTTTGCGAGCGCCTTGTCTGGACACACCGAGGTCTTCTGACAATCTGCCAATAGTGTAGGTCGATCCGTCTGACAATCGTGCGACTATTTCCAGACGGACCGGGTCCCCCAGAGCCTTGAATATGTTTGCTACAGCCACTTATTGTTCCGCGAAATAGGACTCCAGTCGACCGAGCATGAAGTTCCAGCCACCGGAATTCTGGTCGAAGCTGGCTTCTGCAATGTTTTCGGGAAGGTTGGCAAATCCCGATTCGGTCAATGAAACCTTACAAGCGCCACCCTGCTCTTCCGTAATCCGGAATTCCACCAGTGTAGTAGCCACCTCGCGAACATCGCCTATGAAGTGATTGCCACCTGGAACCCACCGGAACGAGAAATATTCCACAGGTCTGGCGTCAACGATCAGGACCTGGTTTTTACCATGATCTCCAAATCCGAAAATGGGTTGCTCACCCACAGCATAGCTTCCCTCAATGGTTTCCGGAAACCATAATACGACCTTTTCCGGATTGCTTATCGCTTCATATATTTTCTCTCTGGAAGCATTGACAGTGATCTCTCGTTGAATAGTGTCTTGCATGGTGTACCTCGATCTCGTTTCTTCAGTGTGGCATCCAGTAGATCATGCATCTGCAATTTATGCAACCATTTAGTTGCATATAATTTCAACCGATTCCATTGGCGTCTGCATCGGCTCCATGGCGGGAATGACTGTATTCTCCGCACGGCACCCAACTGGCCTATCGCTTCGAGCCAGTGTTTCTTTGACGCAATTGGCGTTTACGGCACGTCACTCTTGTCTTCCACCTCGAGTCGCACTAGCCTGCAGGCGGCACTAGTACTGAATCTACCAAGGACCGGGTATTTTGAATGGAATGGATTCGCGCCCATTGGCGCACTTCTCTGTTGGTACTGGCAGTTACCGCGCTGACTGTCAACGACTCGCAATTGCATGCCGCCAATCTGGAATGCTCTTCAGCATTGTCTGCCGGACAGCCAGCTTGCCCTACCAGCCGTGATATCGGCAGCAACGCCCCCAACGCAAACCGCTCAGGGCATGTAGGCAATCCCATTGACGTCATATCCGGAAACAAATACCAAAGCGAAGTGGATGTACGGCTGGGCAAATCGCACCTTTCACTGGTAAGGCACTACAACAGCGCCTACGCCGCACAGAATCTGGGTCTGGGAAACGGATGGCGCCACTCGTACTCAGTCGTCCTGTCTACTGCCGGAATTAACGTTCGTCAGATAGTGCAATCCGATGGACGACTGATAATTTTTCGCAAACAAGGAGACAGGTTTTTCGCCGCAAGTGAAAAGGACGGGCATGTCGTCGAAACATCGGAGAACCGGCATATCTGGCAGTTGCCCGATGGGCGTCGCCTGTCATTCTTCGGATCGTACTTGACTGGCATCTCGTTCTCGGATGGTAGCTCTCTAAATCTGGTTTACAGAGAAGCACGCCTGCATTCCGTATCCGACGATCTGGGCCGCTCTCTGCTACTACATTATGCTCCAGGCAATGTCAGTTTGCCTGCCTATGAGTTCTCGCAGAACGTGTCGCCTCCCGGTCATCTGGTCAAGGTCGAATCGCCAGACGGGAGCGCAGTGACATACAGTTACTCGAGCCGCCAGAATCTCGTGTCTGTCCGCTATCCGAAAGGTAAGCAGAATAACCTCGAGCGTCGCTATCAATATCAGGATCCACTCAATCCAGCGCTGTTGACAGAGCGCGCAGATTCCACAGGGCAGGTATTGGCGCAATGGCGATACGATGAAACAGGACGAGCCATCAGTTTCAGCAGTGGTGCCAAGATACGCGCAGATGACGGAGAGTCGGCTCTACCTGATGTATCTTTGGAGTTCCTGGTTGGCGACAATCACGACCAAGGGACCACCATAGTCAACTACCGCAATGGAACCACACGTACATTTAAGTGGAAGCTTGATGGAAATGGTCAGATAGTGGAGCTCGTGCGACGATCCACTGGACACAATACGACAGCAGATCCCGAGAGCGACAGACAACATGAACGGATATTGGATGTCAATGATTATGTGCAGCACTATCCGCAGGATATATTGACGGTTCTGGCCGTGGACTCACTTGGGTATCCGTCCAGGATTCAGTACACACTTGCTCTAGATGGGACCACACACTGGCTAAATACTGAATATGATCAGACAGGCCGCCTGGTCGACGTAAACTGGATGAGTGGCACGTTGCAAGACTTCAATAATGGCCAGATAACAACCATTTCTGATGTAAGAAATTTCGTGCAGAAGAGCAGACGTACTCGCACTAATCTGGACCTGATGCTCTCCATCGTCGCGCAACCAGGACAGATAGCCGGTATTGCATCTGAATTCCTTGAAGAAGCGCACAAGGAATTAGTGGTGGGAAGCACCGTTAGCGGCGAGGAACTGAATCAGGCCAGAAAGTTCGAAGCAAGGCATGGACGCGAAGTCGGTGAACGACGGAGTCTGAAGGCTGACGGAGAGGCCCTATGCACCGACCCGTTGCAGGACTGCGTTACCTTGTTGAGAACTCAAGACTACGCTGAGGTCGCTGAGTGCGCCTATGTTGATGTGCTCTGCCATACCAGGTTTGTGGAGGCGGATCTGGATGAATTGGGGATTAGTCTTCACGATTTACACGATGGGTCTTTCCATAGCGAGGTATATCATGACTTGGAAAACGACGAATACATCGTTACGTTTGCTGGCACAGATTTCACCAGCGCAGGCGACTGGTTGTCTAATATAGAACAGGAGATGGGAAGGTTAGCATTTCAATATGAAAAAGCTGTGAGACTGGCTCGACTTATTCAAAATGCAATACCTTCAAACCAGATAACCTTTGTGGGACATTCACTCGGAGGTGGTTTGGCCACGGCAGCAGCGGGTGTTGGCGGCGAGGCTATCGTTTTCAATCCAGCCGCACTGACTCAGGAATCTGCAAGAGTGTTGCAGATCGATTTCGATATATCGGCAAGCAATACAGATATCTATAGCGTCCAGGGCGAATTGTTGAGTGAAGTACAAACCGGCTTCGCCTTCACCAGCGAACCTCCGGGAAACATGAATATTCTCCGCCGTCCAAATTTTTCCTGGATACAGGAGCATGTCGGACAGAATTCGCTCACAATGTATGGCACAAGATTGAGCACGGCTCTTCATGGCATAGGAGCGGTTAAGCAGTCATTGACTGATTTGCTTGAGAGAAATCAATGTATCTAAGAATCGTGAAGGCAGCTGATAGTTTCCAATCTAACTGCATGAATAGCTCACTATCAGTTGGAGCCTGTTTCCTTCGGCGAACCTTGCTGTTTTTGATGCTTGTTATTTTTACGGGGCATGTGATCCCTCTGTCGGCTAGGGAGATACCGACACGCGAGATAGTAGCCGATGAGGTTGATTTTGCATTGAGAGATGCCCTTATTGAGAGTGACTATGATTCTTTCAATCGAATGTTATCACTGGGCGCTGACCCCACTGAATGGCTCGATAATTCTCAATACGGTTGGGTGATGTGCGCCGCTACGGAGGTGGGGCGCGAAAGGTTTTTAAAGCTTCTAATCGAAAAAGGCTACGATATTAATTTCCGCCAATCCGATATCAGTACTGCAATCTCACTGCCGCTAACGTGCGCTGTACGGTTCAGAAATCTGAATGCTTTGGAAATGCTAATAAATTCAGGTGCAGATCCAACAGTGAAGCCATGCGATGATTGCTCAAGTCGATCTCCAATGAGTGTAATGTCGGAAGCAATACTAGTCGGCAAATATGAACTCGCAGTTTGGCTTTTTGATAAAGCGACTTATTCTCAGGAGCAATTGGCCACCGATATAAGTATGTTGGAAACACAAAAAGTTGACGAATCTGCTGCCGGAAATTTCTACAGATTGATGCTTGCGGATCTGTTCAGGGAAAAAGGGTACGAAGTAACTCCCTGGACTCGGAAAAAACCGGCCACGAAGTTGCTCCCATTCTGTAAGACACGCCCAGGAAATGGGCCTGCTTACAGGATTCCAGGCTCCTTCGCATTCCCAAAAAACGTGAGATTTCATACCTCCCACCAGCGCAATTCTTCTACTAGTCTATGCTGATACCGAGATCGATCAATGCATACGAGCGCTGTATAGTCTCTGTATTAGGAACTGATATATTTCTGCAGAAATATAGCTGTGATCACCGATTACCCTGAAACCAGTATACATTTCAAGCAAGGTGAGAGCACCGATGGTCGTGAAACCGAGAATTCCTCCTGGCGATCCAGTGCGAATAACTGAAGCAGTCGGCCTATTAACCGATAAACCTCGTCCATTCTTACCCCGGACAGGGGCGGTCAAGCCGGACAGATCGGGATCGTCTGCCCGGTTAGCCTGGGCTATTCCATGGAATAGTCGAACAAGTTGACATGCACCTTTGTCCGTTGTGAGTGTCAAGAGAAAACGGAATACAGACTGAAT
>JABDKO010000302.1 GCA_013002165.1 Rhodothermales bacterium | reverse complement strand
GCCGGTACCGGTCCCTATCGAGTTGAGTTTTCAAATCTGCCAAGCGGGTATATGCCCGGATCCGTTGGTTCGAGCAATGGTTCCTCGGTTAGATTTGTGTCTGACGGGAATAGCAGCGGTGTTGATTTTGGGATCATTACCCTAAAGGATTACTGTCAAAACGCTCCGGAGCTCGTAACAACCTGTTTTGCAGGTACGGTTGGCGGAAATTCGTCCGCAACGGTTCTTGTTTCATTTCCATACGAATCCGGTACAACAAGCAGAACCAGCAGCGCGACTGTTACAGATCCGACCTCGCATTCACTCATGGTTCCACAGAACGATCTCGGTGCGATTTGGGGGCTTGCGTATCACCGCAGGTCACAGAAGATATTCGCATCGGCATTTACCAAACGCCATGCAGGATTCAGAAATGATAACCAGGGAACGGCAAGCAATGATCCTACCGGCGAGATCTTTATTTCAAACACGACGGGTATGTCCGGATCGCTGTTCGTAAATCTGAACACGCTTTTCGGCAGCAATATTGCAGGGGATAATCCCCACGAGATAACTAACTACGAAACTGACACGGGTGCGTTTGACGGGGTCGGAACAACCGGCTTCGGGGATATCGATCTCTCAGAAGATGAGCAAACCCTCTATGCCGTAAACCTTTACGACCGCAACCTCTACGCGATTCCGTTGGGTTCCGGTACACCAGCCGCACCGACTTCATCGAGCCAGGTCACTGTTTATGACCTCGCGTCTCTTACGAATCCCGGCACCGGGTCGACAGGGTGCGCATGGGATCCTGCGACTCCGGCCGGCGAAATGAATCTAAACCTACGTCCTGGAGCGCTAAAAGTCGATGGTGACAATATCTACGTCGGATTGACCTGTACCGCACAAAGTACCGGGAATACGAATGATCTTCGGGCGTTCGTATATGACCTCAACCCGGCCGGTAGCGGGAGCGCAACCCAGGTAGCCAATTTCGCGCTCGATTACCCTAGAGGCTGTGTTTCGAATAACGGCACCGTCTGTGCGCCCGCGGCATGGCAGCCATGGGCCGACGACGTTTCCGACCTTCTAGACTACGCACCATGGGGACAGAAGTACCTCCCGCAGCCGTGGCTTGTCGATATCAAATTTGACCAAAACGGGTTCATGATTCTGGGATTTGGTGATCGAACCGGACATCAGACCGGAAACGACAATTCGGGTGCGAATACGGGTACGGTCGAAGGTGTGGCCGCCGGTGACACCTTAAGATTGAATAAGAACGGTGCCAGCTGGACTCTCGAGAGTAATGGTTCAGACGGTACGAATACGACGGGCGGTTCCGGGACCGGCGACGGCCCCGGTAATGGCGAGTTTTATTTCGAAGATGGATACACGATATCAAGCAACGTTCATAGTGAAGTTGGACTTGGGGGCCTTTTGAATGTTCCCGGGTTTCAGGATGTAGTCGTATCTGCTTTCGACCCGGCTCCGACGAACCAGCTCCCGGGAGGCGAAAATACATATCGCGCGGGCGGTCTCATCTATCTAAACAACAATGACGGTACGAGAAGCCGGTCCTACCAGCTTTTCAGTATTGATCAGCCAAATACCTTTGGAAAGGCATCCGGGATCGGAGATCTGGAGGCGATTTGCCAAAACGCACCGCTTCAGGTCGGAAACAGGGTTTGGAACGACACCGATGGCGATGGGATTCAGGATCCGGGCGAAGCGGCTCTTGCCAATGTAGACCTTGAGATCTGGGCTGACACTACGGGTGACGGCAACGTCGATGCGAATGTCGGAACCGTGACAACGGACTCAAACGGAAACTATGTATTCGGCGGTCCGAGTGATTCAAATCTATCGTACACATGCGGCAGCACTCCGGGAACGGTCGATGTTCGCGTGAACAGCTCAACGGATGATGCCGAACAACGGTTGTCCAACGGCAACGTAACCACCAATAGTGGTGATTTGGACATGTTTGAAAATAACGGCAGCGGCACCGAGTATTCGTACGTTGGTGTTCGATTCACGAATGTGACGATTCCTGTCGGAGCGACGATCACGAACGCATATATCGAATTCCGTGCAAACAACAACAGCACAGTGTCCGGCGGGAATCCAACATTTACAATTCACGCCGAATCCAGCACCAATCCCAGTACATATTCTTCGACCCAGAATGATCTGAGTCCATCAAGCAGGCCAAGAACATCTCAGTCAGTTTCGTGGAGCCCTTCGACATGGTCGGACAGCTCAACGGAACAAACATCTAATCTCGCAGCAATCGTTCAAGAAGTCGTGGAAACGACCGGCTGGGCGAATGGCAGGCCAATGTCCTTTATTC
>JABDKO010000288.1 GCA_013002165.1 Rhodothermales bacterium | reverse complement strand
TAACCGGCTTGTAGCGATCTACGTCATGTCCAGCTTGCCCGGCTGCGGCAGGACAACACACAAAAAGGTCTCCGGTTCTGCCTGTGGATTGTTGTCACAATCCGACAGAACCGGAGACCGTTCCTGTAATAGCAATTTAACTGTCGACTAATTTACGACCACAAATCGCGATGTCTCGTTGACATGGTCACCTGCGACTTTAATCAGATAGATGCCTGAGGCGTAGTCACTGGTGTCGAGTGTGAGATTGTCGCTTCCATCCCTCACAGACAGATTCTCCGTTGCTACCATGCGGCCTACAATGTTGTAGACACTCACGATAACATCCGAAGACTGGACGCGCACGTCGACTGTGAGCGGCTGGCCAGATCGGACAGGATTAGGATACGCTGAGACACCCGATGTGCCGGCAATCGGTTGCGGATCGACAGCGACGGGGCTAGCTCCCATGAAGTACTGCTCGGCACGGAGGAATGCATTCGTACCCGCTTGCTTTCCAATCAGGCGTCCGGGCACGTCGTCCACAGGTGGATGGATTCCACCCCAAAGGCGCGACAGACTCGCTTCATCTGAGGCATCACGGTATGTTGCCCATTGAAGCGTGACGTCAACACTCGGTCCGTCTTCGAAACCAAGAAACGAGTTTTGTGCCGCGTGAAACTCTCCCATACCACCCGGGAAGTATTCATCTCCTGTCAGCATCGTAAGCACCTCTGCACCTGCTCGCGAGAATGCCGAATGGCCAGATGTATAGCCTGCGAACGGGGGAGTGACAAACGAGTGCTTCTGATACGGCCACCAGTCCTCGGAAAGAATCCAGTCGACGCCAGCGACGTCAGTTTCAGGGTCCGGGATGTAACCATGACCCTTCCATGCATACAACTTGATCTTGCCGACATTTTCGTCGCCAACGCCCGCAAGCGGATCACCTGATTCGACGATCGCGATATGGTCATCGATCAGCGGTAGTCCAAATGGATGATAGCTCGGTAATCCCGGATCGCTGCTCTGTCCATACTCACCCATCGCGCGGATGGCTGAAACGGGCCGGATATAGTCATAGTATCCCTTCGCGGCCCACGTTGCGATCGCAGCGTCGTGCATGGCGCCGCCGAGAGCGAGATATCCTTTAACGTCCCATGCGAGGTCGTCGAGGATTTCGCCTTCCCCCCTGAATCGTTTCTCGAGGTCAGGATGATCATTCACGTAGTTCAACAACGTGTACCAGTGACCCGGAGGTGTTTCAGAAGCCGGACCATCCGCCCAGAATTCAGAGAGCACACGCGCGAAGTCACCAAGCGGCACAAGTTGTTCATCGTATGGCAGTCCGGTTGCAGGATTCACATCGCGACCCTCGCCGGCCTGGCCACCGTCAATCAAGTTGTAGTGCGCTCGCAGACCTTCAATGGTTGTAGGCAGGGGCGGTGAGTTTCCTTTTCCACCCGGTGATATATCCCACATTACACCATTATTAGGATCGAGGTGACTCGACCATACGGCAACCAGTGCAAAAGCCCACTTGAAATCATCGTCCATGCCGCCAATGTTTGGATTCATCAGCGGTGGCATGCCGGGGTCGTAATACATGTGGTAGTCGTATCCGTCCCTGCTGCGAATTGTAAGGTCGTCACTGGTTAGAGCGAAGCCGTAGACATCGCCCCAGTTCGGGTGAAGAAACCTCTGTGTGTTATTTGTAACAGGTGTTAGCGGTTGCCAGCGATTGATATCCAGCACGCCGCCCTGTGTACCAGACAGATTCGGATCCATCGGGGTATTGTACGGCTTGTAGTAATCATCGGAATAGGTGTAGTTACCACCCTCATTAGAATAATCGAGGTGCCCGTGATCGATAACACATTGGGCAATGTAATTCCCCAGCGCTGCAGGTCCGTCGCTTTCGTAGTCGTCACTGGTAAAATTGACATCATACCCCATGGTGCCCATGAGTGCGTCGAAATTAGCAAGGGAGGTCGCTGAACCGGGTGAATTTTCGAACCGATGCGACAGAACCCGATAGGCCGCATAACTTACGGTCTCATCAACATCTGCAGCGGAACTGCCCGACAGATCCGGGTACGAGTATGCGCAATCGATACCGTATTGTGAATGCCCTAACATGTAGGGAAGTGCCGTGCCGTCGTATGCTGACCATGCATCATACATCGCCACGGAAGAATGGAAAAGATTTCTGGAATGAACTGTTGGTCTTGGTGTGTCGATTCGGATGGCATCGAGGAGTGCCTCGTTCCATTGGCGCGCGACCGAATGTTGCGCCTCTACTGGTTTGGCTCCAAAGATAGTTACACCCAGGAGCAGGGCCGTAACAAGTTTATTCATTTCAAAGTACGATCTCGTTGTGGATGACGTGCCTTCCAGACAGACGGATCAATACAAAAATTTCCAGCAAGATCCTTGCCGGAAGGCGTTGTAAAAGATATAGCTACAACAATGTAGTAATATTTGAAATTACGTCACACGGGGCGATTATTTAAAGCCCCGATTCAAATATATTTTTCGTCGTGCCATGCGTATGCTCTAGTACGCGAAATGCGTACACGCGCTTCCAAAATTTGCGGCGTGTCGAGATTCAGCCGCTGTTTCAGCGACTCGCTTCCTGGTCACGTATTCTAACCATCACCCACGCTGCATCATCAAACTCTGTTGGCGTAATGTGATTTGCTGTTGGCCGACGCGGGTTTCCAGTGCGGCGTGACCTCTCGACATACTGCCTGAAACGAAATGCTCGAAAACAATCTTCGGCTGAGAAGTTCTGGTAGCGGCGACTGTGCGCTTGTTGGAGCAGGTTGTTCCGCCAGTGACTTTGCCCGATAGTATTCGTCGAGCTGTGCTGCATTACCGGTAGGCCGGCAGTCTAAAGTTCAGTCAAAAGAAGATTCTTCCATCGCACCTTGATTCCACCACCGTCGTGTATCTGCAACACGATCGACCCGTCAGCCGCGCCAATGGTGTCATCGTTGAGATGAATCATTTGAACACCGTTCAACCAGGTCGTGACCTCGTCGCCGACTGCGCGAATTCGCATGGTGTTCCATTCACCCATACGCAAGACATCGTCCAATGTAGAGTCGGGTGTGATGAGCCATCCGCGGCCATACGATTCGTAGATGCCACCAGTGCTGTTTCCAGGGGGTGCCACTTCGGCCTGCCAACCCGAAATACGGGTTCCATCGACAGACGATCGAAAAAATACGCCGCTGTTACCATCGGCCTCCTGCAGAAAATCGACGGACAAATCGAAGTCTTTGAAGGTCTCATCGGTGCCCAGATAACCGTACTGCTGATCGGGGCCGCTCTCGCAAACCAGCTCGCCATCCTCAACGTACCACTTCTCGGTCCCGAACACGGTCCATCCGGAAAGGTCCTGTCCATTAAAAAGATGTACGACTTCATCGTCACCTGGCCCGGAGTTGCTGCTCGTACATCCCATCGAACCAGCCAGTGATACGAGGATCGCAAGGCACATGAATACCCATTTGCGAGGATGGTCAGGTCGCGGGTACATAAAAAATTTAGAGCTCACGGATTTTGATATTTCTGAATTGTACACGGTGGCCATGGTCCTGTAGTCCGATCGGTCCCGAGCGAGCCTGACCATAATCAGGATACTGAGCAAACTTGCTGTTAGCTACAAGGTCATTCCATTCATCTGACCAGAACTCGTATTCGACGGTTTTCAGACCGTTGAGCCAGTGTTCGACATGACTGCCATTTACAATAATTCGCGCCGTGTTCCACTCACCAATCGGGTTCATTGCCCGAACAGTGGAGCTACGGAGATCATAATTGTCTCCGGTCCTGTGCGTTGGGCCCCAATCCTCTCCCAGGGTTTCAAGATACGTCGCATCGTCAATGAACTGATACTCGGGTGCGTTTGCCCAGATCGGATCCGCATCATTCTCTACAACGCGGTAGAGCAGACCACTGTTTGATGTGTCCTGCAGTAGGAAGTCCACCGTGAGTTCAAAGTCGTCAAAGGATTCTTCAGTAACGATAGATCCTCCCGATCCCTGTTCGCCGGTGCCAGTATTGCCGACAATCAGCAAGCCGTCTTCAACCCACCAACCTGTGGACGGGAAATCGGGCTGGTTGTAGCCTCTCCAACCTTCCGTAGTCTGCCCGTCGAATAACAGCCGCCAGCCGGCTGCCTCTTCAGCGTCGGAAAGCATGTTGGGAGCGTCAGCGTACGAATCAGCTTTTTCCTGATTGACGCAGCCACTCCATATCAATGCAGCGAGCACGAAAAGAATCCCCCTGGACGAGAACCTGCTGCACGACATAAAACTGTTAAATCGAATCATATGAGTCTCATTTTTACGGGATCCCATTTGACGAGGCGATCCTCGAAGTAGCTGTTGTTACAGGCCAGCGCCGGAGCTGCTGCCCGCAGTCCGAAGACGGCATCTTCGGTTGCTGCCGTACCTTCTCGCACGCCTGTCAGGAAGTTCAAGTGATGGTCGTAGTGGGCTCCCCAGTATCCATCTTCAGCAAGATATACACTTTCCGCCGGTGGCAGCATTTGCTTCCGTTCACCATGCAGGGCTTTTAATTCCTCACCCTTGGCGTCAGCGAAAACATCCGTTGCGCCCGCAAGTTTGTTTCTCCGAAGGACAACGCGCGACCATTCAATATCCATGGCACCCTCATTGCCGACCAGTCGCAAGAATGTGCTCCCGGATGTTCCGTCTACGAAGTTCACCCGGAGAGAAAGGTTGAACGCAGGATGCGCTTCAGTCGGCGCATAGTCAAACATACCCAGCAGTACATCCGGGACCTCTCTGCCATCTTTCCAATATCGCAGCCCTCCAGTCGCCGAAATTCTGTTTGGTCCGACTGCGCCCACGACGTAATGGAGGCTCGAGAACAGGTGCACAAACAAGTCGCCCGAGACACCGGTACCGTAATCCCGATAGTTACGCCATCTGAAGAACCGGACCGGATCGAAGTCTCTCTTTTCCGCTTTGCCGACAAACATGTCCCAGTCGCACGTCTCTTCCGAAGCATCTTCGGGGATAGCGTATTGCCATGCGCCGACTGGAGAGTTTCGAGCCCAGAAGCCTTCGGCGTAGTTGAGTTCGCCGATCGCTCCGTCCAGGTACAGCTCGCGAGCTTTCTGATTTCCGAGTGAGCTCATACCCTGACTGCCGACTTGAAACGTCTTTCCGGTTTCTCTGGAAACCTTTATCAGATCAGCCCCTTCCTCAATCTTGTGAACCATGGGCTTTTCGCAATAGACGCTCTTTCCACTGCGCATTGCCTCGATCGAGATTCGCTGGTGCCAGTGGTCCGGTGTACCTACGATGACTGCATCCACGTCCTCGCGCGCCAGTATTTCGCGGTAGTCGCGGGTCGTAAAAAGATCGTCGCCCCAACTCTCTTTTGCAGATGTCAATCGGCCGTCGTAGCAATCGCAGGCAGCAACGATCTTTACGCCGGGAATCTTCAGAGCTGTATTGACATTCGCCGACCCCATACCGCCGGTGCCGATCACGGCTATCTGTATCTGATCGTTTGCCGAAAAGGCGCGAGTGTCCCGTTGCAGTCGTGTAACCGCCGATGCATCTCCTGTTGCAGTTTCAATAATTCCGGCTGTACCGAGTGCACCAAGTGCTCCCTGGCCCGCCCGCCGCAGAAATGTCCGGCGGTTCTGGCGGTTGATATCGTTGTTCATATGAGAATGGGATGTGTTTGTCTACAGAAACTAGGCAAGAGTGGCTATGCGTGCAAGGCTGTGAGCACAGCGTCGTTCGTGACAACACTGGTCCTAGATTTTAACAAATATCTTACGGGCATACATCACCCGGACTATGCCCCATATTACCACGACGTGAGCGACGGCAAAGAGAAGAGACCCAAACATGGGTCCGGCAAGCGGTTCAAATACCCGTGTGAACAGCCATCGGTATCCGTTGACCGACTCGCCATCGACAGGAAGCTTGACGATGTACAGCATCACCTTGACCCACAGGATTGAGAGTACGTACGCAAACAGTGGATTCATACCAAAAACAACGAGCGGCTTTGACCATGATTTGAGACCGCGAACGTCAATGATCCAAGCAAACCAGGCAAGAGTACAGGTGGCAATTCCCGCAGTGTACAAAACGTACGAACTCGTCCAAAGTGGTTTGTTAATCGGCATGAACCATGCCCAGACCAGACCAAGTGCAATGAGGGCAGTCCCGAACAACAACATCCGCAGTAGCGACATCGTGATGTTGTCACTGGTCCGGATTTCGGACCCGACAAGAAAGCCGATCAAGACTGTTACTGCAGATGGAATAGTGCTCAGAAGTCCCTCCGGATCGAAAGGGATGCCGAAACCCGTGTACAGGTGACTTGCGCCGAAGACTGCCAGGTCGATTTTGCGTACGAGATTGGTTTCGACACTGTAGGGATCACTACCTCCGAATGCGACGAGCAGCAACCAGTACAGGAGCAGAAGAATGGCCGAAGTCGCGACGAGCTTTCGACCACGTATTGTTAAACAGATAACTGAAGCGAGTCCGTAAGCAACCGCAATTCGCTGCAGAACTCCAGGAATGCGCAGGTCGGCAAAAGATCGTGTAAACGGAAAGGCACCGAGTAGAAATCCGATCACAAAAATCAATATAACCCGCCGCAACACCTTGCGGGTCGAGGCTCGACTGAGCTGGAAGTCGTACTTCCTGAACGAGAACGCCATCGCTGTGCCGACGATGAACAGAAAGAACGGAAAGACCAGGTCCGTCGGTGTGGCCCCGTGCCACTCGGCATGTCTCAGGGGAGCGTAGACGTACGACCAACTACCCGGCGTATTTACCAGGATCATTCCGGCGATCGTCAAACCGCGGAAGGCGTCCAGCGACACGAAACGACCGGATTCACCTGCATCAATGGTCGAAGCATTCAAAACAGAGTTGCCGATTTTAACATGCCGATTGTCAGATATACAACGACTTGCCATGATTCGATCAGGGTGTTCCGTCCGGACCTGGCAGGTAATCGTACTGACAATGTATAATTACTTGAGCAGATGTGCAG
>JABDKO010000269.1 GCA_013002165.1 Rhodothermales bacterium | reverse complement strand
AAGCTTCTTAACCTGATCAATTTTGGAGTCTACTGCCTGGAGGCGGATCAGAGCTTTTAACTGTTCCCCTATACTTGTTTCAACTGTCGCTGGCATATACGCTTTCTTCCGTAATACAGTTTTTTTTTGGTGCAACATCTAGCAACGATCCAGAACATACAAAGTTCGTCTGTCTCGTGCCACGAACGTCCATCTCGGTAGATTCAAGGCGTAAAGATGTCGATCGGACTCGTTTTAACACTAGTCGATCTAACGATGACACTCGAAAACTTCGACTGAATGAAATCACGCAACAGGTCCCGAGTCATAAATTCTGTCTCATAATGTCCGGCATCAACAAGTGCGATTGCTGGAGCCCCGTTCGTGTCAAGGGCGTCAAAGAAACGGTGATACGTGATATCTCCAGTGACGTACGCGTCGGCGCCCTGGCGAATTGCTTCGCCTGTCAGGCTGCTGCCGGAGCCACCACACACGGCGATAGTTCGCACCGGCCGGGCGGTATCACCCACAAACCGGATTGCTGCTACCTCAAGTTTCTCAGATACAAGTCTGAGGAAGTCCGCAAGTTCTACCTGTTTTTTCAGGATCCCGATCGCACCCATTCCAAATCTGGTCGATGCCTGCTGAACCGAGTAAATATCATACGCAACTTCCTCATACGGATGAGCCTCCTTCAAGGCGCGGATGACTCGTTGTAGAATCCATTCTGGTAGCTCGACTTCATACCGGATTTCTTTTTCGGAATGGATGTCACCGTGCACTTGGCCTGCGTGCGGATTCGCACCCTCAAGTGGTCGGAAGTTTCCAACTCCTTCAATTCCGAACCCGCACGAGTCATACTTGCCAATGACACCGGCTCCGGCCTCGGCGAGGGCATCTCGGACAGTTTCCATAGCCGTCACAGGGACAAACGTCACGAGCTTCAGCGTCTTTCCTGTTACTGGCTGAAGGAATGTGACATCCTGGAGCCCCAGCTTCTCGGCCAGCGCAAATGAGACTCCTCCCTCGGTTGCATCAAGATTGGTGTGTGACGCAATCAGCGAAATACCGGCCTGGATCAAGCGGATAATCATAGATCCTTCCAGCGAATCTCCGGTGACCGTCTTGAGGGGATTGAAGATTGTCGGGTGGTGCGTAATGATCAGGTTAGATCCGGTTTCGATCGCTTCATCAACAACGGCCGGAACCAGGTCGAGGGCAGTCAGGATTTTCTCAACTTTCTGAGATCTATCGCCAACCAACAGTCCCACGTTGTCGTACGATTGGGCCACCTTGCTCGGCGCCCAGCCTTCGATCGCGTCAAGTATATCTCCAACAGTCATCATCTTCGGATAAAAACTCACTCTAGTCAACTTGCAGTTCTGGACGTCCGGCGCGTGCGATACCTTCTTTTTCATCAACGCGCGTCAGCAAGATGGCACCAACGAAAAAGAATACCAGAACTATAGCTACACCGGCACGCTGGTTTCCGAACCACTCGGTTAATCTCCCCAGAAAAAATGGTCCGAGAAATGCAGTAGCCTTTCCGGAAAAGGCAAAGAATCCATAAAACTCGGACTCTTTATCATCGGGCACGAAGCGGCCCATTAGTGATCGGCTTGCACTCTGGTTGGGTCCAACCAGTAGTCCGACAAGAATGCCCGAAACCCAGAACATGGCTTTGGTCGGGGCGGCAACGGCAATGCCGCTGGCAATGATTAAACCGACAAGGGAAAACATGATCGTTTTTTTGCCACCGATTCTGTCGTCGACGAAACCAAAAATCCAGGCACCAATTCCTGCCGCAAGGTTGAGCGCAATACCGAAATAGATGACTTCGGTAAACGTAAATCCAAAAGTAACCTTGGCATAGATTCCACCGAAAGCGAAGATGGTAACGAGACCATCATTGTAGATCAATCGCGCCAGAAGCAGCCGGAATATCTGCCGATAATCTTTTATCTCTTGGAATGTGGTGCGTAGACTTTTTGCGGCATCACCGAAGAGCTTGGAATAGGAATCAGGAAACTCAACCTTTTCCTCCTTCAGCCAGAGAAACGTAGGAATGCTGAATATCGCAAACCATGCCGCAACGAGTAATGATGTGGCGCGGATGTTCTCTCCGCCCTCTGTAGAAAAACCAAAGACGGGCGTCTCGGTTTGGACAAGGGCAAACAGCGCGATGACAAGGCACAACAAACCACCTGCGTACCCCAGGGCCCAGCCGTAGCCGGAGATTCGTCCGATCTTTTCTTGTGGTGCTATGTCCGGCAGGAAAGCATTGTAAAAAACGTTCGCCATTTCGAACGCGACGTTTGCAAACACGAAGGCACAGATGGCAAACGTTATCTGACCACTGGTCGGGAAAAACAGGATAACACTTCCGAGAATTGCACCCACCGTAGCAATGAATAGGAAGCGCTTGCGGTAACCGCCCCGGTCCGCCATTGCACCTACGAACGGGGATGCTAACGCCACGAAGATAGCAGTGGCTGTAACCCCGAGAGACCATATGCCGGTGCCGCTTGTCTCGTCAGCGGCAATGCCCTGGACGAAATACGCCGCATAGATGAACGTAACGACGATCGTCGTGAAGGATGAATTCGCGAAATCGTAGATAGACCAGCCCCAGATGGCGCGGCGGTCGACAACACGGGATGTATTCAAATCGAGGCTCTCGAAGGGAGTGGTTACCTCAGTTTACCAAATCGGCAAGACAAGAGCACAGGGTCTCGATTTCTTCTACGGTATTGTAATAATGAACCGATGCACGAACGATGGGAGGCAGATTCCTGTTCGATGCATCCAGCAGCGTAGAGTCGGGCGCCGAAACCGTAACATTGATTCTTCTGGCAGCGAGATGCTCCTTAACGTCATCTGACGAGAAGCCATCGACTGTCAACGATACGATACCGCACTTCTTCTTTCCGAGATCATGAACCGTGATACCGTCGATTTCCGTGAGCCGGGTTCTCAACTCATTTGCGAGCACGACAACGCGATCTTCAATACGATCGAGTCCGATTGCCATGGCGTAGTCAACTGCTACGCCCAGTCCGATCATTCCTGCGACATTGTTCTCCCACGTTTCAAATCGTCGTGCCGTCGTGGCCCACGAATACGAACCGGACGAGGTCCAATCAGCGGACCGCAGGTCAATGAATGGTGGCTCAAGTTGCGGGATCAGCTTTTGGCGCACATACAGGAATCCGGTGCCGCGAGGACCACGCAGGTATTTCCTCCCGGTAGCAGTGAGAATGTCGCAACCGATGTCCTCCACGTCGAGGGGGATCTGTCCTGCAGATTGACAGGCATCAAGGAGGAATGGAATATTGTGATTTCGGGCAACCGCACCGATTTCACTTGCCGGATTGACCAGACCGCCGTTCGTCGGCACGTGTGTGACCGCAATTAATTTGACACGATCATCTATCAAACGTTCAAGTTCATCGGGTGAGAGCTGACCACTGTCGTCGTTTGGAACGGGAATTACCTCGGCGCCTGTTCGTCTGGCTACCTGCAGGAATGCAAGATAGTTGCTGACATACTCGGACATCGCAGTCAGTATTTTGTCACCTCTTTCGAAATTGAATGAGTAAAACGCCATGTCCCAGGCACGGGTGGCATTCACAACCAGCCCGACTTCTTCCGACTTGCAGTTAATAAGTCGGGCGATCGAGGCATACGTATTCTGATACTGGTCCGCCGATTTAGCTGCGGCTTCATAGCCTCCGATAGCTGCTTCCAGATCAATGTGTTGTTTGACAACATCGATGACAGGCTGCGGCATCAGGGCGGCGCCTGCATTGTTGAAATGGATTACGTTTCTACAGCCGGGCGTTTCATCCCGTAGAGCCTGAACGTTGTCTAGCGAGGGGAAGTACATTCTTTCTAATTGACGACGAGTTGTACAGCACCTTTTGAGCGGTAGTTTCGTTTTTTAGTCACTGGCGGCCAGTGTAGGGAACGAGCGAGTATCTGTTGTGACTGCAAAAAAAGGGCGTGCATTTCTGCACGCCCTTCTGCATCAACTGAACAGCAACGGGCACTGTTACGAATTCGGCCACGATGCAAAGTTACTACAGTGGCTTGCGTTGTCGGTGCCGAGAAGTTCTCTCTGCGTGCCCAGGATAAACGCATTCATTACCGCTCGAGGAGAGACGTGCAGCTTTCCGTTGCCCGTTACAAAAACCTTCCCGAAGTGACCCATTTCGAGTGCGTGACCGTTCTCATGTAACGCGACCGTCTCAATGTCTACGCCGCCAGAACCTGTGTCTGTCCACAAGAAGCTATCGTTGTACCAGACTTCCTTAAGCGCTGTATCGGTACGCCCGTTACTATCTACGTCAGACGGCGTGAAGTTACCCTCAGCGTCAAATGATCCAAAGATGAATGTAAAGGTGACTCCAAGGACATTATTGCTTGCTCCGGGTCCCAGGACGAGGTCAAAAAATACCCCGGGAATGAAGCCAAGTTCAACAATATCCGCTACAAATGGATCTCCTCCGGCGAAAATAGCGCTAGGGAAAGTGCCGTCGTCTTGCCTCTTGACAATTGGAAGCGCTGAGCACGTGACATTGTTAAAGGTTGCGAAGGATGCATCAATGATCGGATCAGAATTAATCGCGCCATTAGCAAGACTTAATGGAAGGAAGTTTACATACGTAACATTTTCGCCGTCAGCGTTGCGCCGTGCATCATTCGGGACCCACTTTGATGTTAGTTGCTTGGTTCGGTCATTAGCGAAGACTGTCTGTCCCGGTTCAGCCGAATCAAGGTCGGTCACGAACTCTGCTTTGTCTACAGCTATGTTCATACCTGCGGCAGCAAACTCGGTATTGAGAGCCGCAAGAAAGACATTAATATCACCGGCATCACCAAAGGTAGGTGCCGTGACTTCAGTACTTAGCTTAAGATCCAGTGACGATTGGGCTTCTGCAATTACAGCAGGAGATACAGCCGTTTTATTTTCAAGGTGCTGCTTTGCGACCGGGCGATCAGGTTGAAGTGCTGTCTGGCTATCGCATGCTGCCAAGACAAACACCGATACAATAATGTATGCGAATACACGGTTCATAAAGGGTCTCATGTTTGTAGGGATAGAATATGAATCTCCAAGTCAGCGAAATATGTATGGCAGTCCCCTGAAGAAGTAATACGCAGTTGGTGGTCATTACTTGCGTGAGATCAATTTAGCAACCTGGTATCAAATGTCAAGCTGAGATCAGCAAAATGGATTGACTATCGGAGGAGCAGATCGGCGCGTAAAAAACGCCTTGTGCTCATCCGGAGGGTCCGCGGACGTCACCCAATGCGATAAACGAATAGAATGCCGCTGCTCGCAAAACCAATCTCCGGTGAGACCCTTAGGCGGGGGCTGCGAAGGCCGCGCTCCTCCTGGTGTCGGTGTGATAGAAATCTTGCCGTGAAAAAACCGATGGCTGCACCAGCGACAACGTCGGTCGGCCAGTGCTTGTCACGCGCGATGCGGGCTACAGCCGTACCGGTACTCAGAGCGAAAAGCGAATATGTAACAGGTCCTGGGTAATACATTACCCACGGAGTTACAATCGCAAACGCAGATGTCGTATGCCCTGACGGAAAAGATGTCCGACCCGAAAACGGTGAGAATGCCTGCTCGTCATAGCCCGACTCTGGTCTTGCTCTCCCAAACGCCGTTTTCAGCGTCATGGTAATCAAGCTGGCGTACAATAATGATTGTGTCGACGTAAACGAGGCATCCTGAAATCTGTCGTTATTGGTAAATAAGGACACCGCAAAAATCGAAAGTACGGGATACTTGATCTCCGGGTCACCGAGTCGGTTCGCGGTATTGAGGTAATTCGCAAAGCCGCCGCGATAACCGGTCTGGACACCGCCCAGAACTCGCGGGTCAGCCGGCGAGAGGGCAGCCAGCGAGGCACTCGCACCAGCTATCAGAAGAGGTGTCCTCGCATTAACTTGAAGGACCAGCCCTGCTGCGTCCTGGTACATCCAGCGGACAAACCTTGCGTTATCCTGTGCAGATGTGTCAACGGCAATCGAGTTGCAAATAATCAGGCCTGCAACCAGCCAATATGTTCTAGAACTGATGATTGCTTTGAATATCAACTTGAACCTATGAGATGACGAATATCACAACTATCTCCCTGCAAAACAATCGAAACCGTTCAAGTACGTAATTTGACGATTCACATAGGATCGTCGGACTAGCACCGAATGAATGCTTTACACTTCCAGTAACTGTCGACTTAGCACTCGAGTAAATTATGCGGTCTATTATTATTGTCATCGTTTTCTTTCTGCTCAGTTCGTGCGATTCTAATTCTACAGATCCTCCGCCACCCAGTCTTGCGGGTACAGGCGACAGCTCGATTCAATGGGATGGAGAGACTCGCCGCTATCAGTTGTATGTGCCACCATCGTATGATCCGGCGGTCCCGGCTCCGATTATCGTTGCATTTCATGGCCAGGGGAGTGACTCAAAGGATATGCAGAGCAAAACAGACCTGGATGCTGCTGCCGGCGGTATCGGCGCGATCGTTGCCTATCTCGATGATCTAACCGGCGACTGGGCAGAAGGCTGCGACTGTGCGCAGGCCGATGCTCTGGGCGTCGACGATGTCGGCTTCGCAGGTGCAGTGATAGACGAGATTACCGCATCGTACAATATCGATAGCAGAAGAGTATATGCCGTCGGTTTCTCAATTGGTGGCCTCTTCGCCCAGCGTATTGCGTGTGACAGTTCAAGTAGATTTGAAGGAGTCGTCTCAATCGCATCGACGATGTCGGTTCCACTCTCTACGAACTGTGCACCATCTGATCCCGTGAAGGTAACGGTTGTCCTGGGGTCGCAGGATCCGGTGTTTCCCTGGAACGGAACCAGTGTGGGGATATTTTCAGTTCTTTCGGTTGATGCAATGACCAGTGAATGGATTACGAACAACAGCTGTGCATCAACTCCCGTACAGCGTCAGACTTCACTCGGGTCTTTGCCGGTCGCGACGTCGATCTACGCGACGTGTGAGGGTGGTGGGGCGTTTGTTCTGCACCGGGTAGAGGGCGGCGAGCACTTCTGGTATCCGGGTACCGGAGGTCTTGTTGCCGAGTTCGTCGCCGGCAGCAGCCAGTAACGTCGGTAACGGGCACAGGTCTTGCAGAGTTCGCGTTTCGCCAGTCCTTAAGTGCGAGAGAAATATCCAGAAAAACATCCAGGAAAACATCTATCAACTCTCTAGATGATTAGCCGACTTTTTGAAAGCGGTTGAATTTTGGACTGCTCCGGAAATATCTTGACATCCGCGGATGTGAGTCTGAGATGTGTTCCAATCGGTTCCAGTCACTTCGCAATCCCTGTCCACGTAACAAGAATGCGGTTAGCACATATACTCTATAGTTTTCGCTCAACTCGTACATTCTGGACACCTTAAATAGCAAATGTACAATCAATTACCTGAATCCCGTCCTGGTAAGATCACAATGAAAGCGAGTACTACTGAAAAGGACAAAGGAGTAGCTTACCTGTGCTGGGTTGCTTGCTTTGTCGGCATTGCCGGAGCACACAGGCTCTATCAGGGTAAGATCGGTACCGGCCTTTTGTGGCTATTCACCTTCGGTCTTCTAGGAATTGGTCAGCTTGTTGATCTCTTCACCCTCGGAGGTCAAATTGAGAGACACAATCTTAAGGTCGCCTCGGTGCAAAACCGGCTCCCGGCTCCGGGTACATCGAAAAGCGGGTCAGGTGAACGAGCCATCCCCAACATCAACTATCTGCGACAGCGGTTTGCGAAATTGGATAAAATGTATTTCGCTGATTTGATAACGGATGAGGAGGCAAGCAAACGGAAGCTGGATATCATAGTCGATGTAGCACAGGATTCTGATCACGTCGAGGATGTGATCAGCGTCGCAGGTGATTTGAAGTCAGAGGATCTTCTGACGGACGATGAGTTTGCGCGCTTAAAGGG
>JABDKO010000257.1 GCA_013002165.1 Rhodothermales bacterium | reverse complement strand
GTGTATTACTACCGGATGGAAAACGTAGTCTGTAAACACCCCAGTTAAGCATCGAGCCTTCAGCGATACGCACAGCGTGCATTTTCTTCCAGAGATTCTCGAGTTCCCTGTACTGCCCTGCACCTCCATCCGGTACTTTCATATACGCTACTTGTAGTATCGGAGCAGGCTCTGCAGTCGGCGTGTCCGGGATGTGCTCAACTCGGCCCCACGTTTCACCCCTTACATGATCTCGGGCCGCCAGCGTTCGTGCCATGACGTCTTCCCACTCCATGTCTGGATAAACCTCCGCCCATATTCCTTCAGGGTAGGAACCTTGGAGCGCATCGAATGACGGATACAGGGTGATCACGACGTAGTTATGGTGGACTTCGCTGCCGCTTGGTGATCCAACCTGATACACAAACCAACCAAGAATTTTGCCAGTGTTGACTCTTTCCTGGTGTATAGGCTTCCAGAGAGCCTCGAGGTCGACGTAATCACCGTTGCCGCCGGGAGCGACTTTCATATATGCAGTTTCCACATGCACGTCTTACGCAAATATGGTATTTGCCGTGACGAGAAAACAAGTTACAAGAAAGATGAGCAGGTAGGATTACGAGAGTGACTTCATGGCTGTAGCCTATTTTCGATGTGGAGTTTTACTCAATGAACAGCATCCAAGACAGCATGCCAAGCGAGGCTACATTATCAGTGCAGTTGATAACTAGAATGCTTGAAGCGCTTCATGTCGTGAAGGAGCTGCAAAAACCGACAATCCCTTTTTCTGTTACGTTCCCAGAGTAGGCAGCCCTATCTTTTACAGACGGTATCACGCAGAATCAGGGAGTTGCACATTGATGATCAGTACGAAGCGGGCGAATACAATCGGCCGATGTGGAAGTAGGATTTCATTATTAACCTCCTTGATTTTATTTGTCGTTGCGACCCCGGTCTCGGGTCAAACGGTCAATGTTGGGCAAGGAAGTTACAGCACGTCGCTGCCAGCCGGTGAAATCGGACCACAAAACTCAAGTGGCCAGAACGTATTCCCCAAAGTAGCGTCAGGGTTTTCCCAACCTGCACAGAGCAACGATTTCTGGAGCAGTCTGATCTATCCTTTTTTTGGGTCACCGCATTCAAACGTCCTGTACGCTCATCCTCTGAACGTCAAAGCAGTTGACACCGGTCTGCAAATGGGGTACACGTCCGATCATGTCTTTGCGGCTGCGGACTACCTGTATCCGTTTTTTCACCAGATCACAGTCGGCGTCAGTGGTCTGACTGCGTCGCAAACGGTAACCGAGTCGTACGGGGACTGGACCGTAACGGCTCTGTGGCAGAACGGATCTCGTTCAATGACCGCCGCACTGGGTCACGGCCTGCCGTATGTATTCTATCGAATCACCGGCGGCGATGCGGTAGTCACTTCAGTCGCAACACCTTCTGTTTGGTTCAACGAGGATGAGGTGATCGGTATGACCGTAGACGGTCGACATTACGGACTGTTTGCTCCGACGGGTTCGACCTGGTCGGGTTCGACAACGTTGCAGTCCGCACTAAACGGTGAAGACTATTTGTCCGTCGCACTATTGCCGGACCCGAGCACCGAGACGTTGGAACTGTTCCGCAAACATGCCTATGCGTTCGTAACAAATAGCACTGTGGACTGGAACTACAATGAGTCGACGGCTGAGGTTGTGACAACCTACTCGTATGAGACGGAACTCCTCGATGCTGCAGAGGGAAACATCAACGAAACGATGACCGCCCTGTACCGGCACCAGTATTTGCACACATCGGATCTGACTACAAATCACACGTACCAATCGCCAAACGGAGTAATGAAGCTACGTGAGGGGAATACCTTCACCACAAACCTGAAGTTTGGCGGCGTCCTGCCGGCCCTTCCGGATCGCGGCGATTACAACAGAGACGAGCTGCTTGGTTTTGTTCAGTCCGTCGCAAACGAAACACTCCCCGTTGGACCTACATACGACAATGGGAAAGCCATGGCCCGCTTTACGCATCTGGTTCACATTGCTGACCAGCTCGGTGCAACGGCAGAACGTGATCACTTCCTGAGTGAGATAAAGAATCGACTGGAAGAATGGTTCACGGCAGGCGGTACCCAGGAGTATTCCTACATCGATAGTTGGAATGTATTGACAGGCTATCCGTCCGGATTCGGAGCTGACAATCAGATCAATGACCATCACTTCCATGCCAGCTACGCAGTGATGAGCGCGGCGACGGTTGCCCAGTACGATTCAGCCTGGGCA
>JABDKO010000256.1 GCA_013002165.1 Rhodothermales bacterium | reverse complement strand
TCTTGGGGAATGGAAGGTGCTAGCCAGTCCACAATCATCACCATTTTCTGACTCGTTCAACATTGCCTCTCCGGATCTCGGTGGACATGTAATCTGGTCGAATCCGTACACGAATGGAATCGAGAATCTTATTGCATCGGATGATATGCGTCGGGTCCGGTTGGATGCAGCCGAGGCAACGCAGTGGGTTATTGGATTTCACCATCAACGCGCAGCGCTGATTACAGAACTGCATCTGGATCGACAGCCTTCCTCGGCGGGGAATGTTATGACTCGTTTTAATGTCTCCGTCTCCACGGACAGTCCAACTGGTCCATGGACATCAGTGGGTCAGTGGATTGTTGACGGAGATGACGGAGGCCATCACGGCTGGAAACTTGACAACCCGGTTTGGGCACGGTATGTGCGTTTCTCGAATTCAGAGGTTCAGGAACTGGGTCAGTGGTATCTCCCAAAGACGATCAAGATATTCGAAGCGGCTCCCTCTGCAACGTACCGGTCGATACTTGGGGAGTGGGGCCACTACGGGAAAGCTGGCCCATTCGAGTACAATAGTGCAAAGACAAGTATTGCCGACAGAACAATCGTAGATGCCGGCGACAGCCGCTCGTCAGCAAAAAAGATTAAGCTCGAAGTAGAGTACGCCGACAACGTTTCAGTCGGAAAAGATGAGGACTGGTTCGAGATCCAGATTCCGCGTGGAAACAACAGACTGCGCCTGGACCTTAATGGAGATCCAACTTTCCGAGGGGATGTTCGTGCGCAAGATTCTGACAGTAATGAAATTGAACTGGTTGAGTCGAAGGACTCGACACCGCAGCATCGGATTTTCGAAGCGGAGGTGGAGCCCGGCAAATACTACGTCCATGTACAGGAACCTCCTCGTTCAGTAGCATTTCTGTGGGACAACAGTGGCTCGGTCGCCTCATACCTTGCCACTATCTATCAAACAATGTCCGAATTCGGATCGGGCGTTTCCAAGAGTACCGAGTACGCTAACTGGCTTCCTTTTGGATCAAAAAAATTCCTTCTTGAGGAATGGAGTGACGAGCCCTATGTGCTACAGGAAGCGCTGAGCAACTATCAGAGAGACCACAGTTCGAGCAACTCGGAGGAGGCGCTCTTGATTGCAATGCGTGAGATGGAGGGCAGAAAAGGCACGAAAGCGATCGTAATGTTGACGGACGCACTAACGTTCAGCAGTCACAAAAACACGGAACTGTGGCAGCGCTTTGACCGGGATCGCCCCAGAGTATTTACGCTGGAGCTTCACTCCGGTAGTCCTTCTGCACAAGATCTTATGCAGTCATGGGCAAGTGTTGATGCAGGGTACTATGATTACTTTGACACTAACGCATCGCTCGAGGTTGGTTTTCGACGGGCATCATGCCATATTCGTCGCCCGGCAAATTATGCGATCGAGGTTACCGCGCGAAACGAAGCTCCCCCCGCCGACGGACATCTGTTTGTAGCCATGGAAGATGCCTCCTTCGATGCGATCGAAATAATCCTGGACGCCTCCGGATCAATGCTGCAGCGTATTGAGGGTAAGCGAAGAATTGCCATCGCCCGCGACGTGTTGACGGATCTCGTCGACAACACAATTCCGGATGGTACGCCACTGGCACTAAGGATTTTTGGTCATCGTACACCGGGCGAGTGTCAAACTGATCTCGAAGTTCCGCTTGGCCCCATCAACAAGGATGCAGTGAAGACAAGAATCTTGCAGACTGAGGCGAAGAATCTGGCAAAGACGCCAATCGGAGCCTCGCTGGCACAGGTTGCAAGTGATCTGAAAACCGCACAGGGAGAGAAATTAATACTGCTTATCACGGACGGTGAAGAAACCTGCGACGGCGATCCTGCCGCGGCCATAGATGCACTGAAAGAGCAGGGCCTGGATATTCGAGTTAACATAGTAGGATTTGCGATTGACGATCAGCAGCTTAAGAACGAGTTTACTCGCTGGGCCAACGCAGGCGGCGGACGCTACTTTGATGCGGCAAACGAGACTGATCTCGCATCATCGATTATACAGGCGCTACTTCCAAAGTATCAGGTTCTTGATGACACAGATTCGATCGTTGCCGAAGGGACAGTAGGATCGGATTCACTGTCTCTGGCACCGGGGACATATACGGTTAAGGTACTGACTAGCCCCGCTCAAATTCTACCGTCTGTCGGCATCGTCTCGGACAACACGACAACACTTAATGTGCAACCTGATAGGTAGAACTGTGAAATCGATTGTACCCGTATGTATATGCCTCGTCCTTGCATTTTTTGCGATTGGAATGATGTCGCACAGGACCGATGGCAATGTGTTAAGATCAGACGGCCTTGGGGTTGCAACACCATCGACATCCGCTGGCTCAATACTCTACCTGTACAGCAGACCAGAAACGTTCCAGAACCTGCCATCGGATAATGTGCCTGCGGACAGCCTCGTTTTTCTTCAGGGCCAGTATCAGGTCGAACTTGCAGCCAAATCAGCCGGATCGCAATGGGTACCCCTGGGTCGAAAGCTAGACTATGGAATCTTCTTTCTGCGTGTGTCGAGCACTTCCCGGAACTGGCTTGAGATTGTCGTCGACGAATCTACCGGTCGGTCGCTATGGGCAGATGCATACGAACTGGAGTATCGTGACTGGGCGACATTCCTGACAACTATCAACTCAGTTGAGCGCCTGGACATGGACAGTAATCCGTTACGGACCGGTCCCACCCTTGAAAGCCCTGAAATCTCATTCGACGGGAATCGCGAGTGCCTCGAAGTTCTCAGTGTTACAGACGAATGGATGGAGGTTCGCAGTTCTGAAATATGCAGCGACGTAGCTCTGGTTTCGCATGCCTGGATCCGGTGGCGCGATGGCTCCAATCTTCTGATCACCTATAATCTATTGAGTTAGACTGATGCCAAAAGCCGTAATGGGAATACTGTTTACTCTCCTCCTTGTTATCATGGCGTTTCTTGTCGGCCTCGTGATTGGAGGAAAGAATGTTTCGACTGCCGATGGTCTTGCGGCCGGGGCCATTGTGCTCGGATACGGTGTTGCTGGAGCGATCATCGCGCTGATAGCTGGAATATTGCTGTCGATCAAGTTCGATCCCAAAATCCTGTCTATCCTGTCGCTTGTTGCCTTGTTGGGGATACTCGGGACTATCGCTCTGATAGTCTCTCAGAAAAATAAACGGGACATGGAGAAAGCAAGGCAGGAAGAGCTTGAGGCAAAAAGTCGTTTCCGAAATTTCCGGTTTAGCATCACTTTCGACGACGAGGAAATACGCCCGGCTGCTCTGGCCAATGTAAAGCAGGTATACGTCACCCAGCGCGGAAGGGAACTGACGACTCCGCTCACCGATGATGGCTCAAAATGCAGTGCCATTCTCACACCTGATGAGTCGAGGGTAGTTTTGCAGGGTATCTATCAACTGGCGACACAAAGAGCTGAGCACGTATGCAGAACCAACAACGATGGTCCACCGGCTGCACGATTTGTCTGGCATTTCTACGATAAAGGCTCGCCTGCCAGCGGCGAGTGGTATGTCACCAACGCCTGCTTCCAGTCTAGTAC
>JABDKO010000193.1 GCA_013002165.1 Rhodothermales bacterium | reverse complement strand
CCTCTTATCGTTACCTGACTCTCGGCACAGTGATAGCGATACTCATTCTCTCAATAGGGCTGATTGCCTCAGGCACGATCAAGGTCATAGGATTTCCAGCCTCGGAAAGTGACACCGTTCAAGTACGGTTCTCGTTGACATCCGGCATCAACCGCGAGCGTACTGTTGAGACCGTTGACAGTCTGTTGGCTGCGCTCACCCAGGTCGACCGCGAGCTTAGTCAGAATACGAGTGGTGGTGCTCCGTTGGTTGAGCGGGTGCTGGTCCAATATGCTGTCAACAGTGAGGCGTATGACAATGGCTCCAATACAGCGACCATAACCGTTGATCTTCTCGAAAGTTCACTGAGAAATGTCAGAGCTGACGATGTCCTGCATGCATGGCGGCAGGCCGCCGGGCCGATCCCTGACCTGGTACAGAGTAGCTTCTCTCAAGCGGAAAGGGGCCCGGGCGGACTTGATCTGGATGTGGAAATACGAGGGCGTGATCTGGCAATGCTAGAAGCTGCATCAAACGAACTATTAACACTTCTGATAGCACGCGAGGATGTGACCGAAGCGTTTCAGGACTTTTATGGCGGACGTGACGAGCTTCGCTTTGCATTGAATGCTTACGGTTATTCCATTGGACTGACCCCACAATTGCTGGCAGATCAGTTGCGCAATGCTTTTGCAGGCTCCGAGACCGACAGCTATCGCTCCGAGCAGTCGAATATTGCCGTTCGGGTGCAACTCGGAGATATCATGTCCAGCCTGACCGATGTGGAGTTGTTCCCGATCACCACAGTCAGTGGTAAACAGGTTGCTTTGTCAGAAGTTACCGACATGACCCTGACCAACGGGTACCCTACGATCATTCGCAAGAACGGTCTTGCCATGGCGCGTATTCAGGGCAAGATAGACAACACGACAACAACTTCAGCACAAATCTCGGCAGTGGTTACCGATGAACTGGCTCCCGAAATTCTAAGCCTTTTCCCGGGGATCGAGATCGGGATAGGGGGTGCTACGGAAGCGCAGAATGAAAGCCAGTCATCACTGGTCAAGCTGATGCTGATGGGGCTCATTGGTGTCTATCTGGTATTGGCATTCCAGTTCCGTTCCTACACACTTCCTGTGGTTATCATGTTCGCTATTCCCTTCGCCTTGATTGGCACCATTCTGGGTCACTGGGCTTTGGGGCTCAATCTATCAATGCCCAGCCTCATTGGTTTTGCCTCGCTCGCAGGAATCGTGGTGAACAATGCCATCCTGTTTCTCACATTCTTCGAGACTCATTTGCAGGACAACAACTATGTGACAGCGTCTCTGGATGCCGTAAGGGCCAGATTCCAGCCCGTTATATTATCGACGACCACGACCTTTGTCGGTTTGGTTCCAATCATTTCAGATACCAGCCCTCAGGTGCAGACGATGGTACCGTTAGTAGTCTCGGTGGCCTTTGGTTTACTGGCTTCGATGGTCATGGTGATACTGGTCTTTCCCTCGCTCATATCGATCTATTTCGATCTGTTCAAGGTCCAGAATTGGGCCCGTCCAGTTCCCGCTCCGCTGGGCTGATCAGCAACTGCCTGCCATCGTTCGAGACCCTGAGTGACGGATACAGGCTGTCGTATTGCTCAGCCAGCAGTTGAGCTCGGAAGATGGACGCACAGCAGGTTACAACGCCGGGTAGGTTTCCAACGACTCATGGTGCAACACACCGGACACTGAATACTCACGTTCAATCAGCCGTTCAATTGAACCCGCGTCAACCGGCTCGTCCATCGTCACAGCACGATAGCCATCTGATGGAACTTTGCCACTGTTAGCCGATGAAGCACTGTGAGGCAAGTAAATCGTGCCATTGCTGAAATCCACAGCAAAAGCTATCAGGCCCGGAATCACGTAAAAAAGTACGCCAATACCGTCCAATATGGCAATTGCTGGATCGATGCGGCCACCCTTATTACCACTGCGTTCAGGGTGCAACAATGTGCCACAGCCAGCCTGCGTCAACATCGTGAATGCCAATAAGGCAACGACCAAGGTCTTTCTCATTTGCATGGTTTGCTAGTTCCCAGAAGTCATTTGATTACGGCAAATTCAAGTTTGCCTTGCCCGCATACGGATACCACGCAGCTGGTAAACCACGGTTTGTGCCAATCCGTGTAACCGGAGCATTACCGTCCGGCTTTCTCTGGTTTCACGCAAATCTGTACACGTTACCTGTGGACCTGGGCATTGGTTTCCTGACCGCTTGTCGATCACCTCAAGTGCGCTGTTGAGAGGGTCCGTTCTCCAACTAGCGTACTCCTCCCCCGGAAACGCTTCCTGAGCACCTTGGTGAAAGACTCAAAGTCCTTCTCCGAGTTGAAATCACCAGCCATCTGCCTGGCCAGTTTGTCCAACTCTTCTTCGCCCACAACAGCTACGATGTTTCAGGTTCCTCTACAGCTTATTGGAATCACGAGCCATTTACATTTTATTAGACGGCATCGAGTCGTCTGCGGTTCCCAAACCGCAATTCTCATCTCAACCCAGTTGTGTTTCAGTCAGCTGCTGCAGAAGCAGTTACCAATTCAACGATTTAGTCAAACTAATTTAATTCGCGATTAAGTATCCTACGCGCCGCGAAGAGCAGTCGCAAACCACTACTAACCGTCTCTCATTCCGTGGAGATGGCCGTCAGCTGGGCATTGGCAAACCGGAATCTGACAGGCATTGAGACCATCGGTGTGGATGAAATTCAGTTTGATACTGAACTGGTTCAAGGCCGGAGGCCGTTATTTCAGCGGCATTGTGGAAAGCTTCAACAACAAGGCGAAACTGACTATGAGAAAAACTTACGGCTACAAATCGTTCCATACCATAGAAACAGCGCTATATCACGCCATCGCCAACCTTCCAGAGCCGAAAACTACACACAGACTTTGCTGACGAGGCATAGTTTCGAAGATCTGTGGATAGACAGTAGCTCATGGTGGTTTCCGTGCTGTTCTGATGACTCCTTGTAATTTCTACTACTAACGGTCGCCACCGTGTCTACGTTGTAAAAATTGCTACCTGTCGTGCCTGGGAGATTACCGGATGACGTCTGGACTATGGCCAATCAATGTGTTGGTCCAAGTTGCGATAGTCTTCGATCTATTCTCAGGATCATAAATGAGTGCGAGGTAACCCATGAGCAATGAACAGCAACCCCGTCTTATCGGTATCAATCACGTGGCACTGGAGGTAGGGGATGTCGAGCAGGCGCTACAGTTCTATGGAAAAATATTTTCCTTCGCGCTGCGTGGCAGCAACGAAGACGAGACAGGGCGTATGACGATGGCTTTCATCGACATGGGTGATCAATTTCTGGCATTGAGTGAGGGGCGAACGCTGGCGCCGGATTCTAACAGGCATGTCGGTTTGGTCGTTGATGACCGCTCGAGCGTCTGCGAACGAGCGATCGCGGCCGGTGGCCACCTTGTGGGCAATGCACGACTGGATTTCGTCGATCCATGGGGTAATCGAATCCAGGTGGTCGAGTATCGGGATATCCAATTCTCGAAGACAGACGCGATGCTCTCGGTCCTGGGTGTATCCGGACAGAAAAGTGAAGACGCAATAGCTCAATTGCAGAAAAAAAGTCGCAAGGAAATGTATCGTGAAAGAAAGGGGCTTGATTCCAAGCCCAAGCGGTCCGGTGTCTGATCGTGCCGGTCGTTGTACAGTCGCTGCAAATAATTCAGCCATTCTCTGGTCTTGCAAAATAGTGGCACAGCGGGTGTGGCTCGAATAGCGAGCAGCAAGCTCATAGAAGGAGACTAATGAAAAGGAGACCAATAAATATGAATCATCTGATAGCTGCGGCCTCTCTTAGCGCTGCATTGTGTAATCCATCATGGGCTGATAGCGGTATCTGGCACGAAATAGAAGGCGATTGGATGCGGTTTTCCGGTGCCGTGCAGTCGGCCAAGAGAATGTCTTATCGATCTCCTGCCGACGCTGTTCGATGAGTTTGCCCATTTCCTGAGTCCTAAGATGGGCCAGTTCCTCCTTCTTCTGACGGAGGGAATCGCCGAATTTACGAAGTGAAGGTATAGAGACTTTGCAACTTTTGCACACCAACCACGAGATGGTGCGATTGCAGCAAACTCCTGTTTGCAGTACGAGCAAGAGGTGAGCCTTTATGGATAAACTCTTTTTTGACGGCTTTATGCCGCTGCTGCGCATCATGGTAGCGGTGCCAATCGTCTATGTCGCCGTCATCGTTTTTGTACGAATGAGCGGTAAGCGCACCACGGGGCAAATGAACGGCTTTGACTGGATTGTGACCGTTGCGATGGGTTCTCTGGTGGCGTCTGCGATCAGTTCCCGCTCGGTGCCGCTTGCCGACGGTTTGTTCGCCATCGCGCTGATGTTGCTGCTGCAGTTCCTGGTCACCGGCGCGGTGCGTCGAAGTGCCAGACTGGCAAGGTTGGTTAAGTCTGAACCGCGATTGCTGGTACGCAATGGACGCTGTCTTCCAGATGCGCTCGCTGCGGAGCGAATGACCGAAGGGGAGATCCTTTCCGCCGTACGCGGCCAGGGTGTTGCTTCGATGGATGACGTTGCTGCAGTGGTACTGGAAACCGATGCAACCATCAGTGTGATTCCGCGTACCATGCATAAGAATGATTCGCCGTTGGCGGTGCTCAACGACGTGGTGGGTGAGAATGGTGAAATGCTGTCACGACAGTAGCTGTGACAGTCATCAGTACTTCTACAGTTGCTCCCGTAACAGCGGTGCCGCCTGGGCGGTGAGCCAGCCAACTCCGCTTGGCAGTACGTCTGACTCCAATGTGATTTCTACGGCTTCTTCGAGATCGTTTTCGAACTCGCGGTGAAGTTGCTGGAAGAACGGCTTGTAGGCAGAGATTAATAAAAATACGTCGTTGAGTTCAAAGGATCGGTTGTCGAAATTGAAAGACCCGAAAATGCTGACTTCGTCATCGAGCAGCACCAGCTTCGTGTGCATCGTAGAGGTCTGGTATTAAAAAGTTTGGCCGCCGGATTTCAACAGTACAATGTAATAGGTGAGGCTTACTCGCCTCAGAAGGGTACTGTCAAATTGCTCACCGGGAACTAGCGATCGAATTTCCAGCCCTTAGTAGTTCACCTTCAGAGCTGATCTTCGCGCAGCTTGTCGAGTATTGCGGCGAGAGAAATGATCTCCGCAGGCTCGAGCCGATGTCCGAAGTGCCGATTAATCGCACTTGCGTACACCGGCCACATGCGCTTGAGAAGTTCCTTGCCGTTCATCGTGATGCGTAATAATTGACCACGACCGTCGTCTTCGGACGCCATGCGCTCGACAAGACCCGCGTTAACGAGCCGAACGATCAGCCTTGAGACATTGTATTGGGCGAGCAGCATCTCGTGCTGCAGTTCGAAGGGCCTGAGGCCCTTTACACCGGCGCGGTGCAGCTCGAGTAGCGCATCGTACTGTGCGAGCGGCGGAAGCTTTGCGCGTCGCAGGTCGGCTTCGACGCGCGCGACCAGGTTGCCGCTCACGCGTACCAGGCTCGCCCAGGCATGAATTGTGGTCTTGTCCGGACGACGATCGCGTTGATCTGAGTCGTCGCTCACGATGCGGCCCGAACTTCGGTCTGAAAGATCGGATGGGAAGCGCCGGTCGCGATCGTTTCCCCGAAGGTGCGAGGTACGATGAAGTGTCCGTCTGGTCCCGCGTGGCGCACGTTAAAGGCCGCGTCATCGAAGTAGTGCACGCGGTAATCTTCGTAGGCGACCGAGTCGGCGACTCCGGGCAGTTCCAACATGCGCTGTCGGTGTGCCTCGAGCATCGGCAGGTTGCGCCAGAGCATGTCGAGCAACAGAAACGCGCCGTGGTAGGCCACGTCAAAGCGAACTGCGGTCGCAAAAAGCATCAGGTCAGCGACGCTCGGTAGCGCGCCGGTCAGAAAGCCTGTGGCGCGAACACGACCCTCAAGGGTATCCAGTGAATTGTGGAGTGCATCATGCGCCTCATTGTACTCGGCCTGGGTCGCGGAAAAGCCAACACGGTAGACACCAACATTGATGTGATCGCCTATCCAGTCTGCAAGCGTTTCATGTTCAGGATCGCCCGCGCTGCCTAGCAGAGTCGATTTGTCCCTTCGCAGAGCCTGAGTTGCGACGATTGCGTCAACGATTTCACGTGATTCGGCGGAGGCGATCGCGTGCGCTTCGAGATCCCATAGCAGCGGTACGCTGACCCGGCCGGTGTAGGCAGGATCGCTAGCACGGTAGACTTCCCAGAGAAAACGCGCGTCGGGGAAATCGCGCCGATCGAAGGTATTGCGACCGGATACCACATCGACCATCGGTGGTTTGCGCAATATCCAGCCGTCTGGTCCGCCCAGCCAGGGGTACATGAGTTGCACGGGCAGGGCCTCGAGCCCCGCGAGCGAGCGGGCGAGCAAGGTGCGGTGTGCGAACGGGCAGGCAAGCGCCGCGTAGAGGCGGTAGCTTGTCGGATTGCGAGCGAGGCGTTCGGGATCGATGCCGATCCGAGCCGCGGGTGTCGCGAAGGCATTCGCCAGATCACCAGAGGTGACCGGCACCGCGTCGAGTTCAGTGTGCCATTTACCGTTAATCATTCCACGCATGTTCTTTCCTCCGTTGTATGGGCGAAGCCGGACCTCGAATGGACGACCGTTGGTAAACAATATACATGCATCTGCATGTTGAAACAACATGCAGATGCATGTATATTGACATTCCGTATCCTTTATATGTTCACGGAGATCCGTCATGTGTTTATCGACTCCCGCCCTCGTACCTCCTTCGGCTGCTTCCTTTACACCCGGTCAAGTCATTCCGGACGGAACCGCACCGACGGTCGAGAAGGGCAACCGCTCTGTACCTCACACTTCCGACCCATCTTCGATGCCGCGGTCCGTTACAGTCGATCAGAACAACCCCCAAAAGCATCGTGCGACTACTCTTACGCTCGTCAGTCACCATCTTTGTCCCTACGTCCAGCG
>JABDKO010000176.1 GCA_013002165.1 Rhodothermales bacterium | reverse complement strand
ATGTATACAACACCCGGAAACAATGCCTGCCGTGGTGGAAAAATTGTAAATACGACAGGCTGGAGGCAACTCAACGGGTAGCTAAGCAGAGTTCCACATAGCTGAAAAGTCCAATGGCCTCGCCTGGTCGGCCATGCAGCAAACTTCGCCAGCGCACATTCCAATTCCAATTCGACAGCTATCCGAGGGAACAGGGGGGTGAGCCTGCCGCCTGGAAATTCCATGACGTGGTCGGCGACAGTTTTCAAACTGCAGGTATTACCCGGGCGGTCGCGATATCGGCGGACGTAAGGCCGGTGCGGGGCATAAGAAGATGGAACGGTTCACTGCGTCACTGCATCATATCAACATCGATCTACTACTCACTGTCTACTTCTGGTTACAACGGAGCTCGGCGTGGGGAGCAGGCGGTGTGACGCGGGCAGACCAAGAGCTGGCCCTTGAAGTCAATCTCACAGACCTCCACAAGCGCATCCACGGTAACGCCTATCCAGCAAACAGCAAACGCATGAACGCATTCCGTCATCATGCGGGACTTGTGGCGTCGTACACTTCGGTGGCGTAGCCAGCAGGATCGCACGCGATGGGATCGGATCAAGCGAATTGCTGATGTTTGGTTGCCACCTCCTGATGTCCTTCATCCGTGGCAAGATGTTCGCTTTATCGCCAACTACCCAAGGAGGGAGCCCGGTGCGTGAATTACCCACGCCAGGATCTGTGCCGGGGGCCCCAGCGATGGGGATTCCTACCGCGATAGCACACATCATCGTAGATTTTCTTCGGTGTAGAGCGAGATCTCCAGCATGCGTTCCAGAAGCTGGTCCGGCCGCAAGCCAGGAAAATTCTTGAGCACGAGCTCCTTTGCATAGAGACGACAGATGTAACGCAATTTCAGAGCGTTAGTTTTTGAGGAATACACAAAATCACGATGACCACTGTTGACGATGATCAGGTTTCGCTCGCTGTCGAAGCGAGATCGCCACAACTCCCCAGCGGCACGCCGAAACGAATAGGCCGGTAGACCTTGCTTGTTATCCCCATCGGCTTTGGAGCTTTCCATCAATGTTTCGGTTACTGTGACCAGTGCCTCAGCTTCACAGACCAGGTCACCTTCAGTTGCCGTTAGGCCAATTCTAATGAGCCCCGGCTCACTCGGGGCCGTTAAAGAGACCACCTCACCATCCGTATTGGTGAGCTCAGCGGTACCCTCAAGGATCCGCCATTGATAGAGCACTTCCCGATCGATCTGCCGTTTTTGATTATCACGAGCGACCGCTCGAAATGTCCGTGTCGCCCCTACCTTGATCACGCTGGAGGTCGGTGTGATCCGCACTGAAGTTAATGGGCCGGTAAATTCAAAAAACTCCTTTTGCGTAGATTTGTTTCTACTGCGATCATCGATGTCGGCAGCACTTGGTTCTTCGGAGTCGAGGGTATTGTCATCGTCGGAAGACTCGTTTGCCCCATTGTTTGGGCTCGACGCATTCGATTTAGCCTTTTCAGACAAGGTATTTTTGGTGCGCCGATTTTCCAGATCAAACCAGTCGTACTCTTCTGCTGGCAGTGTTATCAACGCCTCACGGAATGCCTTGGTGATCGTGTGCAGTATCTGTTTACTGGCACGTTCCTCTTCCGCTCGACGTTGATCCTCTATTTTATCAATGAGGATCGCTTCTGAAGGTTTTAGAGACTGGATCAGTTGAGCGAGGTGTTCGTCCTGAATGACTCCCAAACGAGTACCTGGCGTCAAATTCATCTTTGGTGCATCCACGATGCCTTGCAGATAGGGGCTGTTCCACGGTGCGTGATTCAAAGCATCCAGTTCAGTGATGGAAGTGAGTACACGAGTACCTGATCGATAGAGGCCGACTCCGTTCTCCTGTCCGGGTTTGGTCAAATAGATTTCAAGGTATGCATTATCTGACACCTGAAGTTCAGTGATCAATCGCCCGTCGAATTTGCGCGGCTCAACGACAAATTGCTTTCTCGCATGACGATCTGTCACAGTGATCGTCGCGCCGGACTGTCGAATACGATCCCGCAACTCTGATGCAAGATACCACTGGATCTTTTCACCAGAGAATTGTCGTAATCCTGTTAATAATGGTTTTATCGTCAGTTCAGTCCCGTGCTCTGCAAACAGTGATCGCCTCTGTACAATGGTGTAGTTGGGATCGCCTTTTGCCATACGCATCTCGTAGCTTTTTCCATCCTCGGATGGCGATCGCATGATGAGCGTTTCTCCAACGGTCCAGAAACTCAGTAGTCCGATGCCGAATTCGCCTTGTAAACCACTGCCCGAGCCATTGACTTTCAGCTGTCGTTTGATCGAGTCACAAATGTGTGTAGCCACATATCTAAAATTTGGCAGACCTTCATCGTCTCGGGGAACCCCCCGGCCATTGTCTCGAATGCGTAAGTACGCTTCCTTTTTCTCTCGGCCGCGGATGATCTCAATGTCAGATGCGCCCGCGTCGATACTGTTCTCGACAAACTCCGCCACAGCCTTCAAAGGATTGCTTTGGGACAACGCAATGATCGTGATCGCATTCCAATCATCTCCGATTCGCAATTTGCCTTTTTTGGGTTTAGTT
>JABDKO010000157.1 GCA_013002165.1 Rhodothermales bacterium | reverse complement strand
AAATCGCCACGACCTCATTGGTCTTGTGGGCGACATATGCGGCGGCTTCATTGCCGTCGATAGTGACGATCTTGGCGGACATCTTGGTAGCCGGATTGTTGATCAAAACGGATTACCAAGTAAGAATAAGCCCATTGGATCAGCAACGGCCAATAGACGCGGACATAGTAGGAATTCTTTTGTGATACGAGTAGGGGATTGCCCTACAGCGAGCGGACAGTTATCGAGTCGGTCGAGTCATTTGGTTACGTTTTGGTGTGCATCCTACTACAGCAAAAAAATGGTCGGTACGCAAATGCGTACCGACCCAGGGTAAGCCGTAATGTCAAAGTGCAGACTGAAGATCTGTACTTACTTCTCGAAATACTCGCTCAACGCCATGAACCTCGAACGTGGCTGCCATATTGTCGTCAGACCAGGCGAAGCCGATCTAAAGTTGATCTGTGGCGATCCTGAAAGACGGAGAGTGCCGAGGGTAGTTATACTTCCAACAACAATAGGGCTTCCATGAAGCATCGAGACATCTTTACCTGAGAATACCTGGGCTTCAACCGTGCTGCTGCCAGTCAAGTCGACCTTACCGGATGCATAGATTGCGATTGATGATTCGTCACCCGCATAACCAGTCGACCCACTTAGGAGTTGTCCCTTGATGTCAAAGTTTCCATTTATGAGGAATATATTGTAGCCGTCCAGTACTGTCGTTCCTCCGACATTGAGGTCTCCATCAATGTACCACACATATGGATTCTCACGTGTCCCTCCGAAGTTCTGAGGTCCACTGACACTCTGACTGGATTCCGACGACTTATCCAACTCGATAGCATCCACGAAAGCGGAAATATCGAAATCTGGAATGTCAACAACTGAGCTTTTATAAACCGACGATAGCTCAGCATCGTTGGAAACCGGTGAGAATGTCGTGTACAGAGCTGGCGCAGGATTCGCCGACACCGATCCAGCATATGTACCGAATCCTTGCACGGAAGAAGTGGATCCGCTAATGTGTAAATCACCATTGGTATGAATGTCGGAGTTAATTCCAACGAGTGAGGTTGGAAGAGTGAGACTGCCGTTGATATTGAGATCTCCACCCGAAAGTACCGCATATGACATGAACTCGGGTGCAGCCGAAGCTAATGGTGAAAAAACTTCGTCGTATCTCGCACTAATCTCGTACGAAAACGACTCGCCATCCGCATTCATAATTGTGCCCGTAGAGACTATATCCGCCGACGTTCCGCTAACGGTTGCTACAACCTCGTAGTCACTGGACTGATGTTGTCCAATTTCGGTTGTTGACTCAAATGATTCTGATAATTTCAATTTAGCCACGTTCATTCCGGCCAGCGCTGCTTGCCGCGCAAGCACTTCATACTGACTGTTGGAGTTGCTGACATTTGTAGAGCGTGCGCTTTGCATACCGCTCATAAAATACTGCGCTCCAACGACTGTCAGAATGGCTACGCTTATCGCTGCGAACTTACCCATTGTTCTTCCTACTTAATTGTGTGAATAAAAATGCACATCCTTCACATCCGAATGGAAAAATCAGATGACTGCCTCTCGTAAGAGCCTCGGTTTGAAAACACTCTGCCACTGCGCTACAGGTTGGTCTCTTTCGGAGACTCCGGGAATCGAAATAGGTGACGAGGCTTCGATGTCAACAAAGATGCTTGTCACATCCGATGCAGTGGTGGCTATGTTTCCAGAGTTATCTTGACCCTGAATCGTCCAGTTGCTGACCGTAGAGACGGATTCCGAAGTTACAACTCCGTCTACGCTTCTGACAATCTTGAATTGGTCGACCGTACCGCTGTTCACAGAAACGCTTCCCGTCCGGGCTCGTCGATACTCGACCAACCTTTCGGGAGAACCTAAGCCATCTGTTCGAGCTCGTATCGCAAAGACGGAATCGGTTTCGACAGGTGTGACAACCGTCGTCACGTTTCTCATATCTCGCATGAATACGGCCATGAAATCATTCACTCGTGAATGAAGTACATAGTTTGCAGTTGTTTCAACCGATGTTAACTGAGCCTGATGGTTCGTTGCCATCAGGAGGAAAATGACGGCCGTAGCAATGAATGTTGATGTAATATTGTCAAATATGAGTTGCATAGCTTTACGAGTTTGAGTGCCCTACCAGTTGCATTCTGATCCGCAAGCGAAGACTTCACTTACGCGGACAGGTTTTACGAGATCTGTATTTATTCCACCAACGGTAACTGTAACCTTCTTTATTTTGGTCGGTGTGGACGTATCTTCGAATGTACTGCCGTCGATATAAGTGATTGAAGTCGCGACGTCAAAGATGATGGCTTTGCCGTTTTTTAAGCGGGTAACCTCTACAGCTGAATTGTGAAAGTCAGAAATGCTCAGTGCGCCAGGCAGATCGCCTGAAGACCGATAGCTCGAATCAAGCCTCGTCAATTCAGATGGATCCGTTGCTGCACCCAGAAGGGTGCCGCTGTCGTATGCCAAGGAACCGATATGCTCCAGATGCTCGACTGCAACAGACGTTGCGCGCATTTCCAAATCCTGGCTTATCATACCTAAGCGTGTCGAAAGCGCACTCCGATGCTGATTGAATGCAAAGAGAGAAGCAATCATCATGGACAGTATCGCTATCATTGTCTGTGGCATGTTTTACACGGTATCGTTTGCTATTGAGAAATCGTTACTTAATAAGTTCGAATTGCAAAGGAAGTACCAGAAATCGATTCGGTACCGCTCCGGCGCATCGCTAACGAATTATTTCCCTGAAATAGCGTGGAAACCCAGTTTTTTGTGAACAAGACAAACAGAGTATGCTTTCTCTATTTGAAACAAGACGCTCGTATTGAGACAAAACTGGAACAAGAAGCTCGTATTGAGACAAAATTGGAGCAAGAAGCTCGTATTGAGACAAAATTGGAATACCACGCATGGTTCACACAGATGAGACCCTGCATTTCCCCCCGGCGAAACCGGTCGCGAAATAGTATCCCACAAGTTCACCGGTTGCCATGTTGCATGATGAAGAGAGTACTCGTTTTCGTATTTACGTCCTGGGCAGTCTTACATGTCAGGGCACAATCATTTTCCGAAGTTACCAATCTACTGGACAGCCCTACCGTTGGGGTGTTTGCAGTCGGTACGTCTATCATCGACGTGAACTCTGACGGCCTGCTTGACCTGTATCGATTCCAGGGCACTTTCCTGCAGCAGCCAGACGGATCCTTTCTGGAGTCTTCGGGCGATATCGGTTTCAAGAACGAGGACGGTTCGACCGCCGAAGGCTCAACTGTTTTCGGTGCAATATTCGGCGACTACGATAACGACGGTTATGTGGATGCTTTTTTTGAAGACCTTACTGCCGGTAGTCGCCTCTTCAGAAACAGGGGTGACGGTTCTTTCTACCAGGCAAATCAGGAGACAGGAATCGAAATCTTCTCAGCCCTGCAAGGAAGCGTGTGGGCAGACTTCGACAATGATGGACTCCTGGATCTGTTTGTCGGTGGTGATGGAGACCCGAGTGGACTATTTCTGAATAATGGTGATGACACGTTTGAAAATGCGTCGGCTAACGTAGGCTACTCGCCATTTCGTAATGTCTATGGTGTCGCCGCGGCAGACTTCGATAACGATGGCGACATAGATATTTATCTATCCTCGTGTTCACAGTTTGCGGCTGCCTCCCGCAATATGCTCTTCCGGAATGACGGACAGGCTGGATTCACGGATATCGCTCCGTCTCTCGGCCTGGACGACGATCGCGGCGGATGGGCCGTTGTCTGGGCAGATGTGAACAATGACGGTTGGCTGGATCTCTTCGTTGCCAACCAGCCAGTGTCCGGTGCGGGGATCGAATCGCGTCCGGGATTCAACCGGATGTACATTAACGACGGTGCCGGGGGATTTACCGATATGGCGCCC
>JABDKO010000156.1 GCA_013002165.1 Rhodothermales bacterium | reverse complement strand
TTGTACCTATCGCATTACATACCCAGGCGTCTGAACCTAGCCAGTGCGCCCATGTCGAAATTTCTGAGCCGGTTCGTCCAGGATGACCTTCGACGGGAAGGGTTGCACCTGCTTGGAATCGTTCTTGGAGCAGTGTGTATTGCCTTCGTACAGTTCTTTGCCTGGGCAATCCTGAGTGAAACAATTCAGGAAGATCCGTTTGGATTGACAGCCATTTTGTTTTTTGCTTCACAGAGTGTCCTATTACTCGGTTTCCTGTACGTTGCTCTGGTTGGCTTCTCAAAAGAAATGAGAATTTCAATCACCAGCGAAGGCGTTATTGTTGCCGTCCCGGGAAGATCCCATACGTATACGTGGGGAGTCATTGGTGAGGTGTCAATTATTGATGCCGACGTCTATCAAAAGCATTACCGCCGGTATAGAGCAACCCAACTACTCGGGGCTGTTCAATCGTCCAAGGTAGTTTTGATGACAACCAAAAGCGGGCCAATCGTTATCGGATTGCCAGCACATGAAAACACACAGTTCATCGATGCGATTCATTCGGCGCGAGGTCTCGTCAGAACGCCGAGCGACTTTTCCCCCGTGTCTGTCTAGTACGGTCGCATGAAGTTTACTCTAAAGAAGACTTCAAAAGACACTCTTGCCCGTTTGGGAGAAATCGAAACGCCCCACGGCACAATCGATACTCCAATTTTCATGCCTGTGGGTACCGTCGGAACAGTGAAGGGTGTTTTCCCCGAAACACTCGTAAGCCAGATCAAGGCGCAGATAATACTCGGTAACACCTACCACCTGTATTTGCGACCGGGTCTTGATACGCTCAGACAAGCCGGTGGATTGCATCCCTTCATGCAGTGGGACGGACCAATACTAACGGATTCCGGCGGATACCAGGTCTACTCGCTGGCAAAACGTCGAACTATCTCCGAAGAAGGCGTAGAGTTTCAAAGTCATATCGATGGATCGCGTCACCTTTTTACACCCGAATCCGTGATAGACATTCAGCGTGGCATCGGATCGGACATCATGATGGTTCTTGATGAGTGCCCACCAGCAGACGCAACATTTGACTACGCAAAGTCCTCCAATGAGCTCACATTGAGGTGGGCCGCGCGGTGCAAGCAGAGACTCGAAGTAACGTCCTCCGAATATGGCAATCACCAGTCACTGTTTGCAATTGTACAGGGTGTTGCTTTTCACGATATCCGGCGTGATTCTGCACTGCGCCTGGTAGACATGGACTTCCCCGGTTACGCTATCGGGGGATTGTCCGTAGGTGAGCCGGCCGAGGTCATGTATGAGGTGGTTGAACGCGTCACTCCCAATCTTCCGACCGAAAAACCGCGATACCTCATGGGTGTGGGGACACCTGCCAACCTTCTCGAGAATATCCGTAGAGGCATTGACATGTTCGACTGTGTAATGCCAACTCGTAACGGTCGGAACGGGATGCTGTTTACGACCAAAGGAATACTGAACATCAGAAACGCGAAATGGACTCAGGACCAATCACCGATTGATCCCGGACTGAATAACTCAGTGTCTTCCGTTTTTTCAAAGTCGTATCTGCGTCACCTTTTCATATCAGGCGAGCTACTCGGTCTGCAAATCGCGTCTATCCAGAACCTCTCATTTTATCATGATCTGATGCACAAAGCGCGGAAAGCGATCGCTGAGGACAGATATAGTGAATTCGTGTCTGAAACGGTTCCCATTGTAAGCAGACGCCTCTGACGGCAACATGCCCCTTGATAATGCGTACCGTATCGTTAGCATGGATTTAACGCTCTCCGGCGATGGCCCGCAAATTCGACGTACCCGAATACTATCGAAGTAAGATTATCTCAACCGTCAAGGAAGCACGGAGATTAGATGATCCTCGAAAAAAAGACCTGTCCCCGTCAATTCTGGATTTTGGACAGGTACAGTATCTGATTGCACGGCATTTCGGATTCTGCTATGGAGTCGAGAATGCAATTGAGATCGCATACAATGCAATCGAGGAAAACCCGGGGAAACGAATATTTTTACTTTCGGAAATGATTCACAATCCGTCAGTGAACGATGATCTCAGGCGACGGGGAATTGCTTTTCTTAGAACAACGGACGGGAGACAGCTCATTCCGTTTGACGATCTACGCTCTGACGACCTGGTAATTATCCCGGCATTCGGCACCACGGTCGAGGTCCGCCAAACTTTGGAAGCACACGGAATCGATACACAGACATACAATACGACGTGTCCGTTTGTGGAGAAAGTCTGGAAGAGAAGCGAGCAAATTGGGCGAGACGAGCACACAATAGTTATCCACGGTAAGCGAACACATGAGGAAACCAGAGCAACGTTTTCGCAAGCCCGCAAACATGCGGCTGTTGTTGTTGTCCGCGATATCGAAGAAGCACGACTACTTGCATCAGTCATCGATGGAACTGCAGCTCCCGAAGATTTCGCTTCCTGGTTTAATGGAAAAACATCTGATGGGTTTGACCCCGCAAAAGACCTGCAGAGAATTGGCGTCGTAAACCAGACGACTATGCTTGCTACTGAAACGCAGGAGATTGCTTCATTGCTCAGGGAAGCAATTGTCAGGAGAGACGGATCTGAAGCCGCACTTGTAAATTTCGCAGATACGAGCGACACACTTTGTTATGCTACCAATGAAAACCAGAACGCTACGTACGCTCTTCTTGAAGAGCAGGCAGATGTTGCTATAGTCGTGGGCGGCTATAATTCGTCAAATACCAGCCACCTTGTAGAGTTGTGTTCTGAAAAAATGCCGACATTTTTTGTCCAGGATGCCCGGGAGATTCACTCTCTCGACCGGATCCAGCACTTCCTCGTCGAAGAAGGTAAGCTCACAATCACGACTGACTGGCTGCCCACGAAACGACCCGTCCGGATCGTGCTTACGGCCGGAGCTTCTTGCCCTGACGCCATGCTTGAAGATGTTCTAGTCAGAATCAACAACTGGATTCCTCCAGAGCGCGCAATCGACGACGTCCTTAAACCATTTTCAAATGGGCTCCTGGTAGCCTGATACTGAACGATGCCGCAGTGGTACGAAGAATGGTTTGACCGGGACGAGTACAAACTCGTTTACCAGCATCGCGATGATGAGGAAGCGCGCCGGCTCATCGATACAATAGAGCGCGTGATCCATCTTGACCGTCTCGCCAGCATTCTGGACGTCGGCTGCGGCAGGGGAAGACATTCAATACTTCTTGCCGAAAAAGGATACACCGTCACCGGTATTGATATCTCCGAACAATCCATTGAAGAAGCAAGGGCCCGGGCACGAGAAGCTGACCTGCCTGTGGATTTTCAAGTGGCGGACATGCGTGAACAGCAATGCGATGAGTGCTTCGATGCCGTCGTCAATTTGTTTACGGCGTTCGGGTACTTTGAAACTGACGCCGAACATCTTCTTGCACTGGAATCGATGGCAGCCGCACTGAAGCAGGGTGGCTGGTTCGTTCAGGATTTCCTGAATGCAGAACATGTCCGATCCACGCTGATACCTCACGACGAACGACGACAAAACGGGTTGACGATTTCCCAGAAGCGCTGGATAGATGACGGCCGAATCAACAAGGAGATTACCCTCTCCGGTCCCGACGACTCACCGCAGGTTTTTACCGAGTCTGTGCGATTACTCGAACTGAATGACTTCAGGCGATTCTATGAGTCTGCAGGTCTGCGCATTGAACAATATCTGGGAGACTATTCCGGACAGCCCTTCCAGCCGGATTCTCCGAGATTGGTTCTTATCGCCAGAAAAATTAGCCAGTGACAGTACCGACCAAATGCATCACCCGTGTTCTGACTGTGCTCGTCCTCATTTCAGGATCGGGTTGTGATATTTTTTCTACGCGCACTCCGGAGCCGCCAATAGATACCCAGGGGCGCTTCATTCAACCAGATACACCGGAGCAAGTAATCCAGAACATTCAGAATGCCATTCAGGATCTAAATACCCAAAACTATCGCAGGTCCCTTGGCTCTAATTTCTCGTTTCAGCCGACCGCGACGGCCGAGGCGCGTGATGCCATCTGGTCGGGATGGAGTCAGACTGAAGAAGAGCAGTACTTCTCGACCATCGCAGCCTCTATCTCACAAAGCGGAACACAGAGACTCGAACTGAACGATCAGACATTCACTCTTATTGACGATTCTAGATCCGTCCTTGACGCAACGTACGTACTGGTATTTCCGCACAATCGGTCTTCATTCCCGCAGACGGTACAGGGCCGACTTTCGTGGCAAATTGAACGGTCATCTGACGGGCTCTGGTACATACTAAACTGGATAGATTCTGAGATCGGTTCAGAATCAAGCTGGAGCGACCTAAAGGCGGCATTCGTATCTTGATGCGGTTGAGAGTGTCAAACAATGGTCGAAAAACGAACGAAAACCTGTAGCAATCGAGCGGCTGTTTACGCCATTCTCGTTTTTTCACTTGGCATTGGCGGCTGCAATCCCTTTGCCCCTGCCGTGGTTGAGGGTGATCCGTTTGGCGACTTGCTTGGCGATCCAAAGTCAGTTGAGGGCTTCTTTACCAACTTCCGTAATGCCTACGAGCTACGCGACATTGTACTGTACGAAACACTACTCGACTCATCATTTGTATTTACGTATCACGACTTCGATTCGCAGATTGATCGGGAGTGGCGATTTGCTCAGGAACTGGAAAGCACAAGACGCCTGTTTCAGAGCACAACGTTCGGTCGACTCCAGTGGAATCAAATTCTCTCTCAGGATGTGTTTGCAAATGGCTTACAAAGCAGAATTGTTCGTTCCTTCAACATTGCCATTTCGCTTGAAACAGGCGAAGACTTCCAGACGGACGGAAACGTCAATTTTGTGCTCGTCCGGTCTGATACATTGGATAGCTGGCGTCTTCTCAGCTGGCGCGACGAGTCCGAGTTTTGATCGTAATGTCGTGGTCCGGACTCTTGATAATTCCCCGGGATGAACCCTGGCGCTTTCGGATTGGCGCCGGACATCCATTACTGCGTAAATTGTAACTGAATACCGACCCGTCCGAAACACTCGAATTCTGATTACATACTAAATCTTTTATGGACCTATCTAAAGTCGTAGAGTTTGCCGGCAATAACGGTGATGTATTTACAGCACAGCTTGTCAATTTTTTACGCATTAAGAGCATCAGTACCGATCCGAAGTTTGCGTCCAATGTCCACGAGGCAGCAGACTGGCTAGTCGCCGAACTCAAGCGCATCGGTTTGACGAACGTGGTTGCAAACGAAACTGCTGGCCACCCTGTGGTAACGGCTGAGCTTATCGGTGGCAGCGATCGACCGACGGTACTGGTTTACGGCCACTACGACGTTCAGCCTCCCGACCCGATGGACCTCTGGGATTCGCCCCCCTTCGAACCTGATATCAAAGATGGGAAGATCTTTGCAAGGGGTGCATGCGACGACAAGGGACAGGTCTTTATGCATCTCAAAGCAATCGAGAGCTATCTGTCCACCGGAAACGAGGTCCCCGTAAACGTGAAGCTTGTCATCGAAGGTGAAGAAGAGTCGGGCTCCGAGCACCTTGCCGCGTTTCTTGAAGCCAATCGTAAGCTGCTTGACGCCGATGTTGTTGTGATATCCGACACGGCCATGTTTGGAGATGGCATACCATCAATTACAACAGGATTGCGTGGGCTTGCCTACGTCCAGGTAGAGTTAACCGGGCCGAATCGTGACCTCCATTCAGGTGTGTATGGCGGAGCAGTTGACAATCCCGCGAACGCGCTAGCGCGCATGATTGCCGCACTGCATGATGATAACAACCGTGTCACCATCGACGGATTCTACGATGACGTTCTCGAACTTTCTGAAGACGAAAGGGCGACATTTCGTGACCTTCCGTTTGATGCCGACGAATGGAAACGATCTATTGGTATCGAAGATGTGCGTACCGAACGTGGGTACAACATTCTTGAAGCAATTACGGCAAGACCCACACTGGACGTTAACGGGCTATGGAGCGGATACCAGGGCGACGGCGCAAAAACTGTTCTACCAGCGACGGCCGCCGCCAAGATCTCGATGAGAATCGTTCCGGGCCAGGATCCGGATACCATTGCTGAACTCGCCCGACTCCACTTTGTGAAGCATGCTCCTTCCACTATGAAGCTGGAATTCCACAAGCTACATGGTGGTAAGCCGGTTCTGGTGAACACGGCGATGCCTGCCATGAAAGCCGCAGCACGCGCAATGCACGACGTGTACAACCGCGAGCCGTACTTCACGCGCGAGGGAGGCTCGATCCCCGTTGTAGCCGATTTCAAGGAAATCCTCGGACTTGACTCTGTATTACTCGGCTTCGGGCTGAATTCTGATGCGATCCACTCCCCCAACGAACACTTCGGACTTGACCGCTTCAGTCAGGGGATCGAGACAATTATCCGATTCATGCACCATTTCGGTCATCCGGAAGACAAATAGCGGGCTACGCTCTCCGTAACGTCATTCAATTAATCTATTGAACGATTACCGGGTCGCGTAAGATCGGCGTTTCCAGATGATGATCCTCCCGGATTGACTTCATCGTTGCCTCTGCGGACAACAGTACGCCCGGGATGCCTGCTCCCGGATGCGTTCCGGCTCCAACGAAGTACAGGTTATCGACATCCTCACTTCTGTTATGCGGCCTGAAATATGCAGACTGGGTCAGGATGGGCTCAATGCCAAATGCGTTGCCGGCCTCAGCAAGCAACTCAGTTTCGAAATCAGCCGGCGTAAACATGTGCTCGACTTCGATTGAGGCTTCGAGATCTTTCAGACCCCACTCCTCCAGATATTTTACAATCTTGTCCCGAAGCGGTCCTGCCGCCTGATCCCAATCGGTCCCGCTGCGAAGATTCGGCACTGGCGCAAGGATGTACAGACTCTCTCCACCTTCAGGAGCCATCGTCCTGTCGGTTCGAGACGGAACGTGGAGGTACAAGCTGAAATCGTCGGCCAGAATCTTTCGCCTGAAGATATCTTCCAAAAGCTCGCGATAGCGCTCGGCAATCATCAATGTGTGATGCTTGAGCTCGGGATACTCTTGCCTGACACCAAGGTAAAGGAGAAAGCAGCTCATCGATTGTTTGAGCTTGTCCAGACGTTTGTCTGTCCACTTTTTCCGATCAACAGACGACAACAAATTTGTATATGTCCGCACCAGGTCTGCATTGCTGACAACAAGGTCGGCGTCGATGATCTCATCACCTGACCGTACTCCAACTGCCTTACCGTCTTTAACGATTATCTCATCAGCCGGAGTGGCTGTTCGAATAATTCCGCCGAGGTCGACAAGTACAGACGCCATCGCTTTGACGAGTTCATACATTCCGCCTTGAATGTACCAGACACCTTGCTCCTTCTCGAGGTACGGTATCATTACATACAACGCTGGAGAGTAGAATGGATTTCCACCAATGAAAAGAGGGTGGAAACTGAACATAAACTGATGTCGAAAATCGTCGAAGTAATCGGCTGCATATCCCGCAACTGTCTTATACGCTTTCAGCTTGAGAGCGCGTGGTACAAACGCAGCAAACGTTTTCAGATTGTCGAATGGCATTGCGCCAAGTCCATCGGTGATGACCGCATCAAACACCGGCTTGATGTCGTTTAGAAAACGCCGGTAGTTCTGGGCGTCCGATTTATTGAAGACGGCCATCTGCCGCTCCATGTCTTCTACATCACCCGAGTAATCGATAAACGTACCGTCATAAAAATGGACGCGATAGAAAGGATCCAGCGGTACGAGATCAACAGATTCTCGAAGCGTTGTTCCAGCGTGCTGAAATACCGAATCGATGATCTCAGTTGCCGTAACCAGACTTGGTCCCGTGTCAAAAGTGTATCCGCTATCCTTGATCTGGCCTGCCCGGCCTCCTATTGTTTCGCGCTGCTCCAGGAGTGTTACCTGAACACCCGATGCCTGAAGACGAATCGCTGCTGCAAGTCCTCCAAATCCACTACCAATTACTACACCCTTCAGCTTACCCATCAGTTTCTTTCTAATCCATTGAGGGACTGACCATTCGATCCCATCCCTGGTTTAACAATTTATTGAGGTGCGTATCTTAACCTTCGGCCGAGAAGGCGCGACACGCCTCGACTACCAATCGCAATTTTTCTCCCGAGCGTTGTGTAGGCTCGTTTGTGCAATGTGTCGAACTGATTACGCTTAATCGATCCGTGAATGCCGCGATACGTCGTTGCGGCAATTGCAATAGCTATTCCCATCCGGAGAGGAAGCTGTACAATTCCGCTCCAGGACTGTTCGTACAAGTCATTCGCCCGGCTGATCAATTCATCGAGCATGACGACAAAACGTTCGTCCGGTTTTTCGCCGTGTAACATCTTAAGGAGGTCGCGTTCGTTGAGGCCATGCTTCGCCAGTAGTTCTTTGGGGACATAAATTCGATCGCGCTGCAGATCCTCCCCGACATCTCTGACGATGTTGGTCAGCTGCATGGCCATGCCGAGATGGATAGCGTCGTTCCGTAGGTGAGCAACATTCGGACTGCATAGAGTGCTGACCCAAAGCCCTACAGTCGATGCCACCTGATAACAGTATCGATCCAGTTCTTCGAATGTGCTGATACGAACAACTCCGGTGTCAAACCGGACGCCAGCAATCAAGTCCGATATCCATTCCTGTGCGACCCCCCTCTCGTTTGAAACGTGCAGCAGTTCATCCAGCCACTGTATACCGGAGGATGCTCCGTCGAAAACCGCGCGAACTACTTTCTCCCACTGGTTAAGAAGGAACAGAGCCTGTGTCCCGTCTACTCCAGGATTTGAATCAACGAGATCGTCGGTGAACCGACAAAA
>JABDKO010000148.1 GCA_013002165.1 Rhodothermales bacterium | reverse complement strand
GCACAAGGTGTAGATGTCAGGTACGCGATCCACCCCGTGGCGGGTCGGATGCCCGGCCACATGAACGTGTTGCTTGCAGAAGCAAATGTCCCGTACGATGTCCTGTATGAAATGGATGACATTAACGGCGAGTTCGATTCAACGGACGTGTCGCTCGTCATCGGTGCCAACGACGTTGTAAACCCGGCCGCACGAACCAATCCGGCCAGCCCGATTTACGGGATGCCGATATTGAATGTCGATCACTGCAAGACGACGATCATCCTCAAACGAAGCATGCGTCCCGGATATTCGGGAATCGATAACGAACTTTTTTATCTTCCAAATACTCGCATGTTGTTTGGAGATGCGAAAGCCAGCCTGAACGCACTAATATCTGAAGTCAAGGCAGCCAGCTAGACCGGATTGATTTTCTGGTCTGACTACTCGTATCCTTTACGTCCATCGACATTCGACGAGCTTTCAATCGTGATCAACGAACGCGCCTACCTTGACAAGCTGTACTATCAGTTTGAACGCGTTGGCAAAGCATTGGGTAGTGCCCGCCGCCTTGAAATCCTCGACCTTCTGTCGCAGGGTGAACGGAGCGTCGAGTCCATCGCCCATGAGACGAATCTTTCGATTGCGAATACGTCGCAGCATCTTCGAACTCTACTCGCTGCGCACCTTGTGAAAGTTCGCAAGGAAGGTCCATATTCGTTTTACAGCCCGTCCAGTCAGCAGGTACTCGCTCTGTGGCATGCACTTCGTAAAGTCGCTCAACGAAACCTCCTTGAAGTTCATGAAATAGTTTCAGAATCATTCGAGATCTCTGGGAAATCTCTAAGCCTCGTGGATCTGTATGAAATGATCAGCAGCGGCGAGAACATAGCAATGATTGACGTTCGTCCTCGAGAGGAGTTTTTGTCGGGCAGAATTCGGGGCGCCCGCTCAATTCCACTGGATAAACTTGCAACCGAAGCAAGATCGCTTGACCCTGACCGTACATATATTGTCTACTGCCGCAGTGCCTATAACTGGATGTCACTGAGGGCAGCAGGAATTCTTGAGAGTTATGACCTCGACGTCAGACATCTCGATGGAGGAGTTCCTGATTGGAAACTGCTTGGTCTGCCTACAACACGAACAAGTTCAGGTGCGGCCGTGGAGCCTGATGCCGAGATGTAGACCGGCGCCCGGTCCTCGACGTGGTCGTCCGCATCTTCGCTTCTATCAGAATTCAACCCGGAAGCAACTCGAACTACCGCAGATCGGTGACGACTGGTGTCAATGCGTCAAGAACAGTTTCTGAAATGATCTCGTGTCCTTCTTCGGTCGGGTGGATTCCGTCAGCCTGATTCAATTGTGGATTCCCGCCGACGCCTTGCAAAATGAATGGGATCAGTTCTGTTCCTTCATCAGTCGCTACGCGGGCGAATACATCTCCAAACGCCTGCGAGTACGACTGTCCCATATTTGGCGGTACCTGCATTCCGGCAACGATTATCTTTATCGCCGGGTTGCTTTTCCGGGCCCGGTCAATCATCGCACGAAGGTTTCGTTCAACCTCATCGACAGGAATTCCACGCAGGCCATCGTTGCCCCCGAGCTCGATTACAAGGATGTCCACGTGCTGGTTTAGGATCCAGTCGATCCTCCTCAATCCGCCGGCCGTCGTCTCGCCGCTGACACCGGCTTCTCGAACACGTACAGGATAACCTGCAGAAAGAAGCTCCTGCTCCACACGAGCTGGAAATGCATCTTCCCGTGCGATGCCATAACCTGCAGTAATGCTGTCACCCAGAAAAACAATTACAATCTCATCAGATGCATCCTTCGAGTCAGAAGCTGATGATCCATTTTCAAGCTGAGGCGCAGGTACAACAGGGACTTCAGTCTCTTTCGAAGTGCAACCAATCAGCATTAGTGCCAGTACGCCAGCGAAACAATATCTGGTGATGGTCATAGTTGAGGCTCGGTTCGATCGAAAACGCACGGGTAGAATGAGCATAGAGTCGGTATTAAGTGTCGCTAACGTCAGCAAGTCGTTTCAGACTTCGCACGGAGAGTTGACCGTTTTGCGAGATATAAGTTTCGACCTGAGGGAAGGAGAGACATGTACTATCGTTGGTCCATCCGGAAGCGGTAAGACAACGCTGCTCGGCTTGTGCGCCGGACTCGATCAGATCGACAGCGGCACAATATCACTCTGTGGCCAGTCGCTTAATGCGCTAAGTCAGGATGATGCTGCCAAACTGCGCAATCACCGCGTTGGCTTCGTGTTTCAGTCGTTCCGTCTTATTCCAACGCTGACCGCTCTTGAGAACGTGATGATACCCGCTGAGCTCGCTGGCGAAAGGGACTCCGCCCGCCGTGCCGAATCCTTGCTTGGATCGGTTGGACTCAGTGAAAGGCTGGATCACTATCCTTCGCAGCTCTCCGGCGGTGAGCAGCAACGAGTCGGTGTGGCCCGGGCTTTCATCAACAATCCGACAATCCTGTTTGCTGATGAACCCACTGGTAATCTTGATTATGAGACAGGTGAAGCGGTAATCCGGCTACTACTTGACCTTAACCGCGAGGCTGGTACGACCCTCCTGATAGTAACACACAATCTGGACCTTGCGCGTCGGACGGATCGGATCATTCGGCTTGAAGCCGGCGCCGTAGTCTCCGATGAACACCAGCCTGAAACGGTGGTGTCATGAAGATACCATGGGTCTTCCGTATGGCCTGGCGGGATAGTCGAGGAAGCCGTACCCGACTGCTGGTTTTCGTAGCCTCGCTTACGCTCGGTGTCGCAGCGCTCGTATCAATTAACTCATTTGGCGACAACCTCCGCCAGGCCATCGACAGTCAGGCAGCATCACTCCTTGGAGCAGACCTGGAAATCGAAAGAGACACTCCGTTCTCAGATGAGCAGGTCGAAATCCTTGACTCCATTCCGGCTACAACGTCGGATCAGATTTCGTTCAGTTCCATGGCCTTGTTCGGCGGTGGAACAGAGACCCGGCTCGTCTCCGTCCGCGCGGTAAACGGCGAGTACCCGTATTACGGCGAGCTTGAAACAACTCCCGAAGCTGCAGCCGGATCGTATTTGAGCAAGTCCGGTGCACTTATCGATGGATCACTTGCGGCACAGGTTGGTGCTGTTGTCGGGGACTCGATGCAAATCGGCACGGAAGTCTATCGGATTGAAGGCATCCTTACAAAAGTCCCGCGCGAGACGGCAATCTTCTCCATTCTTAGTCCCCGCGTTTACGTACCTCTCGAAAGACTTGACAGTAAGCTTCTGACTTTCGGAAGCCGCGCCGAGTATGCAAGGTTTTATCTCTTCGACAAGTCGCAGGACTGGGCGGGATGGCTGGACAACATTCGTGCAGATCTTGAAAGTGAGGATGTGCGAATTGCGACCATTGAATCTGAAAAGGAAGGCTGGAGTGAAGTACTGACAAATGTCTATCGGTTTCTCGGCCTCACCGCTCTCATCGCACTACTGCTCGGGAGCATTGGAATCGCAAGCTCCGTGTACGTGTATATCAAACAGAGAAGAGGAACCGTCGCGCTCATCCGCTGCCTCGGTTCGTCCAATTCCGCCGCAGGCAACGTTTACCTGATTCAGGCAGTAGCCATGGGCGTCCTCGGGTCTGTGCTGGGAATCTTGCTCGGTTTCGTGGTGCAAATCTTTGTCCCGGCAGTCGTCGGAGATTTCGTTCCGGTCGACGTCGAATTTGGTATATCACCGTGGTCCATCATTCAGGGACTCGTCACAGGCGTTACAGTAACAACGTTGTTCGCATTGATTCCGCTTCTGGACCTTCGACGTATATCGGCTATGGAGGCGATTCGTTCGGCATCGATATCAAGCGGTGGATCAGGAAAGTTCGATCCTTTGAAAGCAGCCTTGTATGCTACAGGATTCGTAGCGGTCTCTCTCTTTGCAATCCTTCAGGCACCGACTGTCCTGATTGGATTGGTGTACATCGTGGGACTTGTGGTCGTCTTTGGATTGCTGTTCATCACATCAAAACTGATTCTGAGAGTAGCACGCTGGGCCACCAGGCGCGTGGCAGTCTACACATTCAAGCAGAGCGTTGCCAATCTCCAGAGACCAAACAATCAGACCTCGCTGATGATGCTCTCGATAGGATTCGGCACTTTTTTGATTGCGGCCATGTTCTTCGTTCAAAACAATCTCGTTAATCAAATCGAGGTCGCTGACCAGGGGAACCGTCCCAACACACTCTTTTTCGACATTCAGTCAGACCAGGTGACACGGGTCTCAGAGATGATCGAGTCTGGTGGCTATCCGTTGACAGAAGTTGTCCCTATCGTGACAATGCGCATCGAGAAAATCAATGGAGTAACTCTCGACGCTCTCGAGGATTCCAGCGACGTCACGTGGGCTCATTCAAGGGAGTATCGATCGACGTATCGAAATTTTCTTACAGATGCCGAGAGTATTGACAGGGGAGAGTTTGTCCCGACATACGATGCATCGACAATGGATCTGGTACCTGTCTCCATGGAGAACGGTTTGATCGGAGAGTTGGATATCGATCTGGGAGACCGGATAACCTTCGATGTTCAGGGCGTCCCGGTTGATACATACGTTTCGAGTATCCGGACCGTCGACTGGCAACGCGTTCAGACCAACTTCTTCTTCGTTTTTCCCGAAGCCGTTCTCGAAGATGCTCCGAAGACTTTCGTTGCCGTCACACGGGTAAGTTCGGAAGAAGCATCTGGAGAACTTCAGGCGCAGGTAGTCAGCGCATTCCCCAATATTTCGTCCATTGACCTCAGACTAATCCTGAGCGTGTTCGAGGAGATCTTCGGAAGGATTTCCTTTGTCCTCAAGTTCATGGCCTTTTTTAGTATGGCTACAGGACTGGTTATTGTCGGAGGCTCTGTGTTTGTCAGCCGATACTATCGTATACAGGAGAGTGTACTTCTTCGAACACTTGGAGCGTCAACACGTCAGCTGAACTCGATTGTGACCGGGGAATATTTTGTCCTCGGACTACTTGCGTCCACTGTTGGTGTCGCCCTGGCGTTGATCTCTTCTGCACTTGTTTCCCGGTACGTGTTTGAAACGGATGTTTCCATGCCGGCAGGATTGTCAGTCCTCACTATTGTTATCGTAGTAGCTGTAACGCTTGTCGTGGGACTGCTCAACAGTAGAGGAATATCAACTCGACCGCCATTGGAAATCCTTCGACGTGAAAGCCTGTGACTGTTATCGAGCACTTCTTTTCATGCCCGTACTGTGCTGAAGAGATATCATTCCTGATTGACACATCTGTTCCTCAACAAACCTATGTGGAGGACTGTGAAGTGTGTTGCAGACCAATCGAAGTTTCGGTCGAGGCGTCAGAAGATAACGTCACATCTTTCGTTGCATCATCGAGCGATTGAACTGGCATGGCTTTGTGAGCATTACTGACAAATATCGCACTATTCTTGCCGAGCTCGAACAACACCGGAACGCCGATGAAACGGCTTCCCCGGTTCGAATCATCGCCGTGTCAAAAAAACATTCTGTCGAGTCAATTCAGATTGCCCGAAGTGCAGGAATCACAGACTTTGGAGAAAACCGCGCACGCGAACTTCGAGACAAAGCCCGGCAGCTGCCGGGTACGATAGAAGGTGGAGATATCAGATGGCACATGATCGGGCACCTGCAGTCGAATAAGGTGAAGGAGATTATCGGTCACGTGGATACCATCCATTCCCTCGACAGATTGAGTCTTGCCAAAGAAATCCAGAAACGTGCCGAAGAGTCCGACCGGCACATAGACTGCCTTGTACAGGTGAATATTTCTGACGAGTCACAGAAGTATGGCCTTGAATCAAATCAGCTTGAACCGTTCTTGCGTAGTCTTGAAAACCTGGACCGCCTGAATATCATCGGCCTTATGGGCATGGCCTCATTTTCAGATGATAAAGAACTCATCCGCCGTCAATTTTCGTCCTTGCGCAACTTGCGTGATGGAGTTTCACCCGGCCTGCCCCATTTGTCGATGGGAATGAGCAATGACTATTTGATTGCTGTAGAGGAGGGCGCTACGATGCTTCGGATTGGGACAGGAATTTTTGGACCCAGACCGGGTGCATTTTGATTGTGCTCGGGCAGAAACTAAATGCCCTGAGATGCATCATACCTTCACATTCTATCGTCTCGAATTAAGCGCCGTAGATTCGGGACGATTTTTTATCAAATCGGTACTTGCAAAAAATGGCCTGGATTGTCCTAGTCATAGCTGTGATCATGCTAGGAGTGTTCCTCCTGAATACTGTAAGGAGCTATGAACGTGAGAGCGCTGCGACCGCTTTAACGCGAGTTGAAGAGCTGACGGAAGAGATTTCGGTACTCGAACAGCGAATCAGGAATCTCGAGTCCATAGCCAGTATTGACCCGAAATCGGTGGAGGATCTTTACGATCAGTCCACTGCGGCCAGTGCAAGAAATAGAAATAGAACCAGAATTTGAAACCGATCTTGATCGGACGCAAGACAATGAGACTTTCGCCACTCGATATAAAAAAGCAAGAGTTCAACCGCGGATTCCGTGGATTCGAGGAGCAGGAGGTAACTGCATATTTGCAGATGCTTGCTGACCAGTGGGATGAGTTGATAAACGACCACCGGAATCTCGAGTCGAAAGTTACTGATCTTGAGAACAAGCTGGTTCACTACCAGCGCGTTGAGGACGCTTTGCAAGAGGCCCTTAATACCGCTAAGTCGAGCTCTAAAACCAAGATTGCGAACGCGGAACAGGAAGCGGCACTGATTCTGCGCGAAGCACAGGCCAAGGCCGAAGAACTTCTACAGAAAGCACGAGCAGGCAACCAGGCTCTGCGGCAAAGCAATCTGGTGCTCGAGCAACGCCAGCAGCAGGTTATTTCAAGATTGAAGGCGTTTCTGTCTTCTGAAATGGATATGCTGGCCGGATTCGAAAAACAGCCATTACCACCCAGTCCCGAACCTGTCGATTTACCTTCACCGCAACCGGCGTCAAACGGTGATCACGGACATTCCGCAGTGATCCACAACGTAGAGATCGATGTCGACAAGTACTCTGATGATACCGTCGGAGATCAGGCAGAATGGTCATCTGAATCAGATCAGCAGGAGTTCGGTGAATCTGATTACTTCGAACCCGAATCGATCGACAATTCTACCGACACTTCCTTTAATCCTGATTCTGCGGAGACGAACCCGCCTCATAATGCGGATCGACCACCGCTCCGCGACAATGCGAGTGCTTCAGAAATGGACAAAATTCGGAAGATTCTGGACAACCTGGAATAGGTGCTTTGAATTAGCCTGGTTTCGTGTCGTACCTTGGTGCTGTTCCATTAAGAAGGCAGCACATGAGTCAGGAGTCCCTAACGTCAGTCGATGAGTATGTCCGCCAGGTAAGCGAGGCCGCGGCATACCTGAGTACCAGATCTATCTCTTCACCGATAGGAATAATACTGGGCACAGGTCTCGGAAGGCTAGCCGATGAGATTGACGCTGTCACGAGCGTCGACTACGAGGACATTCCCAATTTCCCTGTTTCTACCGTTGAGACACATCACGGTAAACTCATTTTTGGCAAACTCGCTGGCAAGGACGTAATCGCCTTACAGGGCAGATTCCATCTATACGAAGGATATTCCGCCCGACAAATAACGCTTCCAGTCAGGGTGATGCGGGAACTGGGAGTGGAAACCATTCTCGTTTCCAATGCTGCCGGAGGGATGAACCCTGTTTACCGGCGCGGGGACGTAATGCTCATTTCGGACCATATTAACCTGCAGGGTGTCAATCCGCTGGCAGGCCAGAATCATGATCCCTGGGGCCCCCGATTCCCGGATATGAGCGACCCGTATGCGGAGGAATTACGGCAGATAGCTCGCGAAGTAGCGCGAGAGGCAAAGATTTACCTGCAGGAGGGTGTCTATGTCGCAGTAACCGGACCAAACCTCGAAACCAGGGCAGAATACAGGTTTTTGCGAGGAATCGGAGCAGATGCGGTGGGTATGAGCACTGTTCCAGAGGTCATTGTAGCCAATCACTCGGGCGCAAAATGCGTAGCTGTATCCGTTATTACAGACGAGTGCTTTCCCGATGCACTCGAACCGGTGTCAATCGAAGACGTCCTGGCCGCCGCCGGTGAGGCGGAACCAAAATTGACCACAATTATGAAAGGCATTGTAGCTAGATTATAGTAATCTCGACAAACTCCGCTACCCGCTCCTAATATGCACGACGACGATATCTGGGATGAACATATGTGGGAATCATTCCTGAAAGAGAATGATGAGCGCATCAACCGTTTCATGGACCTGGTTTTCTCATTTGTAGGTCGGAACCCACCGCCGGAGTTTCGCGATGTCCGGGGCCAGAAACGGTGGAAGCAAGACCTGCGCCAGTACATGCGCGATCAAGGCTGGGAAAACGACGAAATTGATGCCACAATCCCTATCCAGTTCCACTTCGACGGAAAGGGACCTATCGATGATCAGCTTGCCTCGCTGCATCAGATGGACGATCTGGATGTAGATGAAAATGGACCCCTACAGTCCCTTCCAATCTACGAGATGGTTCAAAATCTGGCTAACCTCGTGCTTGAATGGGCTAATGCACTGCCGGTGAACGTCAAGGACAGCGTGCTCGTGCAGTTCTGTAATCAAATAATGTTGCTCCCGTCAAACGTTGCCAAGGGGCATGGAATCGGGTACGAAAAGGAGACCATCGGCGGAAACATAGCCTGTGTCAAACGAGCTCTGGAAGCTGCGAATATTTCTCTTTCGCTCTTGTCTGAAATGAAGACCGGAGAATACATGTCGGACGAAATATTTCGCGAACTTGCAGAGAATGCCTACGAGACCCGGAACGCTCTCGGACTTCATGTTCAATCCCTCCGGAATCAGTTCAATCTGGGAATTGACTGAGAATCTGGACACCCGGCCATTCGGCCAGGACAAAATCTCCCGCTGAGGCCGTATCTTTCTGGATTCGGACAACCAAACAGCCGGGCGATTAATGCCGACGTTTCACGAGTTCAACGAATCTGATCATCCTGCCCTCGAGAGAGAAATCCTCGATCGCTGGGAGCGGTACAGTGTTTTCAACCGAAGCATCGAGACTCGGGAAGGCGCCGATACTTTCTCCTTCTATGAGGGTCCCCCGACCGCAAATGGCAGACCGGGAATACATCACGTCCTTGCCCGGACCATCAAGGATTGTTTTTGCCGCTACAAAACGATCAAAGGATTCAAGGTTGAACGGAAGGCCGGATGGGATACGCACGGACTTCCTGTCGAAATTGAAGTCGAGAAAGAACTCGGACTAACGGGTCGCGACCAGATCAAGGAATTCGGTCTCGAACGCTACAATGCCGCCTGTCGCGAGAGTGTCCTCAAGTACAAGGAACTCTGGGATACGCTCACCACTCGGATGGGGTACTGGGTCGACCTGGAGAACCCGTACGTTACCTTCACGAACGAATACATAGAGTCCGTCTGGTGGCTGCTGAAGCAGATCCACGAAAAGGGTCTGTTGTACAAGGGGCATAAAATTCAGTGGTATAGCCCCGGGTCAGGTACCGTTCTGTCATCCCACGAGGTCAGCCTCGGCTACAGGGAGGTGCAGGACCCATCTGTATACATCAAGTTTCCGGTCGCCGGCCAGGAAGGGACATACTTTCTTGCGTGGACTACAACTCCGTGGACACTGATTTCAAACGCCGCTCTGGCCGTCGCCGATAACATCGACTACGTTACCATCGAAGTTCAAACAGATGACGGGCAAACCGAACGTTTGATTCTGGCAGAGAAGCGCCTGAGCGTCGTCAAGGACGAGTACAAGGTTCTCGAGACCCGGAAAGGAAAAGACCTGGTCGGTCTCAAATATCATCCCCTGTATGACTACTTCGTAAAAGACGCTGCCGACTTTGATGATGTATGGTCAGTAGTGAGTGCTACATACGTCACCACAAGTGACGGAACCGGAATCGTTCATACAGCGCCGGCGTTCGGCGCAGAAGATTTCAGCACCGCAGGCAAGTATCAAATACCCGTACTTAATCCGGTTAATCCGGATGGGACATTCAACGAAAGTGCCAGACTCGTGAGCGGCATGTGGTTCAAGGACGCTGATAAAGTGATATCTAAAGACCTCAGAGCACGCAATCTGCTGTTTCGGCACGAGACCTATTTACACAACTACCCGCACGACTGGCGCAAGGGTACACCACTGGTGAGCTACCCGGTGGAGAGCTGGTTTATTCAAACGACTCGAATCAAAGATGAGCTTGTTGCCAACAACGCGACAATAAACTGGCAACCAGCGGGGGTAGGTACCGGCCGATTTGGTGAATGGCTTGAAAACAATGTCGACTGGGCCTTGAGTAGAAACCGATTCTGGGGGACACCTCTTCCGATCTGGTGCTCTGACGTAGAGGGCTCGACACACATCGAAGTTATCGGTTCATTGCAGGAATTGAAATCAAAGTGCGGCGAAACATGGCCGGGTGATGATGAAGTGGACCTGCACCGACCATACGTGGACGAGCTGACATGGCCGTCTCCAGATGGAGGAACCATGCGACGCGTTCCAGACCTGATTGATGTCTGGTTTGACTCCGGTGCCATGCCGTTTGCCCAGTGGCATTACCCATTCGAAAACGAGGATAAATTCGAAGCGACATTTCCGGCAGACTTTATTGCAGAAGGTGTCGATCAAACCCGCGGATGGTTTTATACCCTGCATGCGATTGCCGGCCTTGTGAAAGGTTCTGTTGCGTACAGGAATGTTGTCGTGAATGGACTCATCCTCGACGAGAACGGCGAAAAGATGTCTAAGTCGAAAGGAAACACAGTCGACCCGTTTGAAACTATCGGGGAACATGGTGCCGACGTCGTTCGGTGGTACATGATGAGCAACGCACCACCCTGGGAGAATTTGAAATTTTCCGGACGGGGCCTTCTTGAAACACGCCGCAAGTTCTTCAGCACACTGGCGAATGTCTACGGATTCTTCGCAACGTACGCGAATATCGATGACTTTGATTTGTCGGCCGATCCAGTACCAATCGAGCGCCGGGCCGAACTCGACAGATGGATACTCAGCCGAACCGCGACCACTGTGGCTGCAGTAGACGAAGCCATGGACAGCTATAATCCCACACGCGCCGCTCGCGCAGTCGAACAGCTCGTGGATGATCTTTCCAACTGGTATATTCGGCGCTCCAGAAGACGGTTCTGGAAAAGCGATGAAGAGGCGGATGACAAGAGGGCAGCGTACCAGACCGTGCACGATTGTCTCCTGTCAATCGCCGTGATCATGAGCCCCATCGCGCCATTCTTTTCAGAGAGATTGTATCTTCTCCTGACACCGTTCGGAGAAGAGGACAGGTCTGTTCATCTGGAGAGCTACCCATCACCCGATCCACACTGGAAGGATGATAACCTCGAAGAAAGAATCAATGTAGCCCGGATCATTTCGTCGATTGTGCTTGGTCTTCGAAACGACTGCGGTGTAAATGTTCGGCAGCCACTTGCCAGATTGATGGTAGTCACGAGCGATCGTATTTCTGAAGACCTGGTCGAAAGTGTCAAGGGCATTATCCTGAGTGAAGTGAATATCAAGAATGTCGAATACATCGACTCCTCCAGCAGTATCGTTTCACGCACTGCCAAGCCTGACTTCAAACGACTCGGAAAACGGCTCGGTCCACTCATGAAGACAGCCAACGCCGCGATCAGAGCAATGTCGGATGACGACATTGATTCACTTCTGAACGACGGATCTTTCGTTTTTCAAGTTGATGACTCTTCGATTCAAATAGAGCCTGATGATATTGAGATACTAAGTGAAGGTGTCCATGGCTGGCTTGTAGGACAGGATGCGGGCATTACAGTCGCTCTCGACGTTGAGATAACAGACGACCTGTTAAATGAGGGCTATGCTCGTGAAACTGTGAACCGGATTCAAAATCTGCGCAAACAGGCAGGTTTTGATGTCACGGACCGGATCCGGGTTACATATCGTGCATCAAAAGGTCTTCATAATGCGTTTAGCGAGCATGCAGAGTGGATCCGGAACGAGACTCTCGCACTTGAGTTGCAAGATGCCGAGAATCCCGATGGAGAACTCGTGGAAACATTCGAGTTGGAGAACGAAAGCCTCACACTGGGGGTTCAACGACTAAACTAAAACGAGAAAGTTTAACTTTATCCGACTATCCGTCGATGGTCGCGTAGACAACACTTAGTGTCAAATCACAATATGGCTATCAACGAATCCCATAACATTGATTCCGAAGGGCAGTCCGAAGACATCAAAATGGAGACTCCATTTGATGACAAGGAGCTCGATCATTTCCGTAAACTTATCGAAGATCGTAAACGATCGGCTCTCGACGACATCGCAAGCCTTCGGAGCCAACTGGCAGATTCCCGGGAGCAGTCAGAGAACGACACTGCATATAGCTTCCACATGGCAGACGCAGGAACAGATGCAATGGAGAGGGAGAAGCTATACCTCATGGTAGCGCGACAGCAGAAATTTGTTGGATACCTCGATCGAGCACTTGAGCGCATCGACGATCGTACATACGGCGTGTGTAAGGTGACAGGTAATCCGATACCCAGGGAACGACTTGAAGCTGTACCTCATACCGAGATCTCAATCGAAGCAAAACTCAAGCAAAAGAAGCGTTGATTTGTTGAACGCCTGTTCGATGTAACCCCGGGGCGACCGTTGGATCGGCCGCCCTATCTTGTTTAATCTCAAGTTTCCAATCCAATGCGTGTTCTGTGGATCTCTATCATCGCCGTCCTGGCTGATCAGGTTACGAAGGTGCTGGTTGTTCGCAACATGTATCAGCATCAGTCTATTCCGATTCTCGGAGACTGGCTGAAGCTTACGTATCTGGAGAATCCAGGAATGGCCTTTGGAATCTCATTCGGTCCGCCTGCGATGATCTCGATTTTCTCGGTCATCGCTACCTTCCTGATTGTCTTTTACCTCGTCAAGGTGCGTCACGGCTTTCTTCCCTATCGGGCCAGCATCGGCCTTGTGCTCGGCGGCGCTTTTGGTAACATTATCGATCGTGTCTTCTACGGTACTATTTACTACGACAACCCGCTTTTTCAGGGACGAGTCGTGGACTTCATTCATGTGGATATCTGGCGTGGCATTTTGCCTGAGTGGATTCCGCTGATGGGGGGTAACAGTCTAGCTCTTTTTCCGATCTGGAATGTCGCGGATATGGCAATCGTCGTGGGCGTCGTGGGAATTCTGATTTTCCAGAAAAAATTCCACGACAAGCTTGTCTCGGAGATCCCCGCGACGGCTGATGATTCAATTGTAAATAGTTCAGCGTCTCCGGCAATTACGTCGGACGCACATGAAACCGCGGTCAACGAATCGGTGCCTGTAGCCGCGGCAAAGTCCGACGGACCTCTGCCCGCGCCTCATACTCCTGGCTCTGACAATAACGTATCGAGACAGCTGCCGAAAAACCCGGTCACAGATCCGCCCGAAGGTGCAGATTCTACTTCTCAGGATGGAAGCACACGATGAGCAATGATTATCAACAGTTCATTCGCAACTTTTGCATCATTGCTCACATAGATCATGGCAAGAGTACGCTCGCTGATCGTTTTCTCGAAGTAACGGGTACATTGTCCGATCGACAACTCCAGGAGCAAGTGCTGGATTCGATGGACCTCGAACGGGAGCGGGGAATAACCATTAAGAGCCATGCCATCCGAATGTCGTATGAGTCTGAAGATGGCAATACGTACATCCTCAACTTGATCGATACACCGGGACATGTCGACTTCACGTACGAAGTATCCAGGGCGCTGACAGCTTGCGAAGGTGCGATCCTTGTCGTAGATGCAGCACAAGGCATCGAAGCACAGACGCTGTCAAACCTGTACCTCGCACTTTCTAATGACGTCGAGATTATTCCCTGCCTGAACAAGGTTGATTTGCCTTCTGCAAGACCTGACGTCGTCGCATCGTCGATAGAGAATCTGACCGGGGATGCAGCCGAGGATATCCTCCATATCAGCGCTAAATCAGGAGAGGGTGTTCGAGAACTTCTGGAACTGGTTATCCGACGAGTGCCACCTCCAAGGGGAAATCCGGACTCCAAACTGAAAGGACTGATCTTTGATTCCGTCTTCAACACGTATCGCGGTGCAATTGCATACGTGCGTGTATTTGACGGCGTCCTGAACAAGAAGGACAAGATTCAATTCATGTCCAACAAGAAAGTATATGATGCTGAAGAGATCGGAACGCTCCGACTCTCCATGGAACCAACCAAGCAACTCAGGGCTGGCGAGGTCGGCTACATCATAGGCTCTGTGAAAGACGTTCGCGATACACGAGTCGGAGATACTATTACACTCGCAAATGACCCTGCATCTGAACCGGTGGCAGGTTTCATGGAAATCAAACCCATGGTCTTCTCCGGCATCTACCCGACGAATGCGGACGACTTTGAGGATCTCAGGTCATCACTGGACCGCCTGCAGCTGAACGATGCGGCCCTCGCATACGAGCCTGAAACATCTGTTGCGTTGGGATTCGGATTCAGAATCGGATTCCTGGGTTTGCTGCACATGGAAATCGTTCAGGAACGGCTCGATCGTGAGTTTGGATTGGATATTATTACCACCGTCCCGAACGTTGAGTACCAGGTGCAGTTGACATCCGGTGAAGTCACCGAGGTTGACAACCCCAACGAAATGCCTGATGTGGGTAATATCAGTGAGATTCGTGAGCCGTACGTCAAAGCCGAAATCATTACTCCGACAGAGTACCTTGGCGGACTGATGAACCTCTGCCAGGATAGACGTGGCATCTACATAAATACACAGTATCTGGATAGCGAAAGAGCAAATCTTCAATATGAACTGCCGCTGGCGGAGATAGTGTTTGATTTTTACGACCGGTTGAAATCAATCAGTCGCGGGTACGCATCCTTTGACTACGAAATCGTGAATTTCCAGCCCAGTCATCTTGTCAAACTGGAAGTACTGATAAACGGCGATCCCGTTGATGCATTGTCCACAATTGTGCATCGCGACAAGGCGTACGAAATGGGCCGCCGGTTGGTCAAGAAACTGAAAGAACTGATACCTCGACAGATGTTTGAGGTAGCGCTTCAGGCAGCTATCGGCAGCCGAATAATTGCGCGTGAAACCGTCAAGGCTATGCGGAAAGACGTTACGGCGAAGTGCTATGGTGGCGATATCTCAAGAAAGAGGAAACTCCTTGAGAAACAAAAGGAAGGTAAGAAACGAATGAAGCAGGTGGGACGTGTTGAGGTCCCGCAGGAGGCATTCCTTGCCGTCCTGTCGATGAATGACTAGGTGTCATGACTACACTCGCGAAATACATTTTCTTCACCGTCGTGCTGCTGTCCAGTACCGCATACGGACCATCGTTGCGCACCGCCGCAGCTCAGGAGCTTGTTGACCTGCTGGTCGAACGCCGGCACCGTGCGGTCGCCGCAAACTTTATTAGTCGGAACGGTGCGCTTCCAGGCCGTTCGCCGGACCTGCTGCCAGTCTCGACAAAGCTCAAATCCGGCAAATCTCCGATAATGAATCCAGTCAGGCAGGGTTCAACATTCGATCTGTTTAAAGTCCGTCGAATACCAAAACTTGGCCGGGAGTGGTTCCTGTCTAATTTCCCTATCCAGGACTGGGCGTTCCTGGGCAGTAATGATCTGGCTCCGGTAGATACAACACACACCTGGCGACTCAGAGGAATGCTGGAGGCCTCGTATGGCACGCCTACTCAGACCCTGACCGATTTTGGCTACTGGCGAGACCTGCAGCCTGAGCAGTTTATTCAGTTCGAGTACTGGTTTGTTCTGAATAATCAGATTCCGTTCATCGTGCTGGATACGAACGGTCCCTTTGAACGCGGTGTCGTCGTTGCGACGGACAAACAGCACATTGACGATATCATGGCGATACGAAATGCCCTCTTTGAGCCGTTACTCAGTACCGGAGATATGAAGCCATATATCGACTACTATTATGATGAAGAGTTCGATGCCTGGTATAAGACCGGTTACGATGGGTCAGACCTGTTCGTGCGGCCTATTCGTACATCGGAAATCGGCAACACCCGACCAGTACTCAGTCAGAACTAAGCATTACTTCTAACCCAGACACAACATTGGCCACGAAGAACGACAAGAAAAGCCGCAAGCGCAGATCGGACGAGCGGAAAGCCAAACGCGAACAAGCCAAGGCACCGGGTGCGCGACCTCCGAAGAGCAAAACTCGCGAATGGGTTGAGGCCGTTTTCTTTGCCGTCGTCGTAATGCTTGTCGTCCGAACATTCATTTTCGACCTTTTCAGAATTCCGACTCCATCGATGGAGAAAAATCTGATGGTCGGTGACTATCTCTTCGTTTCCAAATTGCACTACGGAACGCGAACTCCGATGACTCTCGGGATACCCTTCACCCAGATTTATGTGCCGGGACTGAGTCTTCCTCATGGGCGCTTGCCCGCATTCTCGTCCGTCAAGCGCGGCGATGCAGTCGTTTTTAATTGGCCAGACGATCAAGACTTTCCGGTCGATCGAAGAACCCATTACATCAAACGCGTGGTCGGTCTGCCGGGAGAAACACTGGAGGTAATAGACAAGGTTGTGTATATCGACGGGGAAGCCTTGCCGATCTCAGAAGGTATGCAACAGCGATGGAGCGTTTACAAAACCAACGCGCGTAGCCGACTGTCGCCGCCGTCCCTTGAGGAGCTCGGAGTTTCGGAACAGTGGGCAACACAGGATCCGTCAGTCGTCGTTATCAATGGAACCGAATACGCAGCCCGAGAAATTGAAAAGTGGCCCTGGGTACAACGAGTAGAGCCGTTTGTTGAACCAGCTAGTTCAGAATATCGCGGGGTCCTGTATCCTCCCAGCAGAGAGGACAATACTCCAGACAACTATAGCCCTGTAACCATCCCTGCAAAAGATCTTACGTTTGAGCTGACGGCGGACAATTGGGCAATCTATGAACCAGTCATCAGCCGATACGAGGGTCATGTAACTGGACTCACACCTGACGGCCAACCAACAATTGACGGTCAACCTGCTTCATCATTTACGTTCTCTCAGAACTATTACTTCATGATGGGGGACAACCGAAACAATTCCCAGGACTCACGCTTCTGGGGCTTTGTCCCAATGAACCATGTAGTCGGGAAGGCAGTCGTTGTATACTTTTCATGGGATAAGGAAAAGAGACTGCCAAGGTTCAGGCGTCTGTTCACGTGGGTCCGGTAGCGACTTCCAGGGTCAGTCAGGTCAGGGCGACTGCTGAGCCCGTTCACTGTCAAACATTTCCTGTTGAGGAGTGCCTGGTGCAATGTCGTACGGATGATCGGGAAGCTCAACCATCTTCAAGACAGGAAACCTCTTCTTGTAATCGAAAGGACGGGGCGCACCAACTGGATCGTCGCCGATTACGATTACCGTCGTACCCTGTGCTAGAATTTTGCCAGCCTCTGAGCCGGGACCGTTGCCAAGGGTCGTCTTCCACGAATCAGCCCAGTCGTAAATAAATTTTGCGTCGTCATCGATCAACCGGACGCAACCGTGACTCGTTGGACCTCCCGTCGGGAACGCATACTGATGGATATGGATACCGCGGGCATGGTGGAAATTGAATACCCAGTACATTTCCCACGGCTCATCGGGTGGGCTCAACGTTGAAATCCTGTACTCGGTTTTCCAGTTGAAATTATACCGGCCTTTCGGAGTAGGTGATTCCTTGGCTCCCGTGTTAACAACGCCCCAGCGTTTTAACTTTCCGTGTTCGTATGCTGCCCAGGCCTGCACGGACTTGTCAATGACAAACAGCTTGGAGAAATCCTTTCCACCAACATAGTAGTGGGGAAACGGAGAGTATGCGCGAAAATCGAGATCGAACTCGGTCGGAATAATGAGTGTATCGCCGACTGAAGCAAAATGTACAATCTTTCGATTGAGCAGCTCAATTAGTTTGCTTCGTTGCTTGCCAAGGGTAAGGTCACCTTCTCCGACGATCTTGTACATCGTGTTCCGCGCGATGACATTGTTGTCGCGAGAACTGTAAAGGACGTAGTACTCATAAAATACGTCCGGTACTTCTCCAATGTCACCCGATTGCTTGCTGAGTACTTCAGCTACGGCTTCCTGGTTGATAAACTGCTGCCCGTATGCGACGGACACAGTTCCGAACAGCAGGATACAGAAGGACAGTATTTTCGAAAGATTGCTCATGGGAACTGAAATGCTCATTCGGAGGCTCCGTTCCAATTGTATCAAATATCAGGCCGTGCAGCCGGTTTCTTTCAAGCGACGCACCATTGCATCACTTCCGAGAACAATCAATACATCGCCCGCGCTGATTGTTGTATCGGCACGGGGATTAAAATTCATACCGCCGTTCGAGGAATTGATAAAAGCCACAACGATGGCGTCAAACTGTGTTCGGAAATTGCTCTGTGCAAGCGTTTTACCGTCCAATAGCGAACCTTCCTCTACCGTTACTTCGTGCATGTTGAGATCAAGGTCGTTCGAGAGAAGTGCCTCTTCCATAAACCGATCTACGTTTGGCTTCAGGATAACGTGCGCCATTCGGTCGGCTCCGATCTCATAAGCTGCAACCACCTTGTCCGCTCCCGCTCGCATCAGCTTTCGCTTGTTCTTGTGAGTGTCGGTACGAACCAGAATAAAGAGCGATGGATTTAGCTCTCTTGCAGTCAACGTGGCAAAGACATTCGAACTGTCCTCTGGAAGCGTAAGTATCAACCCGGTAGCTCGCTCAATTCCTACTTCAATCAATGTCGACTCGGTCTGGGCGTCTCCGTTCAGAAACAGATATTTAAATTGCGAAGCAGCTTCGAGCTTGTCTTCGTTCTGATCAACCACAACAAACGGCCGATCGGCTTTGGCCAGGTCGTGGGCGATCCTGCTTCCGATTCGACCATAGCCGGCAATGATATAGTGTCCTTCTAGTTGTTCGATCTGCTTTTTCATGTGTCTGAATCGAATGATCTGGCTGGTCAGAACAAGCTGAGCAACCCTGGTTCCGATAAACGCGACAGAGCCAATGCCTACTATACCAATCAGAATCGTAAATATTCGACCCCCATCTGACAGGCTGTTGACTTCGTTAAATCCAATCGTTGTTAGAGTGATGAAGGTCATATAGACACCGTCTAACCAGTGCCATCCCTCGATGAGATAGTAACCGACTGTTCCAACACCGAGAAGAGCAATCAACATTACGCACGCGAGAAGGATATCACGTTTCGTTTGCTCCAGTCCGACAAGCCAGTTGATTAGTCGCCTCTGTGCCACTCGACCAGAATCTATTTGTTAACAGCGGATGGTAGGAAGTAGCCGGCATGCCACGAATCCTTGAACGAGCGCTCGAACCGTCCATCCCGAATCCCGGCAACAGTTGTAACAGACAGGTCGAACACGATCGTGTCCTCACTGATTTGTCCCTTTTCCACATATTCTCTAAACATGGGTCGTGACACAACATTCACGTCGCCAGCAGTATTCCGGAAGCTGATCTGCAGATTGTCCAGCCAGGTCAGATTTTCAAGATCCAGTGCGACGTTTGCTGCACGAGAAGAAGCATCAATACCGCAACCCGAAATGTCCCCGTCGGGAATGTGCGCTCCAATCAGAAGAAATCGGCCGTCAAGAAATTCAATCTGACCCGAAACCCTTCGTCCATGTGACTGCCAATCCTCAAGGAAAGTGTTCAACGTCTCGCTGATCTGAACCTGCTCGTCCGCCGAGAGTGACCTGCTTGCAGTGTAAATCCAAACGTTGGCGCTGTCTGGAAGCTTGTTAAATATCATACAACTTTCGGATAAGGCATAGTAAATCACGTGATTAACGAAATGTACGGCATGTTGTTTTCTGTATGTCGCTTTTGGCAGGAAGAGCACTAAACTTTGTTGAAGAACCCCGCGATCAAATGACCGATTGCTATCTTGCCTGATCATACAAACGATTCCCGGATTATGGATTTAGGACTAAAGGATAAGTTAGCCGTCATTCTCGGAGCCAGCCGAGGTCTCGGGTTATATACAGCCAGATCGCTGGCCGCAGAAGGTGCAAATCTACTACTGTGCGCGCGAGGCCGCGAAAAGCTTGAAGAGGTCGCGGACCAGATTCGATCTGAATTCGGGGTCAGCGTCGACACTGTCGCCATCGATATCACAGATGAGGCCTCAGCAAACGCCATTGCAGATCAGGCAGCCACTCTGGGTGGTGCAAACATATTCATTGGAAACGCAGGGGGGAACAGGAGAAAAGCTTTCGCAGAGCTCTCGAGAACTGATTGGCTGGACATATTATCGGTCAACCTACTCGCGCACGCAGATTGCGCCAGAGCTATCGTTCCACAAATGAGTAAGGGCGAAACCGGCTCTATTCTGTTTGTCTCCTCGATTTTCGGTCGGGAAGCGGGAGGAAAAGGACTGACTCTTTACAACACGACGAAATCAGCCCTCATCAGTATGGCGAAGATAATGGCCCTGGAACTCGCGGAGTCCGGAATTCGGGTGAACACTATCGCTCCGGGGTCCATTAGATTTCCGGGTGGCAGCTGGGATCGACGCTGTATAGAGAATCCCGAAGCTATGGCAGAATTTGTGAAGCAGAATATTCCGATTGGACGCTTCGGCACTGCCGAGGAAATCGGCGATACTATTGCTTTCCTTGTCTCTGACCGAGCAAGCCTGATCACTGGTGCGTGCATCAACGTAGATGGCGGCCAGTCCCACTCGCTGATCTAACCTCGATTGCTACTCAAATCGAACGAACGACACCTCGACCTTGCGAGCCTGCCGCTCTGCTTTGCGCCATTGGACCAGAATCGGGCTCTGGTATGTACCCTGTACAATGCGTCCCTTACCGGTTTCTGAATCCTCAGATATAAGCAGTCGGGTAGAGCGCTTCATTCGCAGGAATCGTGACGCGGGTACTGACAGCATCTTGTCTACAAGCCGTTCGACGAGTGATTCACTCAAGCCGGCCTTGTCAAGAAACTCGTTGACGATCTGAACCAGGTCGTACTTGGCGTAGTTCTTGGCCTTATTCGGTATTGCCCGTGGATCCTTCAGCATATTGTATCCACGACGAGCCATATAACGCATCGGGTTCCGCAACACCTCAACCAGGTCGTGCCGCATGAGCAGAGTCTCGTATTCATTTACCGTCAAACCCGCGTTCGCCTCGTTCCACTTCAAGGCGACGTCAATCCGGCCTTTTTCAATACCGTAGTAGTCAACGATTTCCTGGACCTGATCGAAGAACCCGAGCTTCTCATCCCGCAAATTGATCGAGTCCATGGGATGGCTGGAAGTAGGGATCTCGACGGTCAGTTTTTCGACGAGGGTCTCACGGTTGAAACCGATAACACTGGTTCTACGATTTCTGGCGTCGTTTCCATTTATTCCGTCCAGTTCGACGAAATAGACAGGCCGGTCAGGCTTGTTTTTGTAAATGACACAATTTTCGAGGCCGGACCCTATGAATGTCAGGTGTGAATCTGCATTGCGCGGTTCAACAAGTTTCTGGGCATCCGAAAGCTCGTCTCGTAAATGCAGTTGATCGTGACGATAGTCTGCTTCAGGCGGGAATAGATTGTGGAACAGTCCCATAAAAGAACTCACCGACTCAGGGTTGTCCTTGAGTCGGCGGCTCAGATTCTGTTCGAGATAGCCCGCGGTCGTATGAAGGGAGCAATAGGCTGCTTTCGGAAATTGACCGAAATCGTCAATCTCCTCGCAGACGCGTTCGTTAACGTCGATGAGCTCAAATCGAGAGCGTGGCTTTATCTCAAGGGTAACTTCGGTAGGCGATCGATACCCTGTGAAATCCTTTGGGGGGACCATAGAAGCAGGTCTGGTCAATTACATAATTTGTAAAAGCGGAGCCGTCACTTAAGATACTCAAAAAATCAGCACACACCTAAGCCAACTCCCAATACAGCCCACAATGGCCGGATATGACTTCGCATACGCCTCGAAAGGAGGGATGTTGCCAAACAGTAAGTCAAGCTGTCTATGATCCGAATCGCGGATTTACAATGTTATTGAAGATCGATCCGAACGTATAAGATATCCCCAGCGAGAATCCGTACTGGAAAGATGTAGGAAGTCGAACGTTACCGAGAAGGATTTCTTCTTCGGACGCTTCGGCCAGAGGCAATGAAATCTGATCATTTACGCGCGAGATGCTACCACTCGTATAAACAGAAAGACCTCTGGCTACCCGAAACTCGATATATCCGCCGAGCTCAATGTTGTATAGATCGAGCTTTGACTCGGTAAAATCCGTTATGTAGTTGGATACCTCGAGTGAGGCTTCCGCTTCACCCCATGGTTGCTCCAACTCAAGCTCGATCTGAAATTCGTGCCGCATGATAAACTCTGAAGTCTTTTCAAAAATGGTGACTTCATCGTACCTGTTTGCCCGTAAATCGAGAAAATATGAGAATCGTAATTCGCGGCTGCTCGATTCACCATACGGGAAATAACTGTACTCGATTGCTGGAGAGATATTGAAGCCAATTGTCGTGTTGTTAAATGAAGATGTCCGGAGTTCTGAGAACGCACCAACTGACCAGTGACTTGCGACGCTCTTGATTGCGAGCGCACCAAGCTCACCGTTGCGGAGAATGCTCGTAATGGTGGAGTCATCCACATCAAAATTACTCTCGCGGTAGCGACCGAAAGCTCGTAAACGGAGTTTCCACTCGTCCGTCACCCTGCTCGCGCTAACATCTCCGCCAAGCCTGAATGCACTGGTTGACTGCTCGCCCGAGTAGAAACCGTTTGTACCGATCTCGAAAACCCAGAAGTCCCATTTATCTACTACCGGCTCTGTTCCAATCCCCGCCGAGGGAGGTTCGTATACAATCGAGAGGTATTGTGCACCGGGCGATCGCGCAAGATACCTGACAAGCCCATGTTCAATCGTTTTGACGAGGCCTCTCCGCCGTTCGTCGTCGGTATCCGTATTACTCGAACTGTAGAGCAGCGTATCGGTAAGCGCGGAATATTGCTCGCGACCGATGAAATTAATGGTATACTCGCGGCCACTTCCGGTTCTGCGGAGACTGACTAGAATGTGCAATTCAGAAAGAGTCCGATCTCGAACATAGTCTACATAGTCGATTTCGCGTCTGAAATAGTCTTCATCACAGCGATCGCAGTCCAGAAATACGGAGAGGGCGTTTTGGCCATAGGCCGGCACCATAAAGCAAACCGACAGTAGTAAAAGGGTAGAAAATACTCTGATGCCCATGACCGTTAAAGAATTGACGCTAAAGTTCAGGGTCGGCAGAAACCAAGCGCAGGGATATTGTTTCTAACGCAACACTGCAATACAACTAATCGGCGAGTGATGCGAGAAATTAGAGATGTCAACTCAATTCTTTTTGTCTGTCTGGGGAATATTTGTAGAAGCCCGTTAGCTGAAGGTGTTTTCAGACATCGCCTGGGGCAGGAAGCACCCGAACGACAAATGATTATTGACTCGGCTGGAACCGGTGACTGGCATGTGGGGGAGCCGCCTGATCAAAGAATGAGGAATACTTCGCTTGAGAATGGAGTTTCGATCGACAATCTGCGGGCGCGACAATTTTCCCGCGCAGACTTCGATGATTATGACCTGATTCTTGCAATGGACAGAAATAACCTTCGAGACATTCTGTCACAAAGTTCCAAGAAAAGCGCCCGTCAAAAAGTAATGCTGTTCAGGAACTGGGAGCCCGGACAGCCGGATAGCCTGGATGTACCTGACCCGTACTTCGGCGGCCAACAGGGCTTCGATGAGGTATTTGATATTGTTGACCGGACGGTTCAACGACTGGTTGCCGAGTTGACCGGATCATAGCGTCTATCAACCTTCTTTGATAAAGGCGATACGACATATCCTTCAGCTCACCGAGAATCGCGGTTCGGATTCAATCGACATATCGCCTCTCTCTGCACAGACGCACCGTGTATCTACACGAGATCACATCTACTTTTGCAAGAGCGTTCCAGCCGGCGAGTCGAATAGACTGGTCACGGAAGCATCCGGACTGAAACTGCTGCGCGAACATTCGGAGCTGACGATTCCCCGAGTGTATGGAGTTGAGAAGAGCTCTGACGACAGAGCATACATACTTATAGACTGGATTGATTTTCAGCAGCCTACAGCAATAGACTGGGCCTGCTTTGGACGACGTTTAGCACGAATGCACCAGACCACCAGTGAATCGTTCGGACTTGATCATAACAACTACATAGGGTTGACCCGGCAAATAAATGCCCCCGGCAAATCCTGGTTCTCGTTTTTCGTTTCGAACAGACTACTATTTCAGAGGGATATTGCACAGAAAAACGGTTTGTGGCGCGATGTTTGGAGTCGGTTACTCGACAGGACTATTTCACTGTTCGAAAAGATGATTCCTTCGAATATCAAGCCTTCGCTGTGCCATGGAGACCTCTGGTCCGGAAACTGTGGCTTCACAGCAGGCTCTCCGTCAATTTTTGATCCAGCAGTGTACTATGGACACTACGAAGTTGACCTGGCGATGACCAGACTTTTCGGAGGATTCCCGTTCGAATTCTACAATGCGTACCATGAAATCAATCCTGAAGTCGACGGTACAAGGGACCGATGTGATGTCTATAATTTATATCACCTGATAAACCACCTGAACATCTTTGGCAAATCGTACGAGCACCAGGTCGATTCGATTTTGAACCGGATGGGCAGCTAGAGGAACAATTAGCTCGACTCTTCTATACTCAGCCTCAAGATTAACACTCATGAATCAGACAATACTGCGACACGCGGGCGATTTCAAAAGCGGTGATTCACTCGCTCCGATCGTGCGGCACTCGATCCCAACTGATCGCGCAATCGTCCTTCCCGACGCAGCCACGGCGATTGTCAACCCTCCTGAATATATCCAGAAGCATTTCGTTTAACACTCCGATGGGAATTCGATTCATACTTGCCGTTGCACTTTTTATTGTCCCGCTCGTCAATGCGCAGGATGTCCAGTTCGTGGATCAACTTGACGAAATTGTGCCGAGGCTGTTGGACGAATATTCAGTCCCGGGCGCTGCAATCGCCTTGATTGAAAACGGTGAAATTATCGCCATGCAAGGGTACGGGTACGCAGATGTCCAGAACGGAACACCAGTAACGGAGAACACGCAGTTTCGACTTGGTTCGATATCCAAACCGTTTACGGCGTGGGCTCTCCTGAAACTTGCAGAGGACGGTTTAGTCAACCTGGACCTTCCTGCTGACACGTATCTCGAGCGGTGGGAGATTCCCTCGGGTTCATTCGATGCCTCACGAGTGACTATCCGTCGTTTGCTGAGCCACACCGCTGGTACGTCAGTAGAATACTTTGATGATTACGGACCGACCGAGACAGTACCTGAGCTTGTGGACCTGGTCTCCGGAGCAGATCGGGACCACCATCGAGTCGAACTGGTGAAACCTCCAGGTCTGCAGTGGCTCTACTCAGACGGTGGATATGCAATTCTTGAAATGATCGTCGAAGACGTGACTGGTTCGACATTTGAAGAATATGTGTCCGAAAAGATTCTCGACGGATTAAAGATCAGCAGTACGGGCTACTCGGCCTCTCGTCAACTTGCGACAAGTTACAACAGCGTAGGGACTCGACTGGTCGAGGAACAGTATGCTTCCAAAGCAGCCTCGGGGCTGTACTCGACATTGTCCGACATGGCAGCATTCGCTGCCATGAATCTCGGTGCAACGGCCAGTGATGATTTCAAAACGGACGTGATTTCGGAGGAGTCTCTTCTCCTGGCTCAGACTCCCGCTCCGGACACACGCGGGGGTTACGGACTTGGCTATTCGACACGGTTGACCCTGGCCGGAGATGCGGTTGTCGGACACGGAGCCGCGGCCGCCGGTTGGCACTCCAACTTTGCCGTACTGCCTGCACGCGGGCAGGGAATCGTAATTCTGACCAACAGCTCTTCTGGTGGGAACGTAACGACTCTTGTAAGATGCTCCTGGTACCAGGCAATTATCGGAGCCATGCCGGCTGGTGCGTGCAAAACAGATATCGCCGCACGAATCGTGAAGCCCCTCATGGATGAGGGCGTTGAGGAGGCTATTCGCCAGTTCCGAAGTCTCGTCAGCCGTACAGGCGAATACAACGTAGACGAATGGCAATTGAATGGCCTTGGCTATGACCTGCTTGCGTCAGGTCGGATTGACGACGCCGTCCGGATATTCGAAGTGAATGTTGAGTTTTTTACATCTCATGCAAATCCACATGACAGCCTCGCAGAAGCATACATGCTGCAAGGAAATACTGAAGGTGCAAGAACTCACTTCCAAAGATCGCTTGAGATAGATCCGTCAAACGATAACGCAAGAGACAAGTTGTTGAAACTTGGCAGCTGAGCTAGGTGTGGGTTTGAGAAACGACAAGTGCCTCCTGCCGGGCGCCAACGAAGACAAACATCCCGATGAACATCAAAACGATGTTCAATTGTGCAAGGCCGAATAAAAAGAAGAGGCCGGCGATACCCTGTCCAACAAAAGAGGCGACGGTCGTTGCGCTCTTGTACCTCATCTTCATGGCAAGGAGAGCGCGAAGTACGCGACCTCCGTCCATCGGAAAGGCAGGAATAAGATTGAATACAGCGAGAAAGAAATTCGCTTTCATCACGTTCTCAATCAAACCGGAATTCTGAGCCAGAAAACCATTCGATAAAGTCCAACCGGACATCGTCCCGAGCATCAGCAATCCGATGCCGATCGCAATATTTACAGCCGGCCCCGCTACAGCAATGAGCAACTCCTGACGTGGCTCAGTCGGCATCCGTTCCAGTCTCGCAACCCCGCCGATCGGATACATTGTAATATCGAGCGTGGGTATTCCGAAACGTCGCGCCATGAATGCATGACCGAGTTCGTGCAAAATCACGCTCCCGAAAACCGCGGCGATGAATGTCAACGCCTGAATCGCGACGAAAACGGAGCCATGAGTAATGAGATAGTAGCCAAAAAGACCCACCATCATTGTCGAGAATGTCCAATGAAGGAATATCTCGAATCCGCCTACGGCACCAAGTCGATAATTTGCTTTCATTCAGGAGTAACGTCTTGCTTGCATAGATATGCGTTGGGTAGGTCAAAAAGTTTCATTTTCTCTGCCGCCGAGCAGGTAGTGATCGCCGGAAACAATGCGCTTGATCCCATCTAAGTACCCGTTTCTCATTTCGTGGTGACCATGCTTTCTGGCCGATTGTGCGCGAAGAAGTCGGCCAACTACTGACCACCAGAACGCAGGGTAGCGCATCGGATGACGAATGTTCTTTCGGACGAACCAGAATCGATGCACTATGTAGTCGGAATAGTACTGTGTTCCTGGTTCGCGGTCGGCGGGTGATTTGCGATGTACCATTTGAGCAGATGGTTCTACGAGGAGCAGATGCTGGCGACTGATTCGATACGATAAGTCTAGATCTTCATCAAGCGAATAACCACGCAATTGGGCGTCGCAACGGAAGTCTCGCAACACCGACGAGCGATATGCGGAACAGCCGTTGAGCCACTCGACTCCAACAACCTCTGACAGCTCTTCACTTTGTGCCGGAGATTCATGCCCGGATGCCAGCACTTTACCGGGTCGAGGCGAGTAAAGCCTGAAGCATGTCAGCAAAAGCGAACGCGCATCCTGTGGTCGTCTGCCATCTTCAACAACCAGCCCTCCAATTCCAGCCGCCGCCGGATTTTGCCTGAATGCGTTGTCCATCACTTTCAAATACTCCGAATCAAGAGTAACATCATCGTCCAGAAAATGGATGATGTCATAGTTGCCAGTGTATTCTTCTATGGCGAAATTTCTCTGCCGGGCGAGCGACGGTTCACCTCTATACAATACGTGTTCACAATTGATACGAGGTATCTCTGCTATCGTGCTCGCATTCCGTGATGCTGCTTCGGTATCGCTGGCATCGACAACCCGAACCGCAAAATCCTCAATCGATCCTTGAGAAGCACAACTCTCTAACGTTTCCCGAAGATCGTCCGGACGGTTGCGGGTACATATGACGAGACAGTGGGTCAATACGAAAGGCCAAGTGACTTCAGAAATTGCATCGTACTATTGGTGAACTGATCCGGTTTGGATCGCATCGGAGCATGACCGGCTTCCCGAATTTCCGTGTAGTGAATATCGGGAAATATCTTTCTAACTCTATCAATGACAGATGTGGATAGTATCGGATCGGCCCCGCCCCAAATGAGTTGCCCGGGCTGGCTAATCGCTTGTATCTGTGTACTGTACTCCGTGGTCCCAAGATCGAGTTCCCTGTATGAGCCGCTGAGCTCTCGCGCTGCAGCTCTAAACTCTTCATTTGACACTGGGTGACGGATCCCGGCCAGTGCTACTACCTTGTAGAACCACGGTTGACTGAGGAAGTCTTTGACTATCGGTACATCACCGAGTTTGATGAGATGCTCCGTGGGTCCAGAAAAGCCGCCGGGGTTAACCAGTACAAACCCTGAGAATAACTCGGGAGCATCGCAAATAGCCGCAAGTACTACCTTTGCGCCAAATGAATGGCCAAGCACAACGGTAACAGGAGCAGCGTACCGGGCCGTGATTCCATGAACGATGTCGGAGTACAGCCTGAGCGAATACCTGTTCAGCCGTTCGGATCCTCCAAAACCGGGCAGGTCTGGCGCGACCAGGCGTACGGATTCCCCGGCGAATTTAGAGCCCACTCGTTCAAAAGATGTGAATCCGGCCGGACCGAATCCGTGAATTCCAACAATCGTCGCAATCGGCTCAGCATCATGACCCCACACTGCGACGTTTACACGTACTCCGTTGATTTCGACCTCGTCCTGTATCATACTCTTCCGAATTAGTCGAACATCAACAATCGTTGCTGGAAAGTGACTGCTTTTGATCAGCAAATAACTTAGTATGGACGGCACAAAAATGACTGATCCAAACCGCACGATTTGTTTCGAATGAAAGGCTCGAAGGTTCCATCCAAATTGTACCTGATTGACGCCATGGCGCTGGCGTATCGTGCACATTTCATATTTATCAACCGCCCTCTCATCAACTCCAAGGGTCAGAACACATCGGCAACATACGGCTTTACGTCGGCCCTCCTCAAATTAATTGAAGACCACGAAATCGAATATATGGCTGTTGTGTTCGACGCCTTCGATGGAGAAGGTACGTTTCGAGATGAATTGTACGAGGACTACAAGGCGCAACGTGATCCGACACCTGAAGATCTTATTGATAATATCCCCTTGATCAAATCTGTTGTCGAGGCGATGGATATTCCGGTTGTTGAGATCAGTGGAGTTGAGGCGGATGATGTGATCGGCACCATCGCAACCGAAGGTGATGAAGCCGGTGCCGAGGTTGTTATCGTTTCCCCCGACAAAGACTTTCAACAGCTTCTGACTGATAAGGTCTCCATGTTTCGTCCCGCATATAGGGGCGAGTCGTTCGACCCTGTCACACGCGAATCATTCGTGGAGAAATTCGGTGTACAACCTCGACAGTTTATTGACATCCTCGCCCTGATGGGCGATGCGTCGGACAATGTCCCGGGCGTACCCGGTATCGGCGAGAAAACGGCGATGAAACTTGTGGCCGAGTACGGATCTGTTGAAGCGATAATCGAAAGAGCCGAGGACCTTTCCGGAAAACGCGCTCGTGAAGGAATGCTCAATCATGCTGACGACGCACGTTTGAGCAAAGAGCTTGTGACAATCAAGTGTGACCTCGACCTCGATCTGTCATGGGAAGACCTGCACCGAAAAAATGCGGATCTCGACGAACTGAAAGAACTCTTCGACGAACTTGAGTTCCGGACTCTGTTCAGCCGTATGAAGAAGATTGCCGGACCAGTTCCGCGAGCCACTGATCGGGGACAGCCGGACCTGTTTTCTGAATCTGCTTCAACACAGAGCACATCAAGTATCGATCGTGATACGGTCACTTATCGAACAGCTCGGGACGAAACCGAAGTCAACGAGTTTCTGGACGCCGGTCGAAACTCGGAGATCGTTTCCGTGAAAGTCTTTTCATCACACAGCGACTACATGGTTGCCGATCCCATCGGAATGGCTGTTTCGTTTGAACCCGGCAATGCCCTGTATATTCCGTTGACCGGCGCGTCCAGCATCCCGTTGAAATCTATTGCAAGTAGCTTGACCTCAGCACTGGAAACTGCCGGCGTACGAGTCGGCCACAACATCAAGAAAGACCTGATCCTGTTAAAGCGTTCGTCGATCACTCTTGATGGTCCATTCTTTGATACGATGATCGCCGATTACTTACTGTCACCTGATCAGGCGCATAGTCTGCCGGTTGTTGCCCGCAAGTATCTTGATCTCGTCATTGTTCGTGAGGATGACCTACTCGGTAGCGGGCGGAACAGGTCGTCAATCCTCGATATTCCGCGGTCGGAAGTATCCAGTTATGGTTGTGAACAGGTTGATGTTGTCGGCCGTCTGGTGCAGGTTATGCGCGAGTCGCTTGAAAAGAATGACCTGGCTGCGGTCGCCAGCGAAATCGAATTCCCGCTGATTGAAGTGCTTGCCGATGTCGAGCAGGCCGGAATTACTGTTGACACTGAAGTTCTTGATAGGATTTCTACTGACATGGCAAGCGACCTTGAAAAGGTTGAAGCAGAAATCTATGAGGCCTCCGGAGAGAAATTCAATATTGGATCGCCAGCTCAACTGGGAGAGATCCTGTTCGATAAGCTGCAGCTGCCGGTCATCTCAAAAACTTCGACGGGCAAGGCGTCGACAAAAGAAACTGTGTTGACCGAGCTGGCCACAGAACATGAGCTACCGGCCCTTGTTCTCGACTGGCGGCAGCTTTCGAAGCTGAAGAACACCTACGTGGATGTCCTGCCTGAACTCATTAATCCGGAGACCGGACGTATACACACAGAGTTCAACCAGACTGTCGCGGCTACCGGCCGTCTGAGCTCGCAGAATCCTAACCTGCAGAATATTCCGATCAGGACTGAGCGAGGGAGATCAATCAGAAAAGCCTTCATTCCTGCAAAGGGAATGAAACTGCTGTCAGCAGATTATGTCCAGATTGAATTGCGCATTCTCGCCTCCATGAGCGATGATCCTGGATTAATCGCTGCATTTGAAGCGGGAGAGGATGTCCACACAGCAACCGCCGCCCGGGTATTCGGCATTCCCCTGGATGAAGTCACGCGCGCGCAACGGAGTCGCGCCAAGGAAGTCAACTATGGAATACCATACGGAATCTCGGCATTCGGCCTTGCGATCAGATTGCGCTGTCCCAGATCTGAAGCCCAGCAATTGATTGATCAATACCATTCATCGTTCCCATCGGTAGCGCGATTCCTGAATGAGCAAATCGAAAAGGCCCGATCGCTGGGATATGCGGAAACATTGCTTGGACGCAAACGATACATTCCAGCCATTAACGCACGAAACCGGAACGAGCGAGCAGCTGCTGAGCGGATTGCAGTAAACATGCCGATCCAGGGGTCTCAGGCTGACATGATCAAGATTGCGATGCTTCGAATCCATGAACAGATGGAAGACATGGAACTGAAAAGTCAGCTGCTGCTACAGGTTCATGATGAACTTGTCTTCGAAGTTGCTCCCGGTGAGGAGGAAGTACTTTCAGAATGTGTCGTCAATCAGATGAAGGATGCGCTTCCCCTTCGAGTTCCGATTGAAATCGACATCAATATTGCATCAAACTGGCTTGATGCTCACTAGATAGAAGGGTGGATACTGTGGTTTCGTTTGTTCAGGAATCAGGCGGGGTTAAAGAGTACAAGCTGGACTCAAACGGTCTGCAGATTCTAATCATGCAAGATCTGTCCGCACCGGTTGTCGCATGTATGATCACATACCGTGTTGGTAGCCGGAATGAAACGTCCGGATTGACAGGTGCCACTCATTTCCTCGAGCACCTGATGTTCAAGGGTTCAGAGAAATACAACAAGGCTAAAGGCACCTCAGTCTTCAACGTCTTGCAGGATGTCGGCGCGAGGATGAACGCAACTACGTGGATGGATCGCACAAACTACTACGAGCTTCTGCCTGCTGAACACCTTGATCTTGCACTTGACATTGAAAGCGACCGGATGCGTAACGCGCTGATTCTACCGGAAGATGTAGAAAGTGAACGGACCGTTATTCTGAACGAATTCGACAGGGGCGAGAACGAGCCCACTCGAAAATTGTATCACGAAGTCTGGACGACTGCCTACTCGGCTCATCCGTATCACCACCCGACTATTGGTTGGAGAAGTGACATCGAGAATGTGACGGCCTCCGATCTGCGCGGCTTCTACGACAGATTCTACTGGCCACGCAACGCGACGCTGTCTATTGTGGGATCAATAGATATTGACGAAGCTCTCGAGATGGTATCGCGACGATTTTCGAGCATACCGGAGGGACCAGAACCAGCGCTCGTCACAACTCGAGAACCTGAACAACTCGGACTGCGCCGCACAACTGTGTCACAGGCTGGAGAACTCGGTTCTCTTATGATGGCGTTCAAGGCCGTTTCTGCTGATGATGATGATGCCCTGGCACTCGACGTCCTGTCAATCATTCTAGCCAGGGGAAAAACGAGCCGCCTGTACCGGGCGCTGCTCGAAACCAGCCTTGCAAGTGGAGTCGATGCTTCTAACACAGCACTTCGGGACCCGGGCTTGTTTTACGTTTTTGCTGTACTCAATCCGGAGTCAGACCATGCAGTGATTGAAGAGGCGGTATGGAATGAGATCCAGTCAATTTCCCGGGAGGGAGTGACGCAGGCAGAAGTTGATTCGGCGATCGGTCAACTGCAGGCCCTGGAGGCGTATTCGCGAGACGGTGCGTTCTCGATCGTGCAGCAATTAAATGAAGCAATCGCGTCAGGGGATTGGAAGCTGTACACAGAATACCTGAATAGACTCGAGGCCGTCACACCAGACGATATCCAACGTGTTGCCAGATCGTATCTCACTGACAACCGCGCAACCATAGGCAAGTACATCCCGGCATAGGAACAGCGACTGCTCTAACTCTCCTTCAGGTATACATTTGACATTATCAGATCGAATCATAGAAACACAGGTCGGTGATTGCAGACTGTTCATGCTGCGCACAACTGTAGACTCTGTCGTGTCGTTTTACGGTTCGTTTGCCACACGCCCGGACCTCACGACGAACCAGGACATACTGCAGGACCTCGCTGTTGCTCTACTTGACAAGGGAACGACGGAAAGGGACAAGTTTCAGATCGCTGAAGAGTTGGAGTCGCGCGGAGCTGAAATTCGTTTTCACTCGATGGCGACGCGAATTGCCTTTTCGGGAAAATGCCTCAACCGGGACGTGACACCGGTCATCGGCATCTGCGCGGAGCAGCTGCGCAAACCTTCGCTATCAGAAGATGAATACAATAAAGTACTTCCGCGGCTGCAGGCATCGGTCATGCAGTCAATGGAAAGTACAGGAGCACAGTCCGGGTCCGCACTTCGGCGTCTCATCTTTGACAAGAACCACCCGAATTTCGCTCATGCTCCAGAGGCCGAAATGGAGATGCTGTCCGATACCAAACTGGCCGATATTGCCGGCTATTATCGAAGCCGTGCCGGGGCAAATGAATTTGTCCTTGTCGTAGTCGGAGACTTTGAAGCGGACGATGTGACCAAAGCGGTGAGTACTGGTTTTGGTGAGTGGCCAGACCAGAATGTGTCTCGCAAATACGACCGGAGTCCGGTTGAGAAATCGGGTAGCCCGGTACATATCCCGATGAGGGACAAACAGAATCTTGATGTCCGAATCGGACACGCAGTGGATGTCATCCGGACTCACAGGGACTATCTGCCACTGTACCTTGGAATCTTCATTCTTGGCGGCAACTTTTCGTCTCGTCTAATGGACACCATTCGTGATAAGGAAGGTCTCACGTATGGGATATACGCTCAGTTGAATGGCGTCTCGTCGGAGTTTTGCGGCTACTTTCTCGTACGCGCGACATTCAGTGCTGACACGCTCGATGTGGGAATCAGACGTACTAACGAACTGATAGCCGAATTTGCTGAGAACGGGATTTCGCCGGAGGAGCTTGCCTCCAAGAAGAAGACAGTTTCAGGTAGTTATAAGGTCGGACTGGCGTCTACCGGGAGCCTGGCAAGAACAATAGGTACCAACATCATTTCCGGACTGGGCGCCGAATATGTCGACTTGTTTGCATCGCTCGTTGAAGGGGTCTCCGTAGAGGAGGTAAATGCTGCTCTGAGCAAGTGGATAGATCCGGACAAACTACTTACAGCAACCGCCGGAACGCTCGGAACCTGATTCTCGAATTGACCGGCGATGCCCTACGATTCGGGCATGAGGAGCATGAGGACGATGTAGACAATCAGCCCCGGAAAGACGGCACTGAACACGCTCAATCCGACATAGCCAACCCGAACGAGGGTAGGATCGATGTCGAAGTACTCCGCAATTCCCCCGCAAACACCGGAAACCATCCTCTCGGTTGACGATTTTCGTAATTTCTTATACGTGCTCATTCTACCGTAATTTGTTGATTTGGCTTGTGTATACGGGAAAATCGAAAAATGTTACCCGGCTTCTATGTATCCCGAATAATTGTAATCCTTTCTTCGACCTTCTTCGCCTCCGCTTTTGGCATAACAGCGGCTAGAACGAGATACACTGGAATGATAGAACCTTGAGTGGCGATCGTCCCGATGACAAATGCAATTCGAACAAGCGTTGGGTCAAGATTAAAATACTCTGCAATCCCGGAGCATACGCCGGCGATTTTCTTGTTGCGGGATTTGACGAGCCGCTTGCGTTTACCTACAGATTTGGTGCCGGGTACATCATCGACAATGACGGCACGTTTCCCAGTGCTCTTATCGATTGCTTTCTTGACTCGCTTTTTCTTTCGATTAGGTCTCCACGACAGAACGCCAAAGCCCAGGAGGATAATCAACATTCCCGCAAGCCATGGAAGCATTGCAATCAGCGCAGTGAGGTCAAAGCCGGGAAGGACCCCAAGCTGTTGAAAGATGTAGGCAAGCCCGACGATGATCAAAGACAAACCCGCGACAGTGGGCAGGTTGAACAGCCCCTTTGACTCTTTTTCCGGCTCCTCGAAAAGGAAATCCTCCAGTTCCTCGTCCGTCAGAGATTCAAGGTCAAAATTATCCTCGTAATCCAGAAGAGGGGGGATTTCGTCGACGGTGTTCTTTGTACGGGTCCTAGATCGCATTTGTCAGGCTTTATATGTGCTCTTGGCTACGTGATCGGCGTCAACTAGGTTACAACGCATCACCAGCGCCAATTGTCTCAACTTCCGTGACGATATAATCGACCGGCACATCGTGGTCTTGAAAAGGTACGGATTCTACAAGACAACCTGAGGGAATCGGACAAATCTTTGGACACCTGGCCGGTGCAAGCAACTCATCGTAGTACCCGTATCCATGCCCGATTCTGTACATGTTTCGACCACCTCCAAGTGCAGGTACAACGGCAACGTCGACACGTGTAATATCAATTTGCTGCCCGGTGACGGGCTCCGGGATTCCCCATCGATTCAGGATCAGCTCATCATAGCTTTCAAGCAATCGAGCCTCAATTCTAGCCTGCGCGATGCGCGATCGACCAAACTCCGTAACAACTGGCAAGACAATACGGACGTTCGATTTGGAGAGCTCCTCAATGAATGCCCTCAAATCAATCTCGGCAGAATGTGTTTTGGGCAGATAAAGCAGGGCGGTTTCAACTTCGTCCCAGACTGGAATACGGCTTATCCGGGCCTGAATACTAGCTGACATCCGGGCAACTTCGGACGCGTCAACTTCGCGCCAGTAGTTAGAGAACCGGGCTCGAAGGTCTGATTTTGTCATTGTGCAGTAGAAATTCCGGTCGACACCCGTGAAATTAAGGTGGATATGTAATTAACCGGGTCTGACACGGATCTCCGAATTGGATCAACTTTGTTGTACGGACAAAAAAGCGGTATTTTAGCTGGTCTGTAGTCCTACCCTACGAAGAACAGACTTTTTCCGAAGCAAAACCCCGGATTCGAGCTAGAACCCGCAATGTTTGACAATTTAAGCGAAAAACTTGAAGGCGCATTAAAGTCGATCACAGGCAAAGGCCGTATCGACGAGCTGAATATCGCGGAGACGATCCGGGAGATTCGGCGTGCCCTTTTGGACGCAGACGTCAACTACCAGGTAGCTCGAGAAGTTACCGAGCGGATCAAGGATGAGACTGTCGGCCAGAAGGTCCTCTCATCGGTATCGCCAGGGCAACAGCTGATCAAGATTGTTTATGATGAGCTGGTCGACCTGCTTGGCACGAATCAGGAGCCAATCCAATTCTCTCAGAAGCCGCCAACGGTCATTCTTGTGGCTGGACTTCAGGGATCTGGTAAAACCACATTTTGCTCCAAGCTCGCTCTTCATCTTAAATCTCAAGGCAAGTCGCCAATGCTTGCCGCAGCAGACGTTTATCGACCTGCTGCCGTAGATCAGCTGGAAACACTGGCGGCCTCAATCGACGTTCCTGTCTTTTCGATTCGAAAGGATGGAAATGTTGTCAAGGATGCTGTAAATGTTGCTCGCGAAGCAGTCACCGCTGCAAGAAAGGCTACTCGTGACGTTCTGATCGTTGATACTGCTGGCCGAATGCACGTCGACGAAGAGATGATGCATGAAGTGGAAGCGATTCGCGACAGTATATCGCCGGACGAAATTCTATTCGTCGTCGACAGTATGACGGGGCAGGACGCTGTCAACACGGCGAAAGAATTTAACGATAGACTGAATTTCGACGGCGTGGTCCTCACCAAACTTGACGGTGACACGCGAGGCGGCGCAGCCCTGTCTATCAGATCTGTCGTCCAGAAGCCTATCAAATTTGCGTCTACAGGCGAAAAGCTTGAGGCACTCTCGGCCTTTTATCCTGATAGAATGGCCCAACGTATTCTCGGCATGGGGGACGTTGTCTCATTCGTTGAGAAGGCTCAGGAGCAATTCGACGAAAAGCAGGCCGAAAAGCTCAGAAAGAAGATCTCGACTGAGAAGTTTGATCTGGAAGATTTCTACGATCAGCTTCAGCGAATCAAGAAAATGGGACCCATGAAGGATCTTGTCGGGATGATTCCAGGGATAGGGCGTAAGCTCAATGATCTCGAAGTGGACGAGGATGCATTCAAACACATTGAGGCAATCATCCAATCGATGACCACAGACGAACGCAGTCGACCCGAGATAATCAACGGGAGTCGCAGGAAACGAATTGCGGCCGGCAGTGGCGTCGAGGTACGGGATGTGAACCAACTCCTCAAACAATTTAAAGACATGCGCAAGATGATGAAGACGATGACCAAGATGCTCGGCAAGGGCAGAGGTATCGATCCGTCTACATTCTTGTCGCCCAACTAGTTAAATAGTATCAGTTCAACAATAACCAACGAATAGAGGCTTACACACGTGGCAGTAAAACTAAGATTTCGGCGACTGGGGCGTAAAAAACGTCCGATCTTCGGATTGGTAGCCGCAGACTCGCGAAGTCCAAGGGACGGCCGTTTTATCGAAGACCTTGGCAGGTACAATCCTGTTTCGGAACCGGCAGAAATCAAATTGGAAAAAGACCGGATTCTGTACTGGCTCAGCCAGGGCGCCCAGCCTAGCGACACCGTTCGGTCACTGTTGAGTTCAGAAGGCATACTTCTGACCCATAGCTTGCAGCGCAAGGGTCTTTCTGAAGAGGAGATCGAAGCCGCAGTCGTTCAGCATCGTGAGAAGCGGGCCGAAAAGGCGTCGTCAAAAACGAAAGTGACGAAGGAAGATCGGATTCGCGAATCGCTAAAGGCTGAAGCGGCGGCAGCGTCCGTAAAAGCGGCGGAATATGCCAAGGCAAAAGCCGAAGCTGAAGCGAAAGCAAAAGCCGAAGCCGATGCAGCGAAGGCGAAGGCGGAAGCTGAAGTCGAAGCTCAGAGGGAGGCGGCAGCTCGAGCTGCCAAAGGAGAGCAGGAAGAGCTGAATGTAGCACAGGCAAAGGCCGATGCTCCTGACGCAGATGCTCCTTCCAAGGCGAAAGGCAAACCGGCGAAAACCGAAGCGAAAGCTGAGCCGGTAAAGGCCAAAGCGGAAGCAAAGCCAGCGAAGACCGAGGCAAAGGCAGAAGCGAAAGCTGAACCCGTAAAGGCAGAAGCAAAAGCTAAACCGGCAAAGGCGGATGCGAAAGCTGAACCGGCAAAGGCAGAAGCGAAAGCAAAGCCAGCCAAAGCCAAAAAGGCTGCATCTGCTGAAGAAACTAAAGACGAGGGCGCAGCCGCAGAATCTGCCGGCGACGACTCGAAAGCCGAAAAAGCCTGACACGGCCTCGTTCGAATTACCATGGACGAGATTGTTCTTTTACGTATTGGTCGAGTAATTAAAACTCATGGCGTGGTCGGGGCTATCCTTATAGCGCCCGACTCTGAGGAGCCCGGAAGGCTGCTCGCACTTGAAAAAGTAGCGATTGGTATGACGCCTGCCGAATCCAACGTGCATGCATTGACGGAAAGTCGGCTGCATCGCGTGAAGAAACACACCGGGTTAGTTGTCAAGCTAGCCGATGTGACAACGATGGAAAGTGCCCAGGCACTGATCGGACACAATGTCTATGCTGATAAATCAGACCTTCCGGAACTGGACGCTGACTCGTTCTTCCTGGACGACCTCGTCGGATTGAATGTATTTTTCGACAACGGTCATCAGGTCGGACGTATTCGTGAATGGCGAGACTACCCATCCCAAATAATGCTTGTTATTGAGACCGGTACTGGCGAAACTCTTGTCCCCCTCGTTGTGCCACAGATTGTTAGCAATATTGACGTGGAAGCAGGACGGATAACACTCCAGGAGTGGGAGGGCCTCGTAGATGGATAATCGGATTCAGATAGATATCGTGACAGGTTTGCCGGACCTGCTCGGGGGATTCATTGAAGAAAGTATCGTAGGCATCGCCCGTAAAAAGGGGATTGTTGAACTGACCGTACACAATCTTCGGGACTTCGGGGTCGGAAAGCATCGTCAGATTGATGACTATCCGTATGGAGGCGGCTCCGGAATGGTCCTGATGGCGGAGCCGATTTTCAGATGCCTTGAGTCGATCGGAGTCAAACCGAATACTGAAGGCACTGACCGTGAGGAGGTCATCTTCCTCACACCAGATGGACAGCGCTTTGATCAGAAGACTGCCAATGCTTTGACAATGAAGCACCGTCTTGTTCTCATTGCAGGACACTACAAGGGGATTGACCAGCGGGTACGCGACTACTTTGTCACAAAGGAGATTTCAATCGGTGACTACGTGCTTAGCGGAGGGGAACTAGCCGCTGCAGTTGTTGTTGACGCGGTCTGTCGTTTGATGCCTGGAGTCCTCGGCGACTCCATGTCTGCGTTGTCTGATTCATTTCAGGACGATACATTGGATGCTCCGGCGTATACGAGGCCCGCTTCGTTTCGCGAGATGGACGTTCCGGAAGTGTTGCTCTCCGGAGATCACAGGCGTATCCATGACTGGAGAGAGTCAATGCGCATGGACAAAACACGGGAGAGACGTCCCGACTTACTCGACCTTTAATTTGAGATTTATTAACGCAGTCAAACTGCACAAAAATTATTAGAGTGATGAGCACCGAACTTGTAAACCTGATCGAAGCAGCCCAACTCAGGGACGATATTCCTGAATTTTCGGCAGGCGACACGGTAAATGTTCACGTCCGAGTCGTGGAGGGGGAAAAGGAGCGTATCCAGCAGTTTCAGGGCGTCGTCATTGGACGCCAGGGCTCAGGCTCAAAGAAGACATTTACCGTTCGGAAGATTTCCAACGGGGTCGGCGTGGAGCGAATATTCCCTGTCAACTCACCAAGGATCGCCAAGCTTGAAGTGATACGACATGGAAAGGTCAGGCGTGCCAAGCTATACTACCTCCGCGAACTTCGCGGAAAGGCAGCGCGCATCCAGGAACGTCGAGTCGACAAGTAACAGCCGCACAGCGACACAATTATACAGGAACGTATTTGCCGTCGTAGCTCTGTCGCTGCGGCGGCTTTCTCGTTCAAAAGACTATGAACAAATCGATTTCAATTGGCCTCTGGGACAGCGCATTCCTGAAGCCGTACGTTGATGCCTTCGTCCAAAGCGACGTGTTTGATGTCACAGTAACATCTCCAGACAGGTGTGAGCAACTTGCGCTCGCCGGGATGATCGATGTCGGTCTGATGCGACCACACTTGGTACTTCTCCACGAAGATGATCTTGATGTCTATGGGGAATCCGCTATTTCCTCCTGGCGATTTCCCTATGCTCAATTAGTGCTTGACGCACCCATCGGTACGCCCATCACCTCAATTCAATACTGCAGCAAAGATCAGCTACATGCAATTGTTGGCAGGATTGTTCTCAATGAGCACTATGGTTTTGAGCCGCAGTTCGTGCCTGCAGATACACCCGAATTGCACGGAGACATGACTGGATTTATCAATACAGATATCGACCATGGAGCAGGAGTAGGTAAGACAGTCCTTGACCTTGGTCAGGAGTGGTTTGAGCTCACCGGATATCCGATGGTGTGGGGCC